>NZ_JAPFQM010000001.1:1705135-2046163 GCF_026241205.1 Thermomicrobium sp. 4228-Ro
GGTCGGTTCTCGTGAGCCATTTGATCCGTATGACCGAAGAGCCTGCCGAGACGAATGGTGACGAGCAACTGAGCCGGTTCCGGCGAGAGATCGGTGAGGTGATTCGCGAATGCCGTCAGGTCGAGCAGGCAGCTCGGAGCGCTCGTCAGCTCTGGGAAGAGGTGCTTGCGCTCTTGCCACAAGCGGCTGAACGCCCCTTCGGCCTTCTCGCCAAGCTCGACAAGCTGGAGAGCGTCGTACCCGAACGTGCCGCGCTCGTGGCTGCGTTGCGTTCCTGGGCTGACACCTTGGCGGAGGAGCAGCTCACGGACTATACCCGATTGCTGCGTCGAATTCTGGGTCCTGACGAGACGGTCGAGGGGCGTCTCCAGGATGGCTATCGAATCCGCAGCCTGATCGAGGTTCGGGTCGACTATCAAAAATATGAGGCGACCATAGCGACTCCATTCCGTGCGCGTCGACTCACTGGTGATATTTCCGTATATGCCGTCGCAGAAGCCATCCGGTCAGAACTCGAGCGGTTATTCGATCGACCGTTCCACGCAGGGCGTTTTGCCAAAGAACTCTTCGAAGCGTACCAGCTCGCGCTCGTCCAGTCGGGAACTGAACGGAGTCCCGGGGAGCCTGTTCCGATCCTTGCTGTCCACAAATTCGTTGTCGTTCTCCGGCAGTCACCGAAGGCGTTCCAAAGCGTCGATTCACGGCACTTCCGACCCTATCCGCCTGACGAGTTCGCCGTCGATCTCGGAAGGTTGCTGGCTACTGGCCAGGACGAGGTCGATGGCTGGCGGCTACGCCTGCATCCGATTCGCAAAGTCAAGGATTCGTTGTACGTCGTGAACTTCGGGACCGGGATCGGGCAAAACTACGGATTGCTCTCCTTCCAGCGAGTCCATGTGGGGTGAGCTGTATGGAAACACTCAGCCGGAGGGATGCCATAACCATCATCGAGGCGTTGAAGCGTGGTACCCCGCCACCACCGAGCCTCGCCAGTTACCTGCACGTGGGCCGAGGGCGGTGGGTCGAAGGGATGTGCTGGTATCTGGATGTTGTCCGGGCAGACGCGCTCTCGGCGGTGCGGTTGATTGCTGGTGACTATGGAAGCGGGAAGACGCATTTCCTCCGAGTAGCGGAGCAACGAGCCTATGAACGCGCGTTCGTCGTCTCCGAAGTAACACTGACCAAAGATGTTCGACTGGATCGCTTCGAGACAATTTGGAAGAAGATAATGGACAATCTCACACACGAAGATGCAAATGCGCCTATGAACGGCATCGAGGAATTATTGAATTACTGGTGTGAGAAGGTTGCGGAATCCGGACAAGTATCGAATGAGCTAGCGAAGTTGAATGCGTTGCGTGGACTCGATCCGGATTTCCGGCAGGCAATCGGAGGTTATCTCCAGCAGTGGGTCAGGAACGGCGGAAGGCGAGGCGAGCTACTGCCCTATCTACAATGGTTTGGCGGGGATGCGGTACGCCCACCGGGCGTTCGGGGGCGCATCGACCGTGCCAGTGCGCGTGCCATGCTGCGCTCGCTGATCCTGTTCCTTCGCCATATCGGCTACAGTGGGCTGGTGCTGATTTTCGACGAGCTGGAGCTGATTCTTCATCAGCGGGTGAACGTCCGCGATGCGTGCTATGAAGTCGTTCGACAATTTGTGGATAATGCTGATAACTTAGCAGGGTTACTTCTAATTTTCTCTATTACGGAACAAATGATTCTGGATACGAGTAGAGGGATTCCGAGTTATCCCGCTCTCTATCAACGGATCGGTGGTTTGATTCGATCGTTTTCCGAGTATGACTACCGTTCCGTGTTGATCAACCTCAACCACTTGCCGCTCCGAAAGGAGGAACTCGTCGAGCTGGCGCGACGCATTCGACAGGTGCACGCGGTAGCCTACTCGTGGCCAGCCGCTGACCGCGTTCGGGATTCGTATCTCGATCGTTTCGCTGAGCACGCTCTCGCTACCGGAGAAGTCCCTGCACCACGCTTCCTCGTGCAACTCACCGTGACAGTTCTCGATAGTGCCCAGCAGAATCCCCACCTGTCCATCGAGGAGCTCATACCCTCGAAGAGCGAGATCCTGAAAGAGATTCGTAGTACCGAACGAGGTCGGTATGCTCCGTGGGATGAAGCAGATGTCGCGTTCGGCGCTCGATGAGGAGATACCGACCGATCGGCACGCGTGCCGGCGAGCCCTGATCGCTCTCAAAGCCGGGTACCCGCCGCGCGACGCGCTGCGCTATCTGAGCGTTGGAATGACCGGTGTCTTGGCGGAAATCGACAATGTTTTGGTGCAGGCGGGCCGTGGTGCGCGAGTCAGACCTCTGGTCGTCAGTGGCGACTACGGTGAGGGAAAGAGCCATACTTTGCGACTGATCGCGACAGAAGCGGAGCGACAGCACTTCGCCTGGGTCGTCGTGACGCACGACCGCCAACAGAACATCGGCTTGCATAAGCCCGCCTGGCTCTTCCAACATATCCTGTGGCAACTCCGGTGGAGCTACCCGGCCCTCGACCTTCGCCGATGGGATAGCTGGCTGCACGGTCAACCGGATTACAGGACCGATCGCAGCATGCGCCGTCAGCTCCGCGGTTGCTTGGCAGAGTTGACGCAGAGCCTTCGGTCACAGGGGTTTCGCGGCTTCGTCTTGTGCCTGGACGAGTTGGAGAATGTGGCGCTTTTGGCCGGAAACCAAAGGGCGATCTTCGGAGAGGTTCTCCGTCATTTGCTCGATGGCCCCGAGTCGCATGTCGTCCTCGTACTAGCCGCGACGTCTGGTCTGAGTGCGGCAGGTCGATGGGGTACCCTCCTTCGCCCTCCAGCCCTGGATGAGAGATCGGCACTGATACTGACGTATCGCATCCAGCGGTTGCATAGTGCCGCGTTCGACTGGCGACCGCCGATCGGTCCGGTACCGATTTTCGAGAAGGCTTGGAAGGCCTCTTCGGCTGTACCCTCTGGGCGCTGGCGTACGTTCGTGCAGAGTGTCGTCATCCACCTGGAGGTGTTGGAGCAGAACGGCTGGCTGCCGACCGAACACGTCTCTCGTCCGGCACTTCGAGCGGAAAGCGCGCCGGATGTCCTGTCGCGTATCACCCGGTTCGCTCGCCTTCTCGGCATCCGGTAATGCGGAGTTCTGGGGTTGTACTCGCGGAGAAACGCTCGCTGCGGTCGCCAGCGGTTGGGGAGGAGCGCAGCGGCTCGAGCGTCAGCGGTTTGTACCGTCGGATGGACCGCATGTCCGACGCAACTAGTCAGGAGGGCTCTCCGTGGTTGGGCGGGAGATGCTGCCGCGCGTGTACGACGCGTTTTTCGGAACGTTCGGCCGACTGCGTCCAGTGCAAGAGCGAGCCATCCCGTTGGTCCTCCAGCGCCAGAATCTCCTGATCATTGCCCCGACGGGTTCCGGCAAAACCGAAGCAGTCGTCGCACCACTGGTGGAGATGGCGCTCGATCACCCACAGTCGACCTTCGCGCTGTACATCGCACCGACGCGAGCCTTGGTCAACGATCTCGCAGTGCGGTTATCGGAGCGTCTCAGCGCTTGTGGCCTGCGGCTGGCAGTCCGACATGGCGAGTCGAAAACCGTGCAGGGGCGGGACGCACCGGCGATGATTCTGACGACTCCTGAGTCGCTCGAGGTCATGCTCGCGGGCAGCGACGACTACGTGACCGCCCGGCTCCGTGAGGTCCAGGCGGTTGTCATCGACGAGACGCACCTGTTCTACGGCACGCCCCGCGGCGTGCAGCTCGGCTGCCTTCTCGAGCGGTTGAAGCAGTACACGCGACACCCGCTCCAGCGACTGTGCCTTTCCGCGACGGTCGCCGAGCCCGAGCTGGTTGCAGCGTTCTTTCGCGGGAGCGACGCACCCTTCAGGATCATCAGCGTCCCTGGTGTTCGTGACCTGGTCGTCCATCTCGATGTCTTGGAGTCGGACTCGGTCGAACGACTCGCGGATATCACCGCGTACTGGTTGACGGAAATCTTGGAGCGACATCGAAAAGTCCTGGTGTTCGCGAATACCCGCGTTCACTGCGACTGGCTCGCCTGGAAGTTGAGCGAGCGTGTTCGGAACGTTCCTGTGCTCCTCCATTACTCGTCGTTGCACGGGACATACCGCAAGCATGTCGAACGGACCTTCCGTGAGGCATCCCGTGGCGTCTGTATCGCGACCAGCACCCTCGAACTCGGTATCGATATCGGAGACATCGATGCTGTTGCGATGTGGGGCGCGCCGAATACCGTGACGAGCTTCCTGCAACGGATCGGCAGGGGCAACCGTCGTTCCGGGACGTGCATCGTCTATGCTGGTTGTCCCGCGTTCTATCCCTCGGGGCGGGACGCCGATCCGACCTCGCACGCATTGACCTTCGCCGCGCTGACCCACTGCGCCGTGCATGGCGTTCTGGAGAGCGTATCCGTGCCCCGGCATTATTCCGTACTCGTCCAGCAGCTCCTCGCACTGTGTCACCGATGGGGTGCGGTCGCCGCCGATGGCTTCTTCCGGGTCGTGGAACGTCCCCCAGCATTCGCGACGCTCGAGACATTGGCCGCCATCCTCGACGGTCTGGCGCAGGCAGGCGTGCTCGAGTTCGACTCCCGCCGTCAGCTCTGGTGGCCGACCGATCGCTTCCATCGCTTGTGGGAGACCGGCCTCTTCTGGGGGAATATCCCCGAGCAGGTCGAGTCGCTCGTCCTGCGGAAGCGCGGGGAGCGAGACCTTCCGATCGCGGGACTCCCGAGAGAGTACTCGCGTGGACTTCGTCCTGGAAATATCGTGGTCGTTGCCGGCAAACCGCGGCTGGTACTCGAGGTCAAAGAGACCATCGTGCGCGTGCGCGATCTCGAGGTAAACGAGGCCCAGTTCGTCCGCTACTCGACACCGCCGGAACCGACATCGGCCACGGTTGCCCGGGCGATCGCGGATGTCCTGACGATGACCGATGCCGAGCTCGCCCGGTTACCGATCCGATATACCGAAGCGGCGAGGGAGCGCTTGCGCCGGTGCCGAAGTGTCCTGCAGCCGCTCCTGGCCACGCGCGAGATGGTGGCCCCGGAGCCGGACGGCCGTTGGGTCGCCTACACGTTCGCCGGGACGAACGCCAACCGGCTCCTGGAACTCTGGCTCCAGAAACATGGAACGCGCGTGCTCGATGCCGATGCGTGGCGCGTGTGGTGCGCGAGCGAGCCGCCGCTTCACGTTTTGGCTCGGTGTACGGCTGATGCCTTGGCCTCGCGGGTCCGATCGGAATGGAAGCGATTCGTGAGGATGGTTCCCTTGCCCCCGGCGTACCGTTTTCTCCCCGAGGAGCTGAAGCAGGAGGAGCTGATATCGGTGCTCGACCTCGAGACCTGTGCACGACTCTTGCAGGCGTTGCTGGATTCGACCGCCCGGACGGGCGTCACGCACGAGAGATGAGCCATCGCGCGCGGGCGCAACGACAGGACCTGAGAGAGTATCCTCCTCGCCGTGGTGGTGGCACGTCGGTCGTGAAAAGTGGCGTCAGCCGCTCGTCTCTCGTAGGAACTCCGACGACCGAGGGAGGAGCTGCGGGCGATGGCTCGCCGTTGGACGCGAGTGTGGATCAGCTCGGGCCAGCCGACGTGTCCTCGGACGGCCGATGACATACTCTGTGTCGTCCTGTCTGTTCTGGCAGGATCTTGGTCAGGTTCCCTGGATGTGCGGAAGCCGACGCGCCGTGCGATCCATCGGTCGTCCGGTTGCCGGAGGGGACAACGATCGGCAGGATAAAGGGGGATCGATGGAAGTCCGGATCGCTTCCGATGGAAATCGAGGCCGACACGTCGTCGCGCTTCTCGAGTTCATCTTCGAACCAGCGTGTGCTGCGGTGACTCTGATGCTTGTGAAGGACGACACCAGCGAGGATCAGGCTCGATAGACGATGAGCGACCGGATAGTGCAGGAGATGAAACAAATTGCCGAGATCTTGGGCAAAATCCATACGGTTCTGCAGAGACCGGAAACCCCTGTACGGTTCTCCGGTTCGCTGATGAACCACACGGACTGCAACGTGGTCGTCCCCGTCGATGCGCCATACTGCGTCGAGCCTTCCCTGCGACTTCCGTCGCTCTTTTCGCGCACGGTCGTAAGGAAGGTCGCGGGCGTGTTCCAGTGCGACGAGACGGGACCCCGGCGTCCTGAACTGCCGGCCCTGGTCGGGAATCTCTCTCAGGTGGCGAACGACCTCGTCCACGAGGGGCCGACGAGCGTCGAGCGCGTCGGGGTCATACGCGAGGGAGCCCGTCCTGGATCGATGCTCGTGCCGACGGGGATCCATCCGCGATGGTTGGAGGGCAGATGAATCGGGAAACTGCTCTGGCCAGTCGCCCACTCCTCATCGAAGACTGGCTGCCGATCCAGGAGGTAGGGATCGAGGCGCGACGTGAGAACAGCACTGGCCAGCATCCCCCGCCCAACCGCCTCCACGTCTGGTGGGCGCGGCGGCCGCTGGTGGTCAGCCGCGCGGCGGTGCTGGCGAGTCTCCTCCCCGCCTGGCAGCCCGACTGGCCCGAGCCGCTGCGCCAGCGCTTCCCCACCCGCGACGCCTACCACGCCTGGGTGCGCTGGTTGCTGGGGATCCACGGGGAATTAGCCTCTGCCTGGAGGACGATCCAACAGGCGAGGGCGATAGGAAAACGTATCGACAACCCTTTCACGCACGGGAGAGCTTTTACTTTCAACTTGTCTGACCGTGAAGCCGAAGAACTCTCGAGTGTCTTCCAAGCTACATGGGAGAGCCCGGAAATTGCTGTGCTGGATCCGACCGCTGGCGGAGGATCTATCCCGCTCGAAGCGCTCCGTTTGGGCTTAACCGTTCACGCCAACGAGCTGAATCCGGTGGCGAGCGTAATCTTGCTTGCTACTCTCGATTATCCGTCTAGGTTCGGTGACGATTTGGTCACTGACCTGGTACGATGGGGGCACAGGCTGAGTGAGTACGTACGTGCCTCGATAGGCAATTTCTATGTAGGAATGAACTCGATAGAGGAGCCGTTAACCTACCTCTGGGCGCGCACGGTCGCCTGCCCGCAGACCGGCAAGCCCATCCCCCTCTCCCCCAACTGGTGGCTGCAGCGCGACGACCGTGCCCGCGTCGCCGTGCGGCTGCTCGCCCACCCCGACTGGCCCACCTGCCGCTTCGCGATCGTGCGCGGCCGCGAGGCCGACGCGCTCGGCGACCAGGGGACGATCCGCCGCGGCGTCGCCGTTTCCCCCTGGACGGGTGACGTGGTCGACGACGAGTACATCAAGCGCGAGGCCCAGGCCGGGCGGATGGGCCAGCAGCTCTATGCCGTCGTCGTCAAGACCCCGCGCGGCGTCGACTTCCGGTTGCCGAACGAGGCCGACCTGGCGGCTGCCGCCGCGGCCGAGCAGGAACTCACCCGGCGTCTCCCCGGCTGGCTCGCCCGCGACCTCGTACCCGACGAGGAGATTCCGGAGGCGAGCAGCGACCCGCGACCGCGCCGCTACGGCATGACCCGCTGGCGCGACCTGTTCGCCCCGCGCCAGCTCCTGGCGCTGGGAACGGCGGTCGAGGCGCTGCGCGCGCTCGAGCCGGCGATCCGGGCGGAGCTCCCGCCCGACCGGGCTCGCGCTGTCGTCACGTACCTCGCGCTCGCGCTCGACAAGCTGGCGGACTGGAACTCACGGCAGTGCACGTGGCACCCGAATCGCCAAGTGCTTGGGCACACGTTTCAACGCCACGACTTCAGCATGAAGTGGAGTTTCGCCGAGATGGCGGTGGTCGCCGCCGGCAAGGGGCTCGACTGGGCGATCGACCAGGTGGTCGATGCCTACCGCGGCATCGCCCGCTTGGCCCAGCCTACCCGGCTCCCGCTGTGGCAGCGCACCGGTCGGCCGCCGGTCGAAAGGTTGCGCATCACTCAGGGGGACGCGCGCCACCTCGGTCATCTCGCTGACGGTTCCGTCCACTTGGTCTGCATCGACCCGCCGTACTACGACAATGTCCAGTACGCCGAGCTCTCCGACTACTTCTACGTCTGGCTCAAGCGGACGGTCGGCCACCTCTATCCCGACTGGTTCGCGAGGCCGCTCACCGACAAGGACGCCGAGGCGGTCGCCAATCCGGTGCGCTTCGCGGGGCTGGGTGGGAGCCGCCCGGCCCGCGAGCTGGCCCGCCAGGACTACGAGCGCAAGATGCAGGCGATCTTCCGGGAGTGCAGCCGCGTCCTGCGGCCCGACGGTGTCCTCACCGTCCTGTTCACCCACAAGCAGGTCGAGGCCTGGGACGCCCTGGCGACGGCGCTCATCGAAGCGGGCTTCCAGATCGTCGCCTCCTGGCCGGTGCATACCGAGAGCGAGCACAGCCTGCACCAGGCCAAGAAGAACGCAGCCCAGAGCACCATCCTCCTCGCCTGCCGCAAGCGCCCGCCGGGCGACGGGCCGGTCTGGTGGGACGAGCTGCGCGGCGTGCTGATCCGGCGGGTGCGCGAGCGGGCGCAGGAGCTGGCTGCGCTCGGGATCGGCGGGGTCGACCTGCTCCTGGCCGCCTTCGGGCCAGCGCTCTCGGTCATCTCGGCGCGCTGGCCGGCCCTGACCAGCGAGGTCGATCCGAAGACCGGGAAGCCGCTCGTCCTGCGGCCGGAGACAGCGCTCGATCTAGCTCGCGAGGAGGTGCTGCGCTTGCGCCGCGAGCGGCTCCTGCACGGGCAGAGCGCACGGTTCGATGCCGCGACCGACTGGTACCTCTTCGCCTGGGATACCTTCCGGGCACGCGAGTTCCCGGCCGACGAGGCGCGCAAGCTGGCCCTGGCGGTCGGGCTCGACCTCGATGCCGACATCATTCGCGGCGCGCGGCTGGTCGAGCGACGCAGCAATACGGTACGGCTGCTGGAGCCGAGCGAGCGGGTCCGTCGCCGGGCGGTGGATCCCGGGGCGACGTCGTTCGCGCGCCTGGTCGATGCCGCCCACGCTGCGCTGGTGCTCTACGCTGAGGACGGAGCGGGCGCCTGCCGGGAGTTCCTGCGGCGGGCCGGACTCCTGCAGTCGTCGGAGTTCCGCCAGCTGCTCCAGGCCTTGCTGGAGGCGGTCCCGCGCACGCGGGGGAGGGAGGGAACCTTCCTGCTCCCGGAAGCGCAAGTGCTCGACGCCATGCGGCTCGCGCTCTTCCCGGAGCTCGAGGTGCCGCCCGAGCCGGAACCGGTCGCCCGGGAGGTCCAGCGGTCGCTCTTCGACGAGGCGAGCGGCGAGGAGGACGACGAGGCAGTGGAGTGAGGTCGCGGTGGGCTGCTTACGGGCGTACCCGTTCCGCATCACTTACGGTCCCGCGGACGACCGGCTGCACGAGTTCTACTTGCCGGCGCTGGAGCGGAGCGTGGCCTACGACCGTTCGGCCGGATTCTTCTCCAGTTCGGCGCTCGCTATCGCTGCTGCCGGTATCGCCCGGCTGATCCAGAACGGCGGCCGGATGCGCCTGCTGGTCGGGGCGGACCTGCAACCGGAGGACGTCGACGCGATCGTCGCGGGGGAGGAACTCGCCGCGGTCGTCCGACAGCGCCTGCTGGCCCGGCTGACGACGCCCGAGGACGAGCTGATGCGGGACCGGCTGGCCGCGCTGGCCTGGATGGTGGCGGAAGGGCTTCTGGAAGTCCGCGTCGTCCTCCCGTGCGATGCGACCGGCCGCCCGTTACCCGCCGAGCGAGCCGAAGAGTACTTCCATGCCAAGGAAGGCGTCTTCACCGACGCGCACGGTGACCGGATCGCCTTCAGCGGCAGCGTGAACGAATCGGTTCACGGTTGGCAACACAACTACGAGCAGTTCGCCGTCTACTTCTCTTGGGACACCAGCCGACCGTATCTCGAGCAAGTCGTGCACCGCTTCGAGCGGTTGTGGACGAACGCGGAGCCCGGCTGGATCAGCCTGCCCCTTCCCGAGGCCGTCCGGGCTGAATTGCTGCGGTACCGGCCCTCGGCGCCCCCGGTGCGGGACCCTCTGGAACGGACGGTCGGTGTGCGGGAACAGCGAGAAGGCTATACGGTCGAGCGGGGCGACGCTCGGGCGGTGCTGCTGGCCCGTTTCCTGCGGGACGCGCCGCTCCTGGTCGGGGCCGAAGGTCTCGGCGTCGCGACGGCGGCGATCCAGCCGTGGCCGCACCAGCTGCGCGTCAGCCGGGCGTTGATCGAGCGGTTTCCGGAGCGGTTCTTGCTGGCCGACGAGGTGGGGCTGGGCAAGACGATCGAGGTCGGGCTGGCGCTGCGGCAGCTCGTCCTCGACCGGCGCGTGCAGCGGGCACTCCTTCTGGTACCGCACAGCGTCATCCGCCAGTGGCAGGAGGAGCTGTACGAGAAGTTCTGTCTCGATGTCCCGCGCTACGAGGACGGGAAGTTCTGGTCCGTCCGGGGAGGAGCCTGGGAGCCGCGCACCGCGAATCCGTTCGCCAGTGAGCCGGTCTTCCTCGTCTCGAGCCAGCTGGCGAAGCGACGCGATCGCAGCGCCGACGTGCTGGACGCTGGCCCGTGGGACCTCGTCGTCGTCGACGAGGCACACCACGCGCGGCGCGGCGGGTTCGAACGCGGCCTGGACCAGCCGAACCGCCTGCTGGCGCTGCTGCGCCAGCTGAGCGAGCGCACCCGTGGCCTGTGGCTGCTTTCGGCCACGCCCATGCAGCTGCATCCGATCGAGCTGTGGGACCTGCTCGTCTTGCTCGGACTCGGCGGGCGTTGGGGTGCCAGCCCGAGCGCGTTCCTCCGCTTCTACGAGGAACTCCGGCGCGGCCCCGCCGAGCTCGATTGGTCCTTCGTCCTCGGGCTGGTGCGGGAAGAGGTCCGGCTGCAAGGGCTCGATCCGGTCTTCGCCCGGGAGGCCGAGAAGGCATTGGACGTCGTCGGCTGGGAGGAGGTACGCCGGATCCTGTCCGGCGAATCCCAGCGGTCGCCGCATCACCTATCGCCGCCGCAGCGGCAGTGGCTGTTCAGCGGACTCCGGCGCCATACGCCGCTGCGGCGCGTGATGTTCCGGCACACGCGTGCGCTCCTCCGCCGGTACGTCGAGCGGGGATTGCTGGAGGCCCAGATCCCGACGCGCCACCCGCGACCGGTCTGGATCGAGATGAGCCCAGTCGAACGGGAGCTCTACGAGCGGATCGAGGAGTACACGAGCCAGTTCTACGGGCGGTACGAGGCGGAGCGACCCGGTCTCGGCTTCGTGATGACGGTGTACCGCCGGCGGTTGACGTCCAGCTTTTTCGCTGCCCGCTGTAGCCTGGAACGTCGGTTGCAGTATCTGCGGCAACAACGGCCGGATCTGGGGATTTCGGACGAGGACGTCGAGGACGAGGAACTCGAGCTGGACATCAGCGAAACGCTGGCATCGTTGCCGGAAGGTCTGGCCCAGGCCTACCGGGACGAGATCGCCTATCTCGAGGATTTCGTGGCTGAGCTGGCGCGTCTCGGCGAGGACTCGAAGTTCGCCTGCCTGCACGAGCAGCTGCAGGAGTTGTTCCGCCGTCACGAGACGGTCGCTGTCTTTACCCAGTACACCGACACCATGGACTACCTCAGGGAGCGCCTCGTCGCCGTGTATGGCAGCCGGGTGGCCTGCTACTCGGGCCGGGGCGGCGAGCGCTGGCGGGGCGGCCATTGGGTGCCGGTGACGAAGGAGGAGATCAAGAACGCCTTCCGCGAGGGGCGTGACGTGACGATCCTGCTCTGCACCGATGCCGCGAGCGAGGGGCTCAACCTGCAGACCTGTGGCGCACTCGTCAACTACGACCTGCCCTGGAACCCGATGCGGGTCGAGCAGCGGATCGGTCGCTTCGATCGGATCGGCCAGCGGTATCCCCGGGTCGATATCCTGAACTTCTTCTACGCCGACTCGGTCGAGGCGGAGATCTACCGGCGTCTCAGCGACCGGATCGACTGGTTCGAAACGGTGGTAGGCCCTCTCCAACCGATCCTCACGCAGGTGGCGCGCAGCATCCAGCGCGTCGCCTTGCAGCCGCGGCAGACGCGCGAGCAGGTGCTGCGGGACGAGATCGCCGAGATCCAGCGGCGTCTCGACGCGCACGAGCAAGCCTCGCTCGACCTCGACGCTACGCTCTACGACGAGACCTTCCGCGAGACCATCGGGACACCGGTTTCGCTGGCCGATCTCGAGCGGGTCGTGCCCACGCTCCCTGGCCTGGCCGAGCGGTTCCGGCCGCATCCGGAGATCGTTGGGGCCTGGCTGGTCAGCTGGCATGACCGGCTCGAGGCAGTCACCTTCGATCCGGAGGTGTACGACCGCCACAGCGGCACGGTCCGCTTCCTGACCTACGGTGATCCGTTCTTGCTGGAACTGCTCGAGCAGGTGGACGCGAGCGGTAGCGCGCCTGCACCCGGCATCGTGCGGCTGGAACACGCTGGGCCACCACCCCGTTGTGGGTACTACCGGGTCGAGGGTGATCGGGCCGTCTGGGTGCGCACACTGAGCGAGTTGGAAGAGGCGCAGCCGACCGGAGCGGCGACCGTGGAACCGCCAGGGTTGGCTGCAGCCGAGGCGGACTTTTCCGCACGGCTCGCCAGGGAGCACGACCGGTACGCCGAGCACGAGCGGCGCCAGCGAGAGCTGCTCGACACGCAGCTGCTCGAGCGGGCGCGCCAGGTGCTGGTCGAAGCGGCCCTGGTCGAAATCGCGCTCGGTCGCAAGCCCGCGTTGGCCGGCGGGCACGACCCATTGACGTTCGGCAGAGAAGCGGTGCGCGGGTTGGCGCGCCACGGGTATCCGTTCGCACCGCTGCTCCGCTTGGTCGGGAGCCAGCAGCCGCTCGAGGCACGGGAGGACGACCCTCACTGGGAAGAACTCCGTGCGCTCTCGGTCGAGCAACTGCAGGCCCGCTGGCGGAGCTTACGCCGAGAGGCCGAAGAGCTCGTGCACCGCTTGGCTCCGCCCCAGTGAGCGAGGGGATGCGGGGCGCGTTCTCGCGAGCCGCTCGCGCAGCGTGCCGTCCCGAGCGTGCGCTCGCACGGTCCGGCAACGCGTCGCCGGGCCGAGCCCCACGCTCCGTGCATGCAGCCGAAGCGACCCAGTCGCAGCCTCGGCGCGCGGACGGTGCGCCGCTGGGTCGGGCAGCTCCCGAGTCTTTCAGCGAGCGGACGAAACGAGCCCGCCGTGATTCCTCGGCTTCCGGCGGGCCCGCTCGATGCGTCGCTGGCGCGGACGAGATGACCCGTCCGCGGTACCTGCGCCCCTACATCGCCTCGCGCCACATGGCCCAGAAGTTGTAGCTGTTGATGTAGATCGGGTTGGGCACGTAGCCACGGATGTCCTTCTGCAGCACCGTCGCCTTCTTGATCTGCGCGTAGAAGATCGCTGCCGGGTCGTCCCAGGTCAGGATCTTGACGATCTGTCCGGTGAGACGACGGATCTCGTCTTCAGTCGCGGCATCCTTGAGCTGGTTCATCAACCGGTCGACTTCCGGGTTCCGGTAGAACATCGCGTTCGATCCCTTGGATCCGACCGAATCGGAGTGGTAGTTCGGATAGATCTGGTTCCAGGAGTCGTTGTAGTCCGGCCACCAGCCACCCGACATGAAGTGCGGGCGTTGCTCCGGTGGCGTATCACCGTAGGCGAGCTCGAGCAGCGCTGCCCGCTCGACCTGCTGGAGTTCCAGGCGGATGCCGATCTGGGCCAGGTTGGCCTGGAAGAGTTGCGCCATCGCGGCATCCGTCTGGTCACCGCTCGAGTACATGTAGGTGAAGGTATCGCCTTCCTTGATCCCAGCCTCAGTGAGGAGTTGCTTGGCTTTCTGGAGGTCGGTCGTGTAGGTGGGAATCGACGGGTCATAGCCGATGACCGTGTCGGCGATCGGTCCGTTGATCGGCTTGGCATAGCCGCGCAGGACCTTCTCGATGACTTCCTGGTACGGCCAGGCGTAGCAGAAACCCTGCCGCGCCTTGGCGTTCAGGAGCGCGTAGTTCATCCGGATCCAGTCGACCTCGGTCGTGTCGTACTCGACGACCTGGAGGTTCGGATTCTGCTTCATCGCCAGCAGGTCTTCCGGGTTGATGTAGGCGCAGCCGTGCGCCTCGCCGGATTCCATCAGTTGGCGGCGGGTCGCATCCTCCGGGACGACCCGCATGATGATCCGGTCGAAGAAGGGTGCCTCGCTGTGGTAGTTCTCGAAGCGCTCGAAGACGAACCGTTCCTGCTGCAAGAGTTCGACCGGCTTGTAGGGGCCCGTGCCGACGATGTTCTGGCTGAACCAGTCGTGCGCGAACTCGTCGTCGGCCGTCTTGTGCTCGTCCCACGCCTTCGGCGAGACCACCAGCGGGCCGTACTCGGACGCCATGGCAGCGAGGAACAGGGGCTGCGGCTTGGTCATGACGAACTTGATCGTCGTGGAATCGACGACCTGGATCTGCTGGTCCGGATCTTCCACGAAGCGAGAGATGACGTTGACCGGCCCGCGGCCCATCTTCAGGAAGCGCGTGAAGGAGCGCTTGACGGCATCGGCATCGCAGGGCGATCCGTCGTGGAACACGGCATTTGCTGGGAGCTTGAAGGTGAACTCGGTGAAGTCCTCGTTGTGCGACCACTCGCGGGCCAGCATCGGCTGGTAGTCGAACGTCGATTCGCCCTTGAGCCGGATGAGCATCTCGTAACAGGCGAGGAACAGTGCCGAGGCCTGGTTGTCATAGGCCGACTGTGGGTCGAGGTCGGGAACGCCGCCGAAGAAGAGCGCAACGAACTCCCGGTTCTGCGATTCGCGCCGTTCACCGGTCGGCGTCTGGCCAGGCTGGGGCGTTGCGGCTGGAGCTGCGGTCGGGGTGGCCTCGCCACCACCGCCACCACAAGCGGAGAGGAGCGCCATGATCGTCGACGTGGAGAGTCCCAGGGCGAGTCCCCGGCTGAGGACCTGCCGACGGGTGAGCCGGCCGCTCCGAGCGGCCAGGAGCAGTCCGAGCGCATCTTCCGGTCGTCGTGGGTCCATCGTCCTCCTCCTCTCGGTTCCTACCGTCGTCGCGTGCGCGGATCGAGAAAGTCACGCAGTCCGTCGCCGAGCAGGTTGAAGCCCAGCACCGTCAAGGTGAGCGCGAGCCCAGGGAACGTGATGTACCACCAGGCTTCGCGGAAGAACGTGCGAGCACCAGCGATCATGGTACCCCATTCCGGGGTCGGCGGCTGGGCGCCGAGGCCGAGAAAGGAGAGGCCGGAGGTCGCTAGCACGGCGTAGCCGATGTCGAGCGTCACTTGGACGATGATCACCGCGAGCGTGTTCGGCAAAATGTGCCGCCAGAGAATCCGGAGCGGTGTCGCCCCGATCGCCCTTGCCGCTTCGACGAACTCGCGTTCCTTGAGCCAGAGGACTTGTCCGCGGACCAAACGCGCGTACCACGGCCAGTAGACGGCAGTGAGCGCGATCACCGTGTTCTGCAGGTTTCGTCCGAGCGTCGCAGCGATCGCCATGGCGAGTACCAGAGCCGGAAAGGCCAGGAAGAGATCGGTGAGGCGCATCAGGAGCTCGTCGACGAGGCCACCGACATAGCCCGCGATCAGTCCCACCACGGTGCCGACGACGACCGCGATGGAGAGGATGATGAAGGCGACGCCGAGCGAGTATTTGGCGCCGCTCATCACCCGGCTCAAGACGTCGCGGCCGAGTTCGTCGGTACCGAACCAGTAGGTGGACGAAGGCGGCTGCAGCTTCACCACAATGTTCGGTTGCACCGGGTCATGCGGAGCGAGCGCACTACCGAAGACGACGAGGAAAAGGAAGATGCCGATCAACACGACACCGATGACGTTCAATGGACTCTGAGCCAGGAACTCCCGAACGGCACCGAACGCGGTCCGGCGCCGCGCGGGGCGCTCGCCAGCGATCCTGATCGTTCGGGTCGGTGCGACCGTCGTCCGCTCCATTTCAGGTCACCCGGATCCGTGGATCGAGCAGGACATACACGATATCGACGAGGAGGTTGACGAAGACGTAGGCGGCACCGATGACGAGCGTGACCGAGATGACAGCGTTGTAGTCGAAATTCTGGATCGCCTGGAAGGCGTAGCGACCGATCCCTGGCCAGGAGAAGATGATCTCCACGAGGACCGCTCCACCCATCAAGAGGCCGAACTGCAGTCCGATGACGGTGACGGCCGGCAGCAGGGCGTTCTTGAGGGCGTGGCGGAGGATGACCGTGTGGGACTGGAGCCCCTTGGCCCGCGCGGTGCGGATGTAATCCTGACCGAGCACCTCCAACATGCCGGATCGGACCATGCGGGTGACGATGGCCACCGCGGCGAGCCCCAGGACGACGGAGGGCATCAGCAGGTGCTTGAGGGCGAGGAGAAAGAGGCCGACGTTGCCGTGGAGCAGCGCGTCGACGGTGTAGAGTCCCGTGATGCGCGGGGGCTCGCGGACCCCGACCGGGAGTCGTTGGCCGTCAGGTAGCAGGCCGAGTTGCGCGAAGAGGAAGAACTGCAAGACGAGCGCCAGCCAAAACGAGGGTACCGAAAGACCGAGGATCGAGATGGTGCGGCCGACGAGATCGAGAAGCGAGTTTCGCCGCACGGCCGAGAGCACACCGAGCGGGATGCCGAGGACGACCGCGAAGGCCATCGAATAGAGCGCCAGCTCGATCGTGGCCGGGAGGTAGCGAGCGAGGTCTTCGGAAACAGGCCGCCGCGAGGTCAAGGACTTACCGAAATCGAAGTGGACAAGCCCGCTGAGGTAGCGGACGTACTGTCGCCAGAGCGGCTGGTCCAGCCCGTATTCCTGGCGGATCTTCTCGACCGCTTCGGGACTCGCCCGCGGGCCAGCGATGATCCGTGCTGGATCGCGCGGGACGACATGCGAGAGGGTGAAGGTGATCAGCGAGAGTCCCAGCAGCACGAAGACGAGAAAGAAGAGTCGCCGCAGGATCAGACGAACGACCATCCTCAATTATCCATTCGCCGTTCTCTTCGCTCCCCTGCCTTCGAAGACACGGAGCGAGCACGATGGCAGCGCTGTAATGCCGAAGGGGCTACGCTGGCTTCGCTCCGTTGCCTGATCGTGCCAACCGAGCCCACTCTACCGGTTTTGCCTCGTCCCGTCAAGAGCGTACCGTGTGCAGAGTGACTTCGGTCACAGTGCATCGCGCTCGAACGTTTCGCTCCAGCGGCGTGCTGCGACCAGCTGGCTGTTCCAGGATGCCTCGAGTTCGACGACGAGAGACAGTCGGTCGGCCGAACTCGTGAGCGAGAGTCTGGCAACGGTCTCGGCTGTTCCGGTTCGCCAATCGATCCGGAACCGTTGTTGACCGGATGCAAAACAGCGAGCAGGCTCGTCGATATCGGCCCACAGTTCGAGATCGGTGCGCTCGCTGGCTGTGATCGCTCGGCCGACAGGACGAACGATACTCTCCGTAGATCGCCGAATGCCAGTGCGATGCGCGATATGGTCGGTGAACGTTTCGAGCGTCGGACGGTCCGACTGCGTCTCCGCGGTTGTGGGAAGCACTGTCGGTGGCTCGAAGGAGACCGTTGCAAGCTGGCTGAGATCGGTGAGGACGGGAAGACGCAGCTCCAGTGCTCGACCGCCGACGCGAACCCACTGCGCGGTGCGAAAGGGTGCCGGCCAGAGTGTCGGGAAGTCCGCGCCGCTCAGCGAGAGGCGGAGGCGGTGTCCGGCTGGGATACGGTACGCGCATGCCTTGAGCGGTACCGTGACCGTCATCCACTCGCCAGGTACCAGACGGTCGCAGCGGTCGAGACCATTGCGTCGCGTCAGGTTGAGTGCCCCACGGGTGACGAGGGTGGCAGCTCCGTCCGGCCAGAGATGGCTCAACCGGACACAGAGGAAGGCTACCGGGCTTGCGGCGGTCGTTTCGGCACGCAGGACCGGTATACCGAGGATCGTGAGCGGCTCGGGTAACGGCTCGCTCTCGAAGGTAAGGGCGAAGAGGTCGTCGAGTCGCTGGTCGTCGGCCAGGGAGTCGGGAGGCTCGGTCGGACACCAGGTAGGACCGGCTGCGCCGACTCGGACATCGTTGAAGAATGGCAAGACCGTGCTCCCGAACTGCGGTGACGGACTGAGGGATCGGCGACTCGTCGCATACCACGTGCGTTCCTCGATACCCGGTGGCGGCCAGCGATCACTGGCGAGCCACTGCCCCGGTATGGAACGGGGGAACCGTTCGGGGCGGTAGGCGTCCTGCAGGTAGAAACGTACCAGAGGCACGTCTTCGGGTGTGTCTCCGGCGAACCACTGTTGCCACCAGGTGACGAGTTCGTGCAGGAAGTCGATGCGAGGGCCGATCGGGCTGGCATCAGGGCGCTGGTGCGTCCACGGACCGATGAGCCCGCGTCGTGGCACTGCGAGATGCTCCAACATGCGCCAGGCAGCATCGGTGTACCCGTCGTGCCAGCTACTGATGACGAAAACCGGGCAGGCGATCGCGTCGTAGTCGGCGGCGACCGAGCCGCGTAGCCAGTACCTGTCGCGGCGTTGGTGGCGGAGCCAGTGGAAGAGCCAGGGTTCAGTCGCTTCGAGTCTTCGCCGCCACTGTCCCAGCCAGTCGAGGCCGGGTATCTCGGGATCTGGTGGCAGCCCATTCATCGCGATCATCCACAGCGGATAACTCAGGAGTTCGAGTGCCTGCAGGCAGCCACCCCAGTAGTGGACATCGGTCGCGTAGCGGTCGTCGCTTCCAGCGTGTGCGACGATCGCTGCGAGCGGGGCAGGACGGCGCATCGCGATCTGTAACGCATTGAAGGCACCGTACGACGTGCCCCAGAGTCCGAGCTGACCGTTGCACCACGGTTGCCCGGCGAGCCAGGCGAGCGCCTCGCATCCGTCAGCGATTTCCGCTTCGCTGTACTCGTCGCTCGCGAGTCCTTCCGACGAGCCGGTGCCGCGCACGTCGAGGCGGACTGCCGCGATGCCTCGCTGGGCCAGCGCCACCGGGACGTTCCATCGCGCTGCAGTCAGGTCGTCCTTGCGATAGGGAAGGTATTCGACGACGACGGGCCACGGTCCACGGCCGTCGGCGGGAAGGTAGACGTCGGCACGGAGTGTCGTGCCGTCCCGCACAGGAATCGCAAGGTGGCGGAGCACGTGTACTCCAGGCCAGGGCGAAGAGGCACCGCCTCGGTGCGACATGTCATACCTCGCGGGCGAGCTTGCGCGCAGCGACGACGACCGGATCCCAGACGGGCGAGAAGGGTGGCGCGTAGGCGAGGTCGAGATAGATGAATTCCTCGAGCGTCATGCCGGCCGTCAGTGCCGTCGCGACGGTGTCGATCCGTTTCCCAGCACCCGGGCCACCGACGATCTGGGCACCGAGCAGGCGTCCGGTTCCCTCTTCGGCGACCATTTTGACCGTCATCCAGCTGGCACCGGGGAAGTAGCCCGAGCGGGTCGTCGAGCGTGCGTTGCCGACGACGATCGAAAAACCGCTTTCGCGTGCCTCGCGCTCGCTGAGGCCGGTGCGTGCGATCTCGGTCTCACCGAAGCGCGTGATCGCGGTGCCCACGATACCCGGGAAACGGGCCGGGCGTCCGCCGAGATTCAGTCCGCAGATGCGCCCCTGCTTGTTCGCGGTCGTCCCCAGCGGGAAGTACACGGAGCGACCGAGCAGGCGGTGATACGCATCCGCACAGTCCCCGGCTGCCCACACACCGGGCACGGAAGTGCGGCAGTGCTGGTCGACGTGGATCGCGTTGCGGTCGCCGAGCGCGATACCAGCATCGCGGGCGAGGTCGCTGTTGGGCTCGACACCGATCCCGATGACGACGACGTCGGCTGGAACCTCGCCATGCGGGGTCAGAACGCCCGTCACGCGGCCATTCCTGGTCGCGAAGGCTTCGACCGGTGTTCCGGTGAGGACGGTGACCTGGTCGGCACGAAGGGCCTGCTCGACGAGTTCGGCCATGTCCGGATCGAGCAGCGGCATGACATGTGGAGCGGCCTCGATGAGTGTCGTTTCGAGCCCGCGAGCTCGGAAGGCCTCGGCTGCTTCGATACCGATGTAGCCTCCACCGACCACCACGGCCCGTCGGGGTCGCTCCTGCTGGAGCCAAGTGGCGAGCGCCTCCGCGTCTTCGAGGCTGTGCAGGGTGAAGATGCCAGCAGCGTCCCGTCCCGGCAGCGCCAGCCGGCGGGGGCGGGCACCGGTCGCCAGAACCAGCTGGTCGAACGGCTCGCGATACTCCCGATGTCGTTCGTGATCGTAGGCGACGACTTCGCGACGCTCGAGATCGAGCGCCACGACTTCGGTGCGCAGCCGGACATCGATGCCGTTGCGACGGTGCGCCTCGGGTGTCCGCGCGACGAGCTGCGCCGTGTCGTCCACGTAACCAGCCACGTAGTAGGGGAGACCGCAGAGGGCGTATGACGTGTGATGACCGCGCTCGAACGCGACGATCTCGACCTCCGGGCGCATCCGGCGCAGTTGTGCGGCGGCGCTCATACCGGCCGCATCACCACCGACGATGACGATGCGTTCGGGTCGAATGGCCATCGGTTCGCTCCCTCGTTCTCTCCGTTACTGTAGTGGGCGTTTGGCCGGAATCCCGGGACGTCGGGGGAATCGTGGCGGACACGCCCGGGCGGCTCGCACGACGACGATGGTACTCGCTGTGCCGCCGAGGTCGGCGAGGGGTAACGAGTCGACCGCCAGCAGCTCGCCCCCCAGCTGGTCGAGCGCTGAGCGACTCTCGGCGAGTTCCTGCTCGATCTCGGTACCCTTCGGAAAGAGGGCCAGCCCACCCGGTCGCAGGAATGGGAGCGTGAGTTCGAGCGCCGTCGCGAGGTGCGCGAGTGCCCGGGCTGTCGCGAGATCGTAGCGTCCCCGGTGGTCAGGGCGGTGGGCGAGCGTTTCGGCGCGCTCGTGGATCGGTCGCACGTGCTGGAGCCTGAGTTCCTGAACGACGTGCTCGAGGAACCGCACCTTTTTGGCAGTCGCATCGAGCAGCGTGACCGCGAGCTGCGGACGCACCAGCGCGAGCGGGATGCCAGGAACTCCGGCACCGCTGCCGACGTCGATCATCCGACAGGTCGGAACGCCGTTGCAAGCCCGATCCACCCACGGGAGCAACGCGAGCGATTCGACGATGAGTCGTCGCTCGATCGATGGCCAGTCCTCCAGCCCGGTGAGGTTGACGCGCTGGTTCCACTCGAGGAGGAGCTCCGCGTACCGGCAAAAAGCGCGCTCGCGCTCCGGCGAGAACGGCTCTCCGAGCCGCTCGAGGGCTCGCCGCACCAGATCGAGTTCGATCGTCGTCCCGCTCACTGCTCGTGCGTCGTAGCGGTACCGATGCGACCGTGCGTGGCCAGGAAAGCGAGTGTCCGGCTGGCGATCGATTCCGCGTCGATGCCAGCTTGCCGCCGGAGCGATGCCTGCGATGCGTGGTCGAAGAACCGGTCGGGTAGCCCGATGCGCAGCACTGGTAGGCGCAGATCGGCGTCGTTGAGTGTCTCGAGCACCGCGCTACCGAAGCCACCGGCGAGCTGCGCTTCCTCGACAGTGACCAGGCAACCGCATTCCCGCGCGGCATCGAGGATGAGCGAGCGGTCGAGCGGCTTGACGAAGCGGGCGTTGATCACGGTCGCCCGGATGCCCTGTTCGGCGAGGATGTCGGCTGCACGTTCGGCCGGAAGTACCGTCGCGCCGAGGGCCACGATCGCGACGTCAGGTCCCTCGCGGAGGAGCTCGGCCCGGCCGATCGGCAGGATGCGTGGTTCGCCGAGCAACGGCACACCCACGCCACTTCCCCGCGGGTAGCGGAGGGCGATCGGCCCGTCCTCGTAGGCGATGGCAGTGGCCAACATGTGGCGGAGTTCGTCTTCGTCCTTGGGGGCCATGAGGACCATGTTCGGGACACACCGGAGATAGGCGACGTCGAAGACGCCATGGTGGGTGCGCCCGTCCTCGCCGACGAGACCGGCACGGTCCATCACGAAGACGACCGGGAGCTTCTGGATGCAGACGTCGTGGATGACTTGGTCGTAGGCACGCTGGAGGAACGTCGAATAGATCGCACAGACCGGCCGCAAGCCCTGCGTCGCCAGCCCAGCAGCGAAGGTCACGGCATGTTGCTCGGCGATCCCCACGTCGACGAAGCGGTCAGGGTAGGCGGCGGCGAAGGGGAGGAGGCCGGTGCCGTCCGGCATCGCGGCGGTGATCGCCACGATACGCTCGTCCTTGGCAGCTAGCTGGACGAGCGTCTCGCCGAAGACGTCCTGGTAGCGGGGCGGACTCGGCGGTGCACCCGGGACCTTGACTGCTGCACTATGGTGCTTGAACGGATCGTGTTCCGCAGGCTGGTAGCCCTTGCCTTTTACCGTGAGGACGTGCACGAAGACCGGACCGGGTATCGTCTTGACGAGCTGGAAGGTTTCGATCAGCTCGCGGAGATTGTGCCCATCGATCGGGCCGATGTAGGTGAACCCGAGTTCCTCCCAGATCATCGTCCGGTAGACGACTTCCTTGAGACCGTCGAGGAACCGGTGCGACAGTTCGACCAATCGCTCGCCTTGGGGAAGCCGGCGCAGCAGGCGCTCGACCTCGGCTTTGGCATGGCGGTAGCGCGCGTCGGTCCTGATGCGCGTGAGGTACTTGGCGAGCGCACCGACGTTGGGCGCGATCGACATTTCGTTGTCATTGAGGACGACGATGAGCGGGACCTGGAGCGCCCCAGCATGGTTGAGCGCCTCGTAGGCCATCCCGCCGGTCAGCGCACCGTCGCCGATGACTGCGACCGTGTGATAGCGCTCGCCGCGGAGTTTCCCGGCGACCGCCATGCCGAGTGCTGCGGAGATCGACGTCGAGGCGTGCCCGGCGCCGAACTGGTCGTGCGGGCTTTCCTCGCGTTGCAGAAATCCGCTCAGTCCACCTTCCTGGCGAATGGTATGGAACCGGTCACGACGACCGGTCACCAGCTTGTGCGGGTAGGCCTGGTGGCCGACGTCCCAAACGACCTTGTCGTGCGGAGAATCGAATACGTAGTGGAGAGCCAGCGTCAGTTCGACCGTACCGAGATTCGGAGCGAAGTGGCCGCCGGTCTTGCCGAGGACGACCTCGATGATCGCCTCACGGATCTCCTCAGCGAGCTTCTCGAGTTCCGGGAGCGTCAGGCGCTTGAGATCCTGCGGACTGTCGATCCGCTCCAGGTACATGGTCTTCCCCCTCGCCGTCAGCACCGGCGCAAGTCAGACGCCGGGCGATGCAGGACAGGCTGATCGTAACAAGTCGCCGGATCGGCGTCAAAGTGCCGACCAACTCTCGGCCGGCACCGGTTCCGTGCAGGAGTCGTTGTGCGGCCGATTCCGGTCAGGAATCGGCCGAAGCGAGAGCGGAAGGGCGTATTCCCTTCCCCTCGTTACGGAGTGAGGAGCCTCGATGCCTGCACTACTGGCTGGAGACGTGCAGCCCAGGAGCCAGACGCAGGCCACTCTGGCTGGACTTCTGCTGTCGCTGGTTTTGCTCCTCGTCCCAGCCACGACCGAACCCGTGGTGCCAGCCGCGCCCCCAGCCGAAACCGCGCTTGAAGCCACGGAGGCCGGTCTGGTCGAGTAGGGTGTCGAGATTGCTCTGGACGGCCTGGAGTGCCTGGTTCGCTTCCTCCTGCGTCAGAATGCCCTGCTGGACGAGCGCATTCGCGTTGCTCTGGGCTGCCTGGAGCAACGCATTCTTCAGGTCATCGCGCGAGACGTTGTGCTCGGCGGCGATCTGCGCCAGGCTCTTGCCCTGCCGGAGTTCCAGCGCCAGCTGGCTGGTCGTGATGCCGAGCTTGTTGGCCGCCGTACTCAGGATGTCAGCGGCCGGCAAGACCTGTGCCTGATAGCAGCGCGTCTGTGCCTGGGAGGCGAGATACTGGCGGATACGGTCCGCCTGCTCCTGACTGACGATCCCCTCGTTGACCAGCGCGCTGAGCAGGTCGTCGAGCTTGCCGCCCTGTTTCGTGCCGATCGCACTGCAGGGGTTCGTCGCGTTCCCGGACGAGGGCGTGGGCGTGGCTGTCTGCGCCGCGACCAGCCCTGCTGTGACGAGCAAGCCAGCCATCGCCGCGACCGCCAGTGCCACCGCCAGCGTGCGTCGCAGTGTGACGATCCGTTGCAGCATCGGTACACCCTCCTGTCTACGCTCGATCGGCATATGTCGGGAGCGTCAGCGTGACGGCCGTCCCACGACCCGGCTCGCTCGCGATCTCGACCGTGCCCCCGTGCAGCTGCATGATTTCGCGGACGATAGCCAGGCCGAGGCCGAATCCGTTCCGTCGTTCGCTCGTCCCCCGGTAGAACCGGTCGAACACGTGCGGCAGGACTTCCGGTGGGATTCCTGGCCCGGCATCCCGGACCGTGAGGAGGACGCGGGGCGGCTCGCCACCGACCGGACGCGCTTCGATGGTGACCTGAATCTCCTCGCCACCGTGGACGAGCGCGTTCTGCACGACGTTCTCGATCGCGTGTTCCAGGAGGTCCGGGTCGCCTGCCGCGGTCAGGGACTCCGGCACCTCGATGCGGAGTGCGATACGGCGTTGCTGGAACTCCAGTCGACGTCGTGCGACGACCCGCTCGACGAGCGTGGCGAGCGAGACCGGCTGGAGCTCGAGCGAAGCCTGGCCAGACTCGAGGCGCGTGAGGTGGAGGAGCTGCGTGAGCAACCGCGCTGCGCGTTCGCTCTCCTCGGCGATGAGCCGGAGAACCTCCTCGCGCTGCTCCGGCTCCTCGACGAGTCCCTCGCGCATGGCCTGGGCGTAGCCCTGGATGACCGTCAGCGGTGTCCGGAGTTCGTGGGCCACATTGGTGAGGAGGTTCCGCTGGCTCTCCAAGAGTCGCCGGAGATTCCGCACCATCGTGTTGAAGCTCCGGACGAGCCGCGACACTTCCTCCGGACCCGTCCCTTGCGCTTCCCGGTTCAGGTCACCCGCTGCGATCGCGTCGGCGACGCTCGCCAGTTGGGCGATCGGCCGGGCGATCGAGCGGGCGAGGAACCAGGTGACGACCAGCGACACGCTGAGTCCAGCCAGGACGGCGATGCCGAGGCCGGGCAGCAACGCGCGGACCAGCGCCCGTGTCGGTGCCGGGGCGAGCACGACCAGCGTCGCATCCGGCACGCTCGCCAGCGGTGCCGTGGCCACCGCATACCCAGCGACCGAGCCAGCGAACCGCGCGGCTGCACGGCCCCGGCGACCCGGTTCCAGCTCTCCATCGTCGCCTCGCACGGAGAACCTGAGCATGATCCGCGTCGCTTCCGGCAGCGGCTCTTCGCCCGAGTCGGCGAGGATCGCCCCGCGCGAGTCCATGATCACGAGCCGCGTGCCGGTACGCTCGCCGAGTTCGTGGAGGAACTCGTCACCCAGGAGCGGCCGCAGTCCCGGGCGACGGTAGACAGTGTCCACTCCTGCAGCCAGCTGCGCAGTCAGTTCCTCCAGCTGGCGTCGCTGGAGCGTCTGCTGCGCATGGGCGATCGGCCAGATGGCCGCCATTGCAGCCGTGGTCACCATCACGAGTACCACCAGAACGAAACTCGCGAACAGCCTGGCACGCAAGCTCCTGATCACGGCTCACCCTAACCGGCAACCGGGATGGTCACCACCCCGCCTGCCAAGGCCCAGTCTGCTCGGCGGACGTAAACGCAACGTAACACGGGGCTCAAGATTCGCTGAGTGTGAGACGATAGCCGACGCCACGGACGCTCTCGAGACGTACCTGACTGCTAGCGAGTTTCTGGCGCAGCCGGTTCACGTGGACGTCGAGTGTCCGGGATTCCTCGTCCAGATACTCGTCCGACCACACGAGCTGCAAGAGTCGCCGGCGCGGCACGACCCGGCCTGCGTGCGTCGCGAGCACGACGAGAAGATCGAACTCGCGGGGACGCAACGCGATCGGCTGGTCACCGATGAAGGCTTGTCGTCCGTCGCGGTCGATCCGGAGGTCACCGACGACCAGTTCGCGCACCGGTGGGCCGCTGGCGCGTCGAAGCAACGCACGGACGCGAGCCAGGAGTTCGTTCGGCTTGAACGGTTTGGTCACGTAGTCGTCGGCGCCGAGGTCGAGCCCCTCGACGATGTCGCGCTCGTCGTCCAGCGCGGTCAACATCAAGATCGGCGTCGCATGACGTGTGCGGATGGCCCGGCAGACGTCCCGGCCGTGTGTCCCTGGCAGCAGGAGATCGAGAATGACGAGATCCGGTCGCTCGCGCTCGAAGACGGCGAGCGCTTCCGTTCCATCGGTGACGGTGACGACTGCATGCCCGTCACGCCGGAGATACAGTTCGAGGAGCTTCGCGATCCGGACGTCGTCCTCGACGACGAGAATCCGTGCCATTTCACCCTCAGGGCACCGCTGGATAGCCAGCGAGCGCAGCGACATCCGGTGAGAATCCTACGAGAACGGACTCCGGTTGTGCCGGCACGGCGACCCGACGGTAGAGGAGGAACGAGAGGTACTCCCGCCAGGCTCGCGGATCGATGAGGCCGATGGCGAGCCGTCCCCAATCCGGCTGGGCGAGCGACCCGGGTAGTGCGAGCCGGTACGGTACCGGCTGCCAGATCAGGTCGGGGCGCGTCGCAGCGACTGCTGCCTGCTCGCTGGGCGACACGATGACGACCTGCGCGCTCGCTGCAGCACTCGCCAACATCGTTCCCTCGGTTATGGTGAGGTGCGGAAAGTCGCGCAGGTACCACACGAACGGTTGGGCGACGTTAGTGCCGAGGGTGATGGCTAGGCCATGCCCACCCGTCGGATCGCGCGGATCGAACTGGAACATGGTGAGGTCAGTGCTCGCCCGGCGAATCCGATCGATCGCTTCGACCAGCCCGGGCGACGCATCACCGGCGTGCAGCACCGTGCCGGGCCGGTAGCTGGTAACGGCATTCGCCAGCATCGCGTCGCGCACGGCCAGAGTGAGGAGCGCGAGGAGCACCAAGACGATCGGCGTCGATCGAGCGGCGCTCGCCAGCAGCCAAATGTTCCGCAGAATCCAGAGCGCGACGAGCAGGAGCAAAACGAGACTGATCGTCCCGGCGAGCCAGACGAAGAAGCTCCCCTGCGGGCCAGCCAAAAGGCGTCCGGCGAGACTCGCCCCGATGAAGACGACGATGGCCAGCATGCCGAGTGTGGCCGCGTTCCAGCGGTTGCCGAAGGCCCGCCAGGGAATGCGTGTCGAGATGGCCGCTAGGCCGAACGCTCCGAGCATTCCTGAGGCAGCGGCCACGAGTGCCAGCACTGCCCGCGAACCGTTCCCAAAGAGGACCGCAAAAAGCACCATGGCAGTAGCCAGCCCGACCAGCGAGCGGGGGCGCCCGCTGCGCCACAGCACGACGGTGCCAGTGAGTGCGGCGACGAGGATCGGAAACTCGTCGCTCGCGAGGAGGACGAGCGGTACTGACCAGCGTGCACCAGGCTCGGCCAAGAAGTCGTGCCACAACGCCGACCAGCTGGCCGTGACGAAGGTCGCCAAACCGGACGGTCGAGTGAACAGGAGCGTGCTCGTCGCCGCGAGCATGACGAGCCCACTCGTGACCAGATATGCGGTACCCTGCAGGCGCGCCCGCGTGCGGACGACGGCGAGGCCGAGGAACACGAGGGCGAGGATCCACCCGATCGGATGCGCGAGGGGCAAGGCAGCCAGCACGGCACCGAGCACCGTCGCGCTCGTCCTGCCCGGCCAGCGGACGAGGACGATGCTGGCGAGCAGTCCCAGCGTCACGAGCAGGGCCGCTCCGTCGAGCCGCGTGCTGGCGAGCGTGAGCGTGGGCGAGAGGATCAGGAGAACCGCAGCAGCGAGCGCGACGGTCCGTCCGACTCCCCGGGCGAGCACGGCGAGTGCCGGAACGATGGCGAGCCCGGCCAACATGCTGGGAAGCCGGGCGGCACCATCGCCGGGGCCGAACAGGAAGAACGACAGCGCAGCCAGGATGGTCGGTAACGGCTGGGCCCAACCCTCTGCCGAGAGGTCACTGCCGCTGACGACAGCGAGCGCATCGCTCGCCAGAGTCGCCTCGTGCGGGTCGAGCGGGTAGGAGCGGAAACCGTAGAGGCGTGTCACCGCGGCGACGAGCACCAGTGCCAGCCAGGGTGCCGCGTCGCGGAGCCAGTTTCCGAGCGGCACGTGGCGGTCGAGCAGACTCGTCGTGTCGCGCGTCGGTGAGGTGTCGGCAGCGTTCATCGTATCGTCTCCCCTCCGGTCGGAACCGGTGGCACCGCGAGGACCGCCTCGAGCCGCGGCTGATCGATCCGTGCCTCGCGGAAGGCTGGTACGAGGTCGTTGCGCACGTAGACGCGGAAACGGTAGGAACCGATCGGTGACGGAAGCTCGCGCATCGTGACGAGCCGGAACAGTTTGGCTTGCTGTTCGGGTTCCCGAGCGGTCGCGATGCTGCGCCAGACGCTGCGCAAGACGTCCAGAAGCGAGTACGGAGGCGGTTCGTTGGTCTGCAGGTTTTGCCGCGACGGTGTCTTGAGTTCCGGCGCGATCGCGAAGGCGCGGTACGTCGTCTCCTCCGGATACCACCAGCGCATCGGGTAGTCGAAGGCGGTGTACGTGCCGCGCAGGAGCGTGTCGGTTTCGGGCCGGAGGTATTCCAGCGAGTACAGAATGATCGGCGGCGGATGCTCGGGCAGCGCCGAGATCGTGGTGCCGAAGTAGCGCCGATTCGGAAATTCGCGGAGATACCAGTTCATCGGCCACTGCGTGCCCGAGTCGTACCACACCTCCAGCCCCATGCCACCGGTCAGCTCGAGCGACAGGCGCTCGAGGTCACGCGTGAGCTGGACGACGTGCGGTGAGGTCTGGACGTAGATCAACATGTCCCGCGGGACATCGCCTTCCCGATACGTTACGCGCCAACCAGCGTGGACCTGGAAGAGCATGAGAGCCGCTATCCAGGCCAGGGCGAGCGTGCGCCCGTACGGCCGCCAACCGCGATCGACCGCAGTGGCCAGGAGCAGGATCACGGCGACGAGAAGCGGGATCCATGCCAGACGCAGCCACTCCGCGCTGCCTGCTCGGACGGTGCGCAGAGGAACACCGGTCGTGCTGTCGTATGGGCCAGCGGTGAGCCAGCTCATGGCGAGGTACCACTGGGCGAGCAGGAGCACGGTGAGGAGCGCGAGCGCAAGGGCGACGTGGCGCTGGGAGAGACGCCAGATGCGCCACGCGTCCTCCAGACGCTCGAGGAGCTGGCCAGCCAGGAGTCCGGCCAGCAGGCACATCGGCACGCTGATATGGATGACCAGCCAGGGCATTTTTTCGCCAGCCCAGGAGAGGACGGCGAGCATGAGAGCGCTCCAGTAGACGAGGAAGGCCCCGGTCTGCCAGCGGCGCGGAAACGGTGCGCCACCCAGGACAGTGCGGAGGCCACCCCAAACGGCGGCTGCGACACCGATCGGGAAGGCGAGCACCGCCACCGGCTCGTACTGCGGCATCATGACGAGATAATAGAACCAGGGCTGCTCACCGCGCTGGACGCCATGCTGGCCGAGCCAGTAGCCGAGCGCGCCGAACGTGCCGCTGGCGAGACCACCGAGGTTCGTGAAGAGACTGGTGTAGAGCGTGACGAAGAGGGCGAGGCCGATGCTCGCGCCCCAGGCGAGTCCTGCGCGGTCGCTCCACGCATTCCCGAGTGCTCGTGCGATCGAGCCTGGCGGTGCAGCCTGGCTGAGCCAGTCGTTCCAGGACTGGCCGGCTGGCTTCGAGCGAGCCACGAGACGCCAGCTCCACAGTATCCAGAGGAGGCCGATCCCGATCGCCGCGAGCGTGATGGGATGGGTCAGGAGGCGGATCGTGAAGGTGGCGATCGCTTCGCGCGTCGGATTCTCCCATGGTATGGGTGGTGGACCAGGCACACCGAGCCGGTCGAAGAGGACGAGGAGGAGGCCGAAGGCTGTGAGGGCCATGCCACTGGTGGCGAGGACGATCGGTGCGACACGCGCGGCGAAGGCCAGCGCGACGAACGTGACCAGGATGAATGCCGAAACGAACGTGACCTCGTGCGTCGTGAGCATGAAGGCACCGGTGATCAGGAACAGCACGATCCAGCGTCGTTCTGGACGTTCCACGTAACGCAAGAAGCAGACGAACCAGAGAACTGTGGCGGTCACAGCGAAGATGTCGTGTCGGATGAATCGACTGAAGTAGAGTACCGAGGGAGAAACCAGGAGGAAGACACTGGCCGCGAGTGCGCCCCAGCGTCCGAGGAACCGGTCACCACGCAGCAGGACAGGCAAGAGGACGAGGACGACACCGAACAGGGCAGCCGGCACGCGCGAGGCCCAGTCGCTACTGCCCAAGAGGAGGTAAGCGAGCGCGTCGAGGTGGAAGAGGGCCGGCCCGTGCATCATCGGGTGATGGATATACCCGTTTCCCTGCTCGTAGACCCAGGAAAAGTAGGTGTGCAGTGACTCGTCGTGGTGGAGCGTGCGCGATCCGAGATCCCAGAAGCGGGTCACGAAGGCAAGGGCAGCGATCAGCAGGTAGGCCAGCTGTTCGACTGTTGGCCGAGCGAGCTGTGCGCCGAGCCGGAGTCGGATGGTCGGTCTCGCAGCGGGTGACGGTACTGGTGTGCTCATCCGTCTCGCTTGCCCCTCGGATCGGACAGGCCTCTCGTCGCGGGGATTCTACCAGTCGAGTATGCTCGGGAAGAGGCCAGAGCGGACTGTTGGGAGTCGAACGATGGCGGAATCGTCACGGCCACGCTGTACCGTCTTTCTGGTATCCGACGGAGTCGGTACGACTGCCCAAGCGGTTCTCGACGCGGCGATGGCGCAGTTCCCCCATGTCGATTTCGAAGTGAGACGGTTCCCAGGGGTGCGGACACTCGATCAAGTGAAGGAGGTTGTCGAAGAGGCGGAGCGTGCGAATGGGATCATCGTCCATACCGTCGTCATCGTGGAGATTCGTCGCCTCCTCGTGCGGGAGTGCCATGCCCGCCTTATCGACCATGTCGATCTGTTGGGACCGCTGTTGGGTCAGATCTCGCAAAAAGTGGGTGTGGAACCACTGCTCAGGCCGGGTGCTGCGCGTGGTGTGGGGCCTGAGTACTTCCAGCGGATCGAGGCGATCCAATATACGGTGCGCCACGACGATGGCCAGGGACTCGAGACGCTCGGTGAAGCTGATATCGTCCTCGTTGGGGTCTCCCGCACGTCCAAGACACCGTTGTCAGTGTACCTGTCGATGTCGGGTTGGAAGGTTGCGAACGTCCCGATCATCCTGAACGTTCCGCCACCACCGCAGCTCCGACAGATCGATCAGCGCAAGATCGTTGGCCTTACCATCGATAAGGACGAGCTCGTCCGTATCCGTCAGCACCGCTTGCAAGCACTCGGCGGTTCCTTACCCGGCGAATATGCCGACCCAGAGAAGATTGCTGAGGAGCTGATTTACTTCCGGCGAGTCGCGCGCAGCGGCTATCCCTGGCCGCTCGTGAACATCACCGGGAAATCGATCGAAGAGATCGCTAAAGAAGTGGTGTCGATCATCCAGCGGCAGCGCTTGCGCGGGCTGATCGGCGCCGGCGAGGGAAACGCTGACTGACACGGGAAAGGACGTTCGATCGGTGGGACGACGGACACGACGTGTCTGGTGGATCGTCGGGGTATCGCTGCTCCTCGTGGTGAGCTGCGTGGCCACGACTGCGGGCTTCGCTTGGCTGGTTTCGGGAGGGGTGAACAGCTGGTTCGAGCAGCCGCACGTGGCGGAGATCCGTGTGCGCGGCACGATCGTCTTACGCGGCAGTGGCGGCCTCCTGACCGGTGAGGCGGCGAGTGCCGAGCGGATCGTCGAGCAGCTCGACCGAGCCAGGGAGAATCCGAAGGCCAAAGTCATACTGCTCCGGGTCGATAGCCCGGGCGGTGGCGTGAATGCCGCCCGCGAGATCTGGGCGGCAGTCCGGCGGGTGCAGGATGCGGGGAAACCGGTCGTCGCGTTCTTCGAGGACACCGCAGCGTCCGGAGGCTACTATATCAGTGCCTCGGCTGACCGTATCGTGGCGATGCCCGACACCATAACCGGCAGTATCGGTGTGATTGCAATCGTTCCGGATCTTTCCGGTCTGTACGAGAAGGTGGGGATCCGGTACCAGGTCGTCAAGAGTGGCGAATTCAAGGATATGCTCTCGAGCGATCGGCCGATGACTCCTGAAGAGCGAGCGATTCTCGAACGCCTCATCCAGGAAGCGTACGATGAGTTCGTGCGGGTTGTTGCCGAGGGACGAGGCCTCCCGGAGGAACAGGTGCGCGAGCTTGCCGACGGCCGGATCTATACGGGGCGCCAGGCAGCCGAGCTGGGTTTGGTCGACGAGCTGGGTGGCTACCGCGATGCGCGAGCAGTCGCTGGCCAACTCGCTGGCTTGGGGAGCGAGCCCCCTGTTCGGGTCTACAGTGCCCCGCCCAGTTTCTGGGAAACGTTGAGCGGGACGGCTGCGTCATTGCTCTTCGGCACCGAACAAGGGCCGGCCGTCGTCGTGCCGACCGGCCCCATCGACGTGCGGTACGAACTCGGCTGGTAGGGATACCTGCGGTCAATCGTCGGCACTCGGCTGAGCGACGGGTGCTACGCGTGCGCGCCGATCCTCCAGGAAGGGCGTGATCAGGTCGATCGGGACCGGGAAGATGATCGTGCTGTTCCGCTCGGTCGCGATCTCGGTCAGGGTCTGGAGGAAGCGCAGTTGGAGTGCTCCCGGTACGCTCAAGAGCGTCCGTGCGGCTTCGGCGAGCTGACCTGCCGCGGCGAGTTCGCCCTCGGCGTGAATGATCTTGGCGCGCTTTTCGCGTTCGGCTTCGGCCTGACGAGCCATCGCGCGCTGCATCGACTCGGGGAGTTCGACGTCCTTGATCTCGACGATGCTGACCTTGACGCCCCACGGCTCGGTTTGCTCGTCGATGATTTCCTGCAACTTCTGATTGATCTTCTCGCGCTCGGCCAGCAGCTCGTCGAGCTCGACTTGCCCGAGGACGCTCCGCAGGGTGGTCTGCGCGATTTGGGACGTCGCACGGATGAAGTCGGCGACATTGACGACGGCCGCGTTCGGATCGACGACGCGGAAATAGGCGACGGCATTCACCCGGACGGTGACGTTATCGCGCGTGATGACCTCCTGGACAGGGATGTCCATGGTCACGACGCGGAGGTCGACCTTGACCATGCGCTCGATGATCGGGATGAGCAGGATCAGCCCTGGCCCGCGGGGTCCGACGAGTCGCCCGAGCCGGAAAACGACGCCCCGCTCGTACTCCTGAACCACCTTGATCATCGAGCTCAGGAACATCAGGACGAGGACGACAACGACCGCGCCGGTAATCAGTGACGTGAGACCCATCGGATCGTTCTCCTCTCGGGTTCCTGCACGACGCTACGTCCGCCGGAACAAGGCGGCGAGTGCTCCCCTTCGCCGCGCGGGCGCTGTCTTCGCCTGCGCCGGCTCCGTCGCTGCCTCTTCCGTCAGCGGTTCGACGAGCAGAACCAGCCCTTCGACTCCGACTACTCGAACGGCTTGGCCGGCCGGGATCGGTCCGGATAGGCTGCGGGCTCGCCAGAGTTCTCCCTCGACGAAGACCATGCCTTCCGGCTCGAGCGCACGCCGGGCCACGGCGCGAGCGCCGATCAGCGCTTCCTTGCCGGTCGCTGGCCGCCGGGCATGGGCACGGGCCACGAGGTAGACGAGAACGAGGAACACAGCAGCGACCGTTCCGGTGACCGCAATGACTACTGCACGGGAGAGCTGGAAGGCGGGGTTGGCTGGCGACTGCAAGAGCAAGAGCGACCCGAGCGCGAAGGAGACGATGCCGCCGAGCGTTAGGACACCATGTGTGGGTACATACAGGTCGATGAGGAAGAGAAGAAATGCAAAGGCCATGAGCAACACACCGGTCCAGTTCACGTCGAGGGTACCGAGCGCATAGAGTCCCAGAAGCAGGAGGATTCCTCCCAGAACGCCCGGCAGGATACTGCCGGGATTGGCGAGTTCGAAAAAGATGCCGAGCATACCGAGGCTTAGCAAGATGTAGGCGATGTTCGGGTCGCTGAGTATCTGGAAGAAACGCTCCAGAACGGTCATGTCGACCGTGACGATTTCGGCGTCACGCGTACGGAGCGTCACGCTACCGGCGCTGGTGCTGACCGTACGACCGTCCACCGCGTCGAGCAGGGCATCGAGCGAGGGAGCGACGAGGTCGACGACTCCCAGCGCTGCTGCCTCGTCGGCCGTGATGTTCACGGCCTCGCGGACCGCTTGCTCGGCCCAGTCGGCGTTCCGCCCGTGGCGCTCCGCCAGGCTGCGGATCTTGGCGACCGCGTCGTTCACCAGCTTGCGCTGCATGGTGTCATCGGTTTGGGTGGGCTGGCCGTCCTGACCGATCAGAACCGGGCTCGCCGATCCGATGTTCGTCGCCGGTGCCATGGCAGCGATGTGCGCGGCATAGGTGATGAAGACCCCAGCCGAAGCAGCCCGCGCCCCTTGCGGTGCAACATAGACGATAACGGGGATGGGACTTTGCAGAATATCCTGGACGATATCGTCCATCGCGGAACTCAGACCGCCTGGTGTGTCCAGCCGGATGACCACTGCTTCCGCGCCGTTGGCTACCGCCGCGTCGATGCCGCGTGCGACATAGTCGGCCATCACGGGTGTGATGGCCCCATCGACTTCGAGGAGGTAGACACGTTCTCCTGCAGCCGCTGTCTGCTGCGCCAGCAGGCTGAGCCCGAACAACCATATTGCCAGTGCCACGATGCCCTGGCGCAGGTTCCGCACAGTGCCTACTCCAAAACGTCTCACGGCGCACCGACCGTCAGCGTGACATCGACGCTCGACACGTTCAGTATAGATGAGCGCAGGTCATTCAGACGACCACGGTAACCTGCGATCCGCTCGGTGTCTTCGTGACTTCGATGCGTTGTGGGAACTGGTCTTTCAGCTCCTCGAGATGGGTGACCACGAGGATCAGCGCGAAGCGGTCACGCACAGCCTGTAGAGCCTGGACGAGCCCCTCACGGCCTTTCGTGTCTTGTGTCCCGAACCCTTCGTCGATCACCAGCGTTTCCAGGCGACGGCCGGCCCGTTGCGCGAGGAGCAAGCTCAACGCCACGCGCAGCGCGAAGTTGATACGGAACGCTTCACCGCCGCTGTACAGCTCATATGGACGCTGACCGAACTCGTCGCTGATGAGGATGTCGAGCGTCTCGATCGCCCCATCGCCGCTGACGCGCTCGCGTTGTGTCGCGAAATCGAGCCGGAGCGTGTTCCCGGGAAGGCGATCGAGGATGTCATTGGCGGTCTCGGCGAGTTCGGGGAGCACGTTCTCGAGGATCAGCGTCTGGATCCCGTGTTTCCCGAAAGCATGTTCCAGTTCTTCCAGGACAGCCTGCTCGCGTGCGAGATGGTCGAGCCGCGCGGCTAGGGCCGCTGCCTCCTCAGCGGCACGTTCCGCGTCGCGCAGCTGTTGTCCCACCGCGCCGATCTCGGCTTGCGTCGCGTGGAGTGCCGTCTCAGCATCGGCGAGCGCGGCCCCGGCCTCCTCCAAATCCCGCGTCGCTGCAGCCAGTTCCTCCTCAGGAGGCTTCGTTCCGCTGAGCTCCTGCTCGAGTGCTGTCAGTTCATCGACGACCGCCTGGTAGCGTTGCTCGGACTGCTCGATCTGCTGCCGTACGAAGCGGAGGGCGACGCGGGCCTGATCGAGTGCCCGCATTTCCTCGTCGACCGCGGCGAGGGCTGCAACGCGTTGTTCGAGCTGGCGGTGGTGCGCTTCGTCGTAGGGCAGTGCAGCCAGCTGCTCCTTGAGCTCGCGGATCTGCTGCTCGAGCGCCGCCAGCTGGGGATCGGTGGAGTACGCGTCCCGCAGTTGCTGCAGTTCCTGCTCGACGCGCACCCGTTCACGCTCCAGCTGCGCGAAACGCTCGAGCTCGGCCGCGATCCGACCGAGCTGTGCCTGTAGGGTACTTTCGCCAGAGAGCCGCTCGTTCAGTTCGTCGCGACGTTGCTGCAGGCTGGCGATCTGCTCTTGCACCTCGAGCGCTGCCTGGCGGTAGGCCGCGCAGCGTTCCGCGAGGGTTCCGATCGGTCGAGCCATGAACTCGCCGAGTCGATGCTCGAGGGTAAGGATGTCCCGTTCCAGTGCGAGTAACTGTGCATCGCTGCGCTCGGCTTGGCGGAGTTGTCGGATCTGCTGCTCGAGTACCTCGAGCTGCTGCGTTACCTGGCCGAGTCGATCCAGTTCAGCGTCGATGCGTCCGAGTCGAGCCTGAAGTGCCCCTTCCTCCTGCAAGCGCTGTGCGATCTCCTTCAGCTTGCGATCGAGAGCAGCAGAGTGTTCACGGATCGCCCGCACCTCCTGGTGGCGCGCCTCGAACTCTTCGCGCAGTGCCGTGAGCTTCGTTTGCCGTTCCGCGATCTGGCGCGCCCGTTCCTCCGGTGAGAGGGGCCGCAGGCACACCGGACAGATGGCATCGAGTCGCTCCAGTTGCTGGAGTTGTTCGTTGAGTTCGGCCATCTGTGCCCGCAGTTGCTTGCCGAGAGCCGTGAGTTCCGCGTCCTGGGTGCGCAGAGAGGCCAGCTCGCGTTCGATGGCCTCTCGCTCGACTCGGACGGTCGACAGGCGGGCGAGGTCGGTCTGGAGCTGCTGCCGCTCTTGTTCGAGTCGCCCCCGCTGCGCAACGTCCTTCGCCAGCTGTTGGCGCTGACTGTCCAGCGAGCGGAGTTCAGCGAGGATCTCGCGTTGACGAGCCTCGTAGGCAGCGTACGCCTGGAGAATGGCCTGGAGATCGGCAGTGCGCTCACGGAGAGTCTGAAGCTGCGTTTCGATACCGTCACGTTCAGTCCGTAGCTCTTCCAGGCGCACGAGTTCTGCCCGGAGTCGTCGCTGCTCGAGCTCTCGTTCCGCTCGGTGCGCGAGCTCGTTCGCATAGCGCGCGAGCTGCTCCTCGCGTGCCCGTATCTCCAGAAGGAGGTGCTGCTCGCGCGTTGCCCGTTCTGCTGCGAGTCGTCCGATCCGCTCGGTCAGCTGCTGACGCACGCTGCTGATACGTATGACTTCTTGGAGTTCCTGCTGCAGTCGCTGCCGTTCCGCAGCCCGCTCTCGGATCTCCGCCTCGCGAGCGAGCAGCGCGGCGTGCTGGCGTTCGTCCGCAGCGAGTCGCTCGAGTTCGGCCAGAATCTGCTCTCGCTGGGATCGGAGCGTCTGGGCCCGACGCTGGCGCTCACGGTAGCGGTCGATTTCGATCGTGAGCCGGTGCACGCGCTCCTGCCAGGCGGTAACGTGGTCGCGGAGGCGTCGGAGCTCGTCGTACTGAACCGAGGCGATTCGCTCGAGTGTGGTGAGTCGTTCACGGAGAGACGGGATTTCTGCTGTCCGGGCAGCGAGAATCTCGCGCTCGTGTTCGAGGCGGAGTCGTTCCTCGCGGAGGCGCCGCCCTTCCTCCCGGGCGAGTTCACGGTATCGTTCGTAACGGTCGAGTTCGAGGAGCTCGGCGAGGATGCGCTTGCGTTCGCTCGGTGTCCGGCGCGTGAATTCGTCGGCCTTGCCCTGCAGGAGAAAGACCGAGTTCACGAACGTCGTGTAACTGATCCCGAGCAGTCGATCGATCTCGCGCTGGACGGCGTGCTTGTTACCAGTCGCGACCGGCACCCAACCCTCTTCGGTGCGTACGTGGAGTTCGAGGAGCGAACGGGTGCGCCCGCTCGCGGTGTAACCTCGGGTGACGCGATATTCCCGCCCGTCGAGCAGAAAGGAGAATTCGACGCGTGTGTCGCTTTCACCGAGGCTGACCAGGTGCTGGTTGCCGGCGCGAGCCTGCTCCCAGAGTGCCCAGGTCATCGCATCGAGGAGTGCCGACTTGCCAGCTCCGTTCTCGCCAGAAAGGCACGCGAGGTGCAAGCCACTGAAGTCGACCTCGACCGGATCGCGGTAACAGAGAAAGCGCTCCAGGAAGAGACGAGTCGGTATCATGCGAGACCTTTCACCGTTGCGTCGTGCCGAACCAGAGTATACTCAGACCGTACGATGCGGCCGCTTTGCCCGCGACGTCGGTCTCGCATCGCCGGGTTGCGGATGTGAGGCGTTCGGCGTCGATGCGGAAGAGTCGAAGGTTCCCACGCCCGAGTTCGACGGGTTCGCTCGGTTGCCCAGCAGGGTGGTTTCGGGTACGGGGTGGAGGGGTAGGAATGACTCCGAAACGTTCCGATCGTCAACCGGGAGGGAAGCGGAACGAGAAACCGAGAAAGCAGGCAACGTTCGAGAGCGAGGCCACCGAGGAAGCGACCCCACCGACCGGAGAGGTGGTCGAGCCGGAGCGTGCGCTCGAGCCGGTCGAGGGTGAGGTGATCGAGGCGGAGCCGCTCCTCAGCGACGAGGAATTAGAGGATCTCTTCCGGAACGATCCGGCGCTGGCCAGCGATCCGCTCCGGCTCTACCTGCGCGAGATCGCCGAAGCACCGTTATTGACGCCGGAGGAGGAGGTGGAGCTGGCGAAGCGGATCAAGGAAGGCGATACCGAAGCGTTGCAGCGCTTCGTCCGCTCCAACCTGCGTCTGGTCGTGAGTATCGCCAAGCGGTACGTCGGGCGTGGGCTCTCGCTCCTGGACTTGATCCAGGAGGGGAACATCGGACTCATGCGTGCAGTCGAGAAATTCGACTGGCGGCGAGGTTACCGTTTCAGCACCTATGCGACCTGGTGGATCCGCCAGGCGATTACCCGGGCCATTGCTGACCAGGGGCGAACGATCCGGCTTCCGGTGCACATGACCGATTCGATCACCCGTTACCACCGTGCGATGACCCAACTCGCACAAGAGTTGGGCCGGCAGCCGACGCCGGAGGAAATCGCGGAAGCGATGAGTGTTCAGCCCGAGAAGATCGCCCAGATCGTTCGGGCTGCCCAACGTGCTGTCTCGTTAGATCAACCCCTGAGTGACGAGGACGAAACGAGTCTGGGTGATCTCATCGCTGACGAGCTGACGCAGTCCCCCGAAGAACTCGCCGAAGAGTCCCTGATGCGGCGCGATATCGCCGAAGTCCTCGAGATGCTTTCTCCGCGGGAACGGCTCGTCCTCCAGCTCCGCTACGGTCTCTCCGACGGTGAGCCTCGGACGTTGGCCGAGGTGGGTGACCTGCTCGGAATCAGTCGCGAGCGCGTGCGGCAAATCGAGAACGAAGCCTTGCGCAAGCTGCGTCGCATCGCCCGTGAGCGACTGGCCGAGTACTCCGCTGGTATCTGACCTGAAAAGGGAAATAGTGGGGCCCGCCCGTAGGTGGGCGGGACAGCAGTTGGCCGACGAGGGTGCGGATCAGGCGTGCCGGTGACCGTTCGTCGAGAGCATTCCGACCGGGTGTGGTGCGAGCACCCACTCGATCAGCGCCATGCGGAGCGGTACACCGTTCCGGGCCTGACGGAAGTAGGCAGCACGGGGATCCGAATCGATCGCAGGATCGATCTCCCCGACACGGGGCAGCGGGTGCAGGACGATCGCGTGCCGAGCCAGTGCCTGCATGAGTCGCTCATCGATGACGAAACGGCCACACGCTGCAGCGTATTCTTCGGGATCGCTGAAGCGCTCGCGTTGGATGCGCGTTTGGTAGAGAACGTCGAGCTCTGGAGCGATCGCCTCGAGATCGCCCGTTTCCTCGACCTGGAGGCCAGCTGACCGCAATTCTTCAACTAGAAGCGCGTCCATCCGTGTCACTGGCGGAGCGACCAGATAGAGCTTCGTCCCGACTGTCTGGGTCAGGAGGCGGGCGAGCGAACGAGCAGCACGGCCGAAGCGCAAGTCACCGACGAGCGCGATCGTCAGCCCATCGATCCGGCCGCACTCGCGCCAGATGGTGTACAGGTCGATCAAGGCTTGCGTCGGATGCTCGTTCGCACCGTCACCAGCGTTGATGACGGGTATATCGACCACGGAGGCTGCCCGGGCAACCGATCCCGCGACTGGGTGACGGATCACGACGAGATCGGCATAGCCAGCTACGACACGAGCCGTGTCTTCGATCGATTCACCCTTTGCGGCAGACGAGGTGGAAGCGGCGTATTCCGCTGAGATGACCGAGCCGCCCAGTCGGGTCATCGCCGCCTCGAAGCTGAGGCGCGTTCGGGTACTGGGCTCGTAGAAGAGCGTTGCCATGATCGCCCCGCGGGCGACCGGTGCGATTTCCCTCGGCGGGAGTGCGGCGAATTCATCAGCCCGGTCGAAGAGAGCGAGCAGGAACCGTCGATCGAACTGGGCGACACTGAGGACATGCTTCGTCTCGAGTCTCACGCGCAACCTCCTTCTCGGCACACTGATAGGCGCGCACGCTCGACTGCGGCGCGAACGCCCTTCTTCTCGGGGGGAGGTTGCCTGTTCGGTGGAACCCATAGCCGATGATACTCCACTGTCACTGCCCGTGCAAGGAGTGTCCGGCGGGCACAGCGCATCCGTACGCGGTCCGTGAGAAGCTCAGGACGATGTCGCTCTGGCGCGTGGCGATCGTGACCGTTTCCCGGTACAATCGCGCGAAGAGCGACTGGGCTCCAGAGCAGCACCTATCGTACCGATACAACGAGTAGGACACCGATGAGCGCGGGCGATTCGTACGACAGCTGGGGATCCGGGTTGAGTCGATCGGTACACATCGCGACCGTCCGTGGTGTAGCTGTGCGGGTGCACCCGACATTGTTGTTGATCGTGCCGTGGGTGCTCTGGCACTGGGGCGATCGGAGCAGCGATCCGCTGCGTGGTGCGCTTTTCGGGGTCTTCGTTTTGGTCGCGGTCTTCGTGAGCGTCGCTGGCCACGAGTTGGCTCACGCCCTGGTCGCCCATCGATACGGTCTAGCTGTGTGCGACATTACCCTGTTGCCGATCGGCGGGCTGACCCGCATCGAGCAGGGGCCGCTCCCGCCGCGCCGAGAAGCAGCCATCGCCCTGGCTGGCCCGGTGCTCAATGGCCTCTTGGCACTGGGCTTGTTCCCGTTCGTCGCGAGTATGGTCATGCTGCGCGATCTCACCACTGTGGAGAAGATCGCCGGTCTGCTCTCCGAGACGAGTATGACGAGCCTCCTCGTCTTTACCATGATCAGTAACCTGTTGTTGGCGGTGCTGAATCTTCTGCCGGCTTTCCCGATGGATGGTGGACGAGTGCTGAGGGCATGGCTCTCCACCGTCTCCGAACGTTCACGTGCGACCCGTGTCTCCGTCGCGGCCGGTTATGTCGTCGCACTGGCCTCGCTGACACTCGGTGTGTGGTTCCGCGATCCGACACTGCCGGTGGCCGGGTTGTTTCTCGCGGTGGCGGCCTTCCTGGAGCAACGGACGCTCGACCTGGAGCAGGCGATGCAGCGCCTACCGGTCGGCCAGTTCGCTGTCTGGGACAGCGGTGGTGTCCTGCCAACGGAACCGCTCGCTCATGCGCTGCAAGGGGGCCCGCGCGATGTCGCGGTCGTCGAGGGAGGAGTGGTCGTTGGTATGCTCTGGCGCGAGACGGTCTTGCGCCATGCACATATCGCGCATCTCTTGCGAGTGAGTGACGTGATGGACCGGTCGTTCGTCACTGTGAGCCCGGAAACGTCCGTCTACGAAGCGCACCGGCGTATGCTCGCGAGCGGGCGTCCGGCGGTTCCTGTCGTCGATCCAGGGAACCGGTACCGAGGTATCTTCACGAGTGACCGGCTGGCGCACGTCTATCGCTACCTGCAAGCGCCGCGCCGGGCACTGACACCCTGGGTGCTGGTAGCCCGGGCATTGGGTTTGCTCAGCCGGTAGGAAATGGTGAGGACACGAGGTGCGGGAGTGAGCGGCGGGCGAACGTTCGATCCCTGGTTCGAAGGATCGCCGTGGCGTGAGTTCGTCGAGCAGTTCTTCGGTGTTCCGGCGCATCGGCCAGCACCGACGGTCAGCGGTATCGGCGTACCGGTCGATATCGCTGAACTCGGTGATGCGTACGTCGTGTATGCTGTGATCCCCGGAATCGACCCGACCAGCGTGGATCTCCAGGTCGAAGACGACCGCCTCGTGTTGCGCGGCGAGATCGAGGAGCCCGAGATCGAAGGCCAATGGGTCAGTCGAGAGCGACGGTATGGGCGATTCCAACGGACGGTCGTCCTCCCTGGCCCAGTCGATCCCGAGGGGGCTGAGGCCCGGTACGAACGTGGTGTGCTCATCGTCCGTCTGCCGAAAGCGTCACGAGCGCGGGCCCGTCGGATACCAGTGCGTGGCGGCTAGCCGCTCGGCTCGCTGATCGCTTCTTCCGACCACACCCCAATCGCGCGATAGCGTGCCCATCGCAGGCGCCGCAGGTGCTCCGGACCGCGCTCTTGCCAGAGTCGCAGGAGTTCCGACAGGTGCCGCTCGAGCACCGATCCGACGCGCCGGATGACCCCCATCGCATCGAGGTGAGCTGGTACCGGCTCCGGTATGACCTCGTCGGCGATACCGAAGTGGTAGAGATCTTCCGCAGTGATCCGCATCGTTTCCGCAGCGTCGGGGGCGCGGGCTGCCTCGCGCCACAGGATGGCCGCACACGCCTCCGGAGAGGCGACTGCAAAGATTGCATTTTCCAGCATGAGCAACCGGTCACAGACCGCGAGCGCGAGTGCTCCACCGCTGCCCCCCTCGCCGATGACGATACCGAGCGTGGGAACTCGGAGACGGAGCAGCGTTTGCAAGCAGGAGCTGATCGCCCAGGCCTGACCGCGTTCCTCCGATTCGAGTCCGGGATCCGCTGCAGGAGTGTCGATGAACGTGATCACTGGTAGCTCGAACTTTTCTGCGAGTTGCAGGATACGGATCGCCTTGCGGTAGCCTTCCGGTTTCGGCATCCCGAAGTTCCGGGAAACGTTCTCAGCGGTGCTCGCCCCTTTCTGGTGACCGAGGACGACAACTGGTTCTGACGCAAAGCGTCCGATCGCAGCGACGATCGCTGGATCATCGCGGAAGAGCCGATCGCCATGGAGTTCGCGCGGTTCGTCGAGCAGCTCCGCGATGTAATCGAGCGTGTGCGGGCGGGCGAGGTGGCGGGCGAGCTGCACGCGTTCCCAGGCGGTTCGCTTCGTCATCCAGCCAACTCCTGTCGCTTGACTGGCAGAGGCGAGGACTCACTACGGCGACCGGACAACAGCTCGACGAAGTAGGCAAGATCTTCGCGGAGGCGGTGGCGTGGGACGATCGCGTCGATCATGCCGTGTTCCAGGAGGAACTCCGCACTCTGGAATCCGGTCGGAAGCTTTTGCCTCGTCACCTGCTCGATGACCCGCGGGCCGGCAAAACCGATCATCGCGCCTGGTTCAGCCAGGATGAGATCAGCGATCGTGGCGAAGCTCGCTGTCACCCCGCCATAGCACGGATCGACCAACACCGTGATGAAGGGAAGCTTCGCTTCGCCCAGCGCTTGCACGGCAACGATCGTCTTCGGCATTTGGAAGAGCGAAAAGACCCCCTCGTGCATCCGGGCGCCACCGGAACTGGCGAAGACAATGAAGGCTCGTCCCTGCTCGGCTGCTCGCTCAGCAGCACGCGCGAACTTCTCGCCGAAGACTGAGCCCATGCTGGCGCCCAAAAAGCCGAACTCGGCGACGGCCAGCGCGACCGGAACGCCGCAGATCGTCGCGGCACCGGTCACGAGTGCCTCGCGTTCTCCCGAGCGCTGGCGAGCCTCCCGGACCTTTTCCGGATACGGCTCGTCGAGGGCGACGAAGCCGAGCGGATCGGCTGTCACCAGGCTCGTGTCCCACTCGACGAAACTGCCGGGATCCGCGGTGAGCGCGATCCGTTGACGCGCGGAGAGTCGCGCGTGATAGTTGCAGCGTGGACAGACCGAGCGATTGCGTTCGAATTCGCGGGCATAGATGAGTTCACGGCAACGTGGACACTTGATCCAAAGACCGTCAGGCACAGTCGGTCCGAAGTAGTCGCGCTCTTTGTTGGCCGTGTTCCGTCTGCGGAGGCGGGGCCGCACGCTCGCTCCTCTCGGTAGGCCTGCCTGAGAGGCTATGATACACGGGGAAACGGTCAAGTACGGGCGGGGGAACACGATGAGCGATGTCGCCGTCATGATCCTGGCTGGTGGTCAGGGCGAGCGGCTCTCGATCCTTTCGCGCCAACGTGCCAAGCCCGCGGTACCGTTCGCCGGGAAGTACCGGATCATCGACTTCGCGCTGAGCAACTGTGTCAATTCCGGGCTCTACGATGTCGCGGTGTTGACACAGTACCGACCGCATTCGTTGAACGAGCACATCGGGCACGGTCGGCCTTGGGACCTCGATCGAGAGCGAGGCGGTGTCGTCATTCTGCAACCGTACCTCGGCCGCTCGACCTCGGGCTGGTACCGTGGAACAGCCGACGCGGTCTACCATAACCTCTTTTACATTACCCGCCGCCCATACCGTGACGTGCTGATCCTCGCCGGCGACCACGTGTACGCGATGGACTATCGGCCGATGATCGCGTGGCACCGCGAGCGGGGTGCAGCGGTGACGATCGCCGTGCAGCCGGTTCCGTGGAACGAGGCCTCGCGCTTCGGTGTCCTGGTGACGGACGAAGACGGCTGGGTCATCGACTTCGAGGAAAAACCGGAACGTCCACGGTCGAATCTCGCATCGATGGGAATCTACCTCTTCCGTCGCGATGTATTGCTGGATCTCTTTACGCGCGAGCATCCGGACGCGCCGGAGTTCATCGACTTCGGACGCGACGTCATTCCGTATCTGATCCGGACGGACACAGTCGCGGCGTACCGCTTCGAGGGCTACTGGCAAGATGTCGGTACGATCCAGTCGTACTGGGAAGCGAACATGGCCTTACTCGATGATGAACCCAAGTTGAACCTCTACGACCCGAACTGGCGGATCCACACGCGCAGCGAGGAACGGCCGCCAGCGAAGATCCTCGAGGGCGCACAGATCGTCCGGAGTTTGGTCTCGCACGGCTGCATCATCCGTCAAGCGACAGTGATTCGTTCTGTACTTTCACCAGGGGTGATCGTCGAGGATGGGGCGATCGTACGCGACTCGATCGTCATGACCGATTCCGTGATCGGTCGTGGTGCTATCGTGGATCGATGCATTATCGACAAGCACGTCCGGATCGGCGCGGACGCTTACCTGGGTTGGGGTGACGACAACACCCCGAATTGGTTAGAACCGACGCGACTCAACACGGGGATCACGTTGGTCGGGCGAAACGCGGTCATTCCACCGGGTATTCGAATTGGCCGGAATGTCCTGATCGGACCAGACGTGAAGGAAAGCGACTTCGCGAGTCCCGTGGTCTCCAGTGGCGAAACGGTCAACCCGGTCGCGACCGTGGTATGGTCGTGAGCGGTGAGCCGGGGGCAACCCTGGTCCATGGGGCGTTACTCGTGTGCGTACCGTGCTGGAGAGCGAAAACGTCGTTCGCACCGGTCGTGAGTCGGTTCGCTCGCACGGGCAGCAACCTTTTCGTCCGTTTGAACGGAAGGTCAGCGTCTGGTTGACGCATGTCTCTCGTGTGCTCGCCCTGCATCGCCCGTTCCGGCTTGGACGGAGAGTGGCCGAAGGCGAGTGACGCGTATGGCGGAGCGGTAAGGAGGAGACCAGGATGCCCTGTTCTTACGATGGTGTGCCGAGTAGCATCGAGCAACGGTCGATCGTCTGGCTTCCCGATGCTGTCGGTGCACTGGACCCAGAGACACAGCGTGCGTTCTTCGATCTATACGATCTGGATGTCACGGTGGGTGAACTCGTCTTGCCGAATCACATGCGGACGTGGGTCGAGCGTTACTTCGGTTCGACGGAAGCTGTCGTCCGCCAGCGGATCGTCAAGGTAACGAATCGCTGGACGCTCGATGCGACGCTGTTCAATGAGCTCAGAGCAAGGCGTCCGTTGGAGGCTCGCATACCGGCGGAACTCGCCGACGAGCTGGCACGGACGGCGCCCGATCCGTTCTGCGAGCCGGAGTACAACACGCCGGAGGATGTGTTCGGGCGTATTCGGGGTCATCATGTCATCACGGCGAGTAACATCGCCAAGTACGATGGTCTGCATGGGGTCATCGTCTTTCGCGAACACGATCCGCTCGCATTCGACAGCGAAGTCGTGAGCGAGATGGTGGCGGTCGCGCGGGAGTGGTTCGCGCGTGCGCACGCAGTCGACACGAACGCAGTCTACCCGCTGTTCATGTGGAACTGTCTCTGGAAGAGCGGTGCATCGATTCCCCACGGGCACGCGCAGGTCAGCCTGACCCGGCGGATGCATTATGGGAAGGTCGAGCGCGAGCGTCGAGCCGCGGAGGCGTATCGGCAACAGACGGACCGGGGGTACTTCGACGATATCTTCCGTATCCACGAACGGCTCGGGCTCGGTCGGTGGGTCAACGGGGTGCGTGTCTACGCGAGCCTCACACCGCTCAAAGAGAAGGAAACCGTGCTCCTGGCTCCGGCCTTCGATGAGGAACTGGCTCAGGTGATGGGCCAGGTGGTGCGCTGCCTGGTGGACGAATTGAACGTCACCTCGTTCAACCTGGTGGCTTGGCTGACGCCCCTGGCAGCGACACCGGAAGACTGGTCGGACATGCCAGTGGTCGTGCGGGTGGTCGATCGCGGCGATCCGCTGTCGCGCACCTCGGATTTCGGAGCGATGGAGCTGTATGCAGCGAGCGTCGTCGCGAGCGATCCGTTCCGAGTTGCCGAAGTGCTCTGGCGGTGTCTGGCACGGTGAGGCTGCGGGACGTACGGAACAGAATGTCGTTGTCTGGGCTCCGTGCTGCAGAGGAGGGCTGGAAGGTGCGGCGATACTGCTGGACGACCGGGAGTGTGGTGGGCGGCCACCACGTGTAACCTGGTGGATGCCTGAAAGCGGAGAAGGGATTGACGACGACGGTCGACGCAGTACAATGGTGCCGTTCTCGGAGCGTCGGTCGAGTCGGAACAGCCAGATCGTGTCATCGTTCGGAGGAGGAACTGAGCGAGGGGGTGAGGCAAATGTTAGAGGAAGTGCGGAACAGTGCGGCGGTCGGTGCGACGAGTGAGGAGGGGACGGTCATGGATGAGCTGCGACAGCTGGAACAGGCGGCTCGATCGGGGAAGCTCAATCGGCGCGAGGTGCTCAAACGGGCGGCAGCGCTCGGGCTGAGTGCGCCAGTGATTGCATCGCTTTTGGCAGCATGCGCCCGAGGCGAAGCGACGCCGACAACCGCTCCGGCTGCGCAGACGCCCGCGGCCCAGACACCGGCAGCTGGAGCCAGCCCGACACCTGCTGCCCAGGCATCACCCACGCCTGCACCAGCTGCGCGCCGTGGTGAGGGTGGCCTCGTGAAGCTGCTCTGGTGGCAGGCACCGACGATTCTGAACCCGCACCTCGCGCAGGGTACGAAGGACTTTGATGCGTCACGCGTTGTCCTGGAACCCTTGGCGGACGTGAACGACAAAGGTGAACTGGTGCCGATTCTGGCAGCGGAGATTCCATCGGTCGAGAACGGCGGTGTGAGCAAGGATGCCAAGACCGTTACCTGGAAGCTCAAGCAAGGCGTGAAATGGTCGGACGGTCAACCCTTCACGTCGAAGGACGTGAAGTTCACCTATGAGTACGTCATCAATGAAGCGACGACGGCCACCACGATTTCCAACTACACGGTTATCGAGTCAATCGAGACACCGGATGACTACACGGTCGTGATTCACTTCAAGAACCCGAACCCTGCCTGGATGAACGTCTTCGTCGGACCGTACGGCATGATCTTGCCGGAGCATGTGCTTCGCGACTACGTGGGCGAGAAGGCGCGGAACGCGCCGTTCAACCTGAACCCCGTCGGCACGGGGCCCTACAAGGTCAAGGAGTTCAAGCCGGGTGATGTCGTCGTTTACGAGATGAACGAGAACTACCGTGAGCCGGACAAACCGTACTTCGCCCAGGTGGAGCTGAAGGGTGGCGGTGATGCCACGACTGCTGCCCGGGCCGTCCTGCAGACGGGCGAAGTGGACTACGCCTGGAACCTCCAGGTCGAGGCACAAGTACTGGACCAGCTGGAAAAGGCCGGCGTCGGTGTCGTCGAGGTCATCGAGGGGGTGAACGTCGAGCGGATCCTCATCAACATGACCGATCCGCGGAAGGAGGTCGACGGCGAGCGCTCGAAGCTCGGGGTGCCGCATCCCTGGCAGTCGGATCTCCGCGTGCGCCAGGCCTATGCACTGGCCTGTCAGCGTGACGTGATCGCCAACACGTTGTACGGTCGGGCAGGCAAGGCGACCTCCAACATCCTCGTGGCTCCCGCGCGGTTCGTTTCCAAGAACACCTCGTGGAAGTTCGACCTCGACCAGGCCGCCAAGCTGCTCGACGAGGCTGGTTGGACGAAAGGGCCGGACGGTATTCGGCAGAAGGACGGCGTCCGGATGGAGATTCTGTATCAGACGTCCATCAATCCGGTGCGCCAGAAGACGCAGGAAATCATCAAGAATGCGTTCGAGCAGCTCGGCATCAAGGTCGAACTGAAGTCGATCGAAGCCTCAGTCTTCTTTTCTTCTGATCCGGGTAACCCGGATACCTATGCGCACTTCTATGCAGATATCGAGATGTTCACGAACGGACCGTCTTCGACCTATCCGTTGGACTACATGGTTTCCTGGTATGGGAAGGAAGACAACATCGCGCAGAAGGCGAATAACTGGTCTGGGAACAATATCGAGCGTTGGCAGAACGAGGAGTACGATAAGGCCTACGAGCAAGCGCAGGTCGAGCTCGATCCCAAGAAGCAGGAAGAGTTGTTCATCAAGATGAACGATCTGGTCGTCAACAATGTCGTCGTGATTCCACTGGTGCACCGGAACAGTGTGAGCGGCCGAGCCAAGAACCTGACCGGGCTCGAGCTCTCGCGTTGGACAGACGAAACGTGGAACATTGCCAGCTGGAGACGCTCGAGCTAGTGGTACCGCGGCGGGGGCGGGGCAACTGCTCCGCCCCTGAACCATGTGGTATGGGGTGAGGAGCGCGGGGGATGACACAATATCTGATCCGCCGGATTCTCATCTCGATTCCGACTCTGATCGCGATCAGCATCGTGATCTTCACGATTCTGGCGCTGGCGCCCGGTGATCCGTTGGCCGAGCTCGCGATGAACCCAGCTGTGCCACCGGAGGTACGCCAGCGCATCCGCCAGAGCATGGGCCTGGACGACCCGATACCCGTCCGCTACGTGAAGTGGGCGTCGTCGATGTTGCGGGGTGACTTCGGTTATTCGTTCCGGTCCAAGTCGCCGGTCATCGATCTCATCCGCCAGCGACTGCCAACGACGCTCTACGTGATCGGGACCGCGTATGTTCTTTCGGTTCTGATCGCCATCCCGGTCGGCGTCCTCTCGGCGATCCGACAGTATTCGATCTTCGACAATATCGCGACGACCCTGGCCTTCATTGGGTTCTCGTTGCCGACCTTCGTGACCGGTATTTTGTTCATCCTCGTTTTCAGTGTGAAGCTCGGCTGGCTGCCGATGATCTACCGCACGACGATCGAGACAGAGGGGCTCGCTGGCCTGTGGGAGAAGATCAAGCAAGCGCTCATGCCGATCATGGTCCTCGCCCTGTTCGAGACGGCGGCCCTGGCGCGGTACACGCGGGCCGCGATGTTGGAGACGATCCACCAGGATTACGTGCGGACGGCGCGGGCCAAGGGACTGAGCGAACGGGCGGTGATCTTGCGCCATGCCCTGCGCAACGCGCTCATCCCAGTCGTGACGATCGTCGCGCTGAGCATCCCGGGAATCTTCACAGGGGCAGTGATCACCGAGCAAATCTTCCGGGTGCCGGGCATGGGATCGCTGTTGATCAGCGCGATCCGCGATAACGACACACCGGTGATCATGGCGATCACCATTATCTTTTCAGCACTCGTCGTTCTCTTCAATTTGATCGCGGATATCTTGTACGGTGTCCTCGATCCACGGATTAAGTACGAGTGAGGGCCGACGACGCCTCAACGGGGGTGGATGATGTCGGAGATGACCGAGCAGCGCCGGACCATGGCTCCGGCAGAGGTTGCCGCACCAGGAGCGGTGCTGTTGCCGCAGCGCAAGCCACGCTCACTGTGGAGCGATGCCTGGCGGCAGTTCCGCCACCACCGGCTGGCGGTAGCAGGCAGTTTCGTTCTGCTGTTCTTGGTGCTCGCGACGCTCATCGGGCCGTTCCTCTGGCCGATCCCCTGGAACCACTTCGACATGACCGAGGCGCTGCAGGGGCCCTCGCTCGCGCATCCGTTCGGAACGACCGATCTCGGACATGACATCTTCGCACGCATCCTGTGGGGCGGTCGTATCTCGATCGCGGTCGGTGTGGTCGCGATGCTCGTCGCGGTGGTTCTCGGCACGCTGATCGGTGCGATTGCTGGGTACTTCGGAGGGTTCCTGGACTCGCTTCTGATGCGCATTACCGATATGTTCATCTCGATTCCCAGCTTACCGCTCCTCTTGCTGATTACCTATTTGTTTCAGGATCGGATGAAGGCGATTTTCGGGATCGAGCTCGGCATGTTCTTGCTCATCGTGCTCGTCATCGGTGGTCTCAATTGGATGCCGGTGGCTCGCCTGGTTCGGGCCTCTTTCCTGTCGCTGAAGCAAAAGGAATTCGTCGAAGCTGCACACTGCATCGGGGTCGGGACTGGCGGGATCATTTTTCGCCACATTCTCCCGAACACGCTGAGCCCGGTGATCGTCGCCGCGACCTTGGGGGTCGCCCAAGCGATCATCACGGAATCGGCGCTCTCGTTCCTCGGTCTCGGGTTTCCGCCGGACATCCCGACGTGGGGGCGCATGCTGTACGATGGAATCAACTGGATCGAGTTCGCGCCGTGGATGGTGCTCTTTCCTGGCGGAGCGATCTTCCTGACCGTCTTGAGCATCAACTATGTGGGTGATGGCTTGCGGGACGCACTCGATCCGCGGCGAATGTATGCCGTCTGAGGAGCGTGTCGGTGGCAGGTGAGGGAGACCGCGAGCGATCGTCGGCTCTGGTTGCGGGACTGGCTGGCATTTCGTTGCGTTGTGGTCGCTGCGGGACAGCGATTGCAGCAGACCGTTCACCGGGGCGCTGCGGCTGCGGAGGTCTGTACGAAGTCGTGTACACCCGAGCGCCGGCGATCGATCTGCGCGCGTTCGAGCGACGGCTCGGCAGCTGGGAAGCACTCGATCGGAGCGGAGTCTGGCGGTACCGTGAGCTGTTGCCGCCCCTCCCGTCGGAGCGTATCGTCACGCGTCCTGAGGGGAATACGAATTTGTATTCCCATCCTGCGCTGTCAGCATGGACAGGGTGTACGAACCTGATCGTGAAGCACGAGGGCGAGAATCCGACCGGTTCCTTCAAGGATCGCGGCATGACCGTCGCGATCTCCCACGCCCGAGCAGTCGGCGCCCGGGCTGTCGCGTGTGCCTCGACCGGAAACACTTCGGCGTCGGTCGCAGCCTACGCAGCCCTGGCCGGGCTACCCAGCGTGGTCTTTCTTCCTGCTGGAAAGATCGCTGCAGGCAAGCTCGGCCAGGCGATCGCGTACGGTGCGCGTATCGTCCAGGTCGAGGGCGATTTCGATGCGGCGATGCAGCTCGTGGAGGCGGCCAGCAGCGAGCTCGATCTCTACCTCTTGAACTCGGTGAATCCGTTCCGCCTCGAGGGCCAAAAGACGATCGTGTTCGAGCTCCTGCACCAGCTCGCGTGGGAACCTCCCGATTGGATCGTGTTGCCCGGTGGGAATCTAGGAAATACTGCGGCGTTCGGTGCAGCGCTCGAGCAACTCGTCCGGTGGGGACTTGTCGCTCAGCTGCCGCGTCTCGCCGTGATCCAAGCCGAGGGCGCTGCACCGTTTTACGCGGCGTATCGAAGCGGCTTCGTGGAACTTCGTCCAGTGCGCGCCGAAACGGTCGCCACGGCGATTCGTATCGGCAATCCGGTCAGCTACGAGCGGGCCAGGCGGGCGATCGAGTTCACGCGTGGCGTGGTGGAGATCGTTTCGGATGAGGAGATTCTGGATGCCAAGGCGGTCGTCGATCGAGCCGGCATCGGCTGTGAGCCGGCCTCGGCGGCATCAGTGGCAGGCGTTCGCAAACTCGTCGCCCAGGGTGTGATTCGTCCTGGTGATCGAGTGGTCGCCGTTCTGACTGGTCACGTGCTAAAAGATCCGGATGCGATCATCGCCTATCATTTGGCTGGCGAGCGGCGTCCGCTCGCGAATCGCCCGGTGACGATTCCTCCCTCGCTGGCAGCGCTGCGAGAGGTGCTGGACGATGCAGGTTGAGGTGCGGGTGCCAGCATCGAGTGCGAATCTCGGCCCGGGTTTCGACGTCCTGGCGATCGCGCTCCGTTGGTACCTGCGCGTCCGGTACTCGCCGTCCGGTGGAAACGAGCTCGAGGTCGTAGCGGAGCCGGATCTTCGGGGCGGCCCCAATTTGGTTCTCGAAGCCATGCGGGTCTACGAGCAGGAATGCGGAGTGCGGCTTCCTGGTGGCGTCCTGCGTATCGATTCGGAGATCCCGGTCGCGCGGGGGCTCGGGAGCTCAGCGGCTGCGGTCGTCGCGGGGCTGGTGCTCGCCAACGAGCTTTGTGGACAACCAGTCGCACGTGGTGAACTTTTTCGCCTGGCTTGTGCGATCGAAGGACATGGTGACAACGTAGGCGCGGCGCTCTACGGGGGTGCCGTTTTGGCTGTCGATGGTCCAGACGGGCCGGTCGTAGCCTCGATACCGATCCGAGCACGGTTGGCTGCGGTGCTCCTGGTTCCAGACTCACTCGGTTACACCAGCGATGCGCGTTCGGTGCTTCCGCGCCGGATCCGGCGCGTGACGGCGGTGCGGACTGCTGCCCGGACGGCGCTGCTCGTCCTCGCCCTCACGACCGGACAGCCGGACCTGCTCGCGACCGCGATGGAGGACGAGTTCCACCAGCCGTACCGCGCTGTTCTCTATCCGCATCTCGAGGAAGCGATTGCAGTCGCTCGCGACGCTGGGGCATACGGTGCGGCATTGAGCGGAGCTGGCCCAGCCGTCATCGCGCTCGTCCACCCGGCACGGGTGGAGGACGTCCGCCGTGCGTTTGCCGCGTTGATCGCACGGCGCGGTTATGCCGCCCAGGCCGTCGTATTACCGATCGACGAAGAGGGGGCGCGAGTTATGCAGTCACCAGTCGAATCGATCGGTTCGCGGCCCGAAAGGGCGAGCGCACCGGAGTGACGCTGTTGACCGAGCCAACGCACTCTCCACGCTGCCTCTCCCATTGAGCCCCGCGAAAAGAGAGCTACTCACTGTCTTGCGAGAGAGCGAGAGGAGCACAGCTGTCGTCGACCGGCGGCGCTGTGACTCGATGTCATCGGCCGAGGTTCCTTCCCTGGGGTGACGCAGTAGGGGCGTTGGCTACGCTGGGCGAACCGAGCTGTACAATAATTACCGGGGTTGTTCAAACAGATCGCCACGGGGCCCGTCGAGGGAGGTGGAAACGGAGGTGCGCCATGGAGTTCGGGACGTTCCTCCTGATGCTCGCGTTGAGTTACGGTTTCGGGGTGCTCTGGTACGATCTGCTTCCAGGGCGTCTTCCCGAGAAGGTCTGGCGGGTGGCGGCTTACCCGTTTCTCGGTATCTGGATCGCTGAGCAGCTGCCCGCCTTCGGACCCTCGTTTGGCGGACTCCATCTGGTCCATACCGTCATCGGCTCGTTGGTTGCGGTTATCGTCGACTGGGTCATCAACCAGGCACGGCGACCAGCAGTGGTGCAGCAGTTCGAAGCACGAACCGCCTGATGTCTCGCTGACCGCGACGGGCCTCGTCGGCGAGCGAGCCCCAGAACAGCTTTCTGGGGCTCGTTTGGTATACTGGCCACGCTCGCGGCGATAGGGCCGCGTAGTGTGTCGTTCCTTTCCGCGCTGTCGCCGACCGGGTGAGGCAACGGCCCGGCTTTTGAGTACAGCGCGAACCCATGGGAAGGAGGTTTCCGTTGCCGCGTTACGAGCCAGAGCCGCGGAAATACGAACTCATGGTTTTGTTGCGTCCGGATCTCACGGATGAGCGACTGGAAGCGGCTATCGAGCGGATTCGGACGATGATCGCCGACCAGGGTGGAACGGTGTCGTTCGAGAAGCGCGATACCCCGTGGGGTCGGCGTCGCCTGGCTTACCCGATCATGAAGTTCCAGGAAGCCTTTTACGTGCTCTTCCAACTCGTTTGCCCGCCGTCGAAGGCGCGCGAGATCGAACGCGAACTCCGACTCAACGAACAAGTGCTGCGACATCTCATGGTACGCCTTGACACGTGAGATACGCCGGAAACGAACCGGAGGCCCGGGGGGTACGATGTCACGCGGACTGAATCGCATCGAGCTCATCGGTAACGTGGGCCGCGACCCCGAAATGCGCTATACGCCGTCCGGGGCTCCGGTCACACAGTTTCGCCTCGCGGTGAATTCGTTCCGCCGCAGCGGTGATACTGGGCAAGCTATCGAGGAGACCGATTGGTTTACCGTGGTGTGCTGGAACCGGCTGGCTGAGTTCGCCGACCAGTACATCCGGAAAGGCACGAAGGTCTACGTGGCGGGGCGGTTGCGGATCCGGCGCTTCACGGGAAACGACGGTATGGAGCGCACCGCCGTCGAGGTGGTCGCCCGGGAAGTGCTGTTGCTCAGTCCGCGACCGGCCGATGTGCCGGCTCCGACAGGGTTGCCGACCGAGGAAGAGGTTCCGGCACCGGATCTGCCGCCCGATTTGTCGTTCGACGACGAGGATCCATGGAACGATCAGGTACCATTCTGATCCACGGTGAGGGGTGAGGAAGCGATGACCGAGGAACTGCAGCCGACAGGTGTTGCGGACAATGGCGCAACGGAGGTGCCCGAGGCGCAACAGGAGCAGGCTGCCGAAGCGTCTCGACCCAGTCGAGCGGCGACACGGTATTATCCGCGCAAGAAGGTCTGCGCCTTCTGTATGGATGGCATCAAGCAAATCGACTACAAAGACTTCGGACGGCTCCGTCGGTACCTGTCGCCGCAGGCGAAGATCGAGCCACGCCGTTCGACCGGCACCTGCGCCAAGCACCAGCGGCAGTTGGCACGGGCGATCAAGCGCGCGCGTCACCTCGCTCTGCTGCCGTTCGTACCGGAGCGATGAGCGGTACCTGCTCGGTTTCCCCTGGGCAGGATCGTTCGGCCGCTGAGGAGCGAGGTGGCGCATGCAGGAGCGCATCAGGCGATGGCTGCCTGGTCAGCGCGCAGCAGGGCAACGCGGCGCGCGCTCACGACGGTTGCCCCGGCGTGAGCGCGAGCGTCTTCATGAACGAGCTGCCTTGATCGGCGTGGCGTCGGTGATCGCCGTCGTCGCGCTCTTGTTGGGCGGCGGCGCGGTGTATCAATACTGGTATCTTCCTCGCCAGGTTATCGTCGAAGTCAATGGGGAGCGCGTAACGCGGGGCGACTACTGGAAGATGCGCAAGCTCGAACTGCTCAACCAGATCAGTCAATACCAGCAGCTCGCGAACTTGACCACAGGGCAGCAGAGTACCCAATACCAGCAGCTCGCAGACCAAGCGCGTCAACAACTCGAGACGGTCGAAAAGGATCCGATCAACCAGCCGACGGTGGAACAGATGGTCGACGATCTGATCGTCGTACAGCGCATGGGTCAGCTCGGCGTCTCGATCGATCCGAAGGAGCTCGAGGAATACACGCTCAGCTTGTTCAGCAGCGTTCCACTATTGACCCCGACCCCGACACTCGGTGTCGATCCGACTGCTGCCGCTTGGGCAACGGCGACCGCAGCCGTAACGCCGACTCCGACGCCGACACCGACGCCAGAACCGGGAGTGACGCCGACACCGAGTCCCACCCCGACCCCGACGCCGTCAGTGTCACCAACGGCGACACCCACCGTGCCGCCGGAAGAGGCGCGGGCCACGGCAACTGCCGTGATGGCTGAGTATCGCGACACTGTCCTCGATCAAGCTGGTCTGTCGTTCGACGACTTCAAACGATTCGTCGTGCGACCACTGCTGGCACGCGAGAAGGTCCAACGAGCCTTGGAGGAACAGATTCCGTTGCGTGGCGAGCAGGTGCACGCACGACATATTTTGCTGACCACACGAGAGGCTGCCGAACAGGCGCTCGCGGACATCCAAGGTGGTGCAGACTTCGTGACTGTCGCGAGGGAGCGGTCGATCGATAGCGATACGGCACCGAACGGCGGCGATCTCGGCTGGCTGCCGCGCGGCTACATGCCTCCGGAGTTCGATGATGTGGCGTTCAGCCTTTCGCCTGGCGAGGTCGGGGGTCCGGTGCAGACGATCTACGGGTGGCACGTCATCCAGGTGTTGGAGCGCGATCCGGATCGGCCGATCAGCTTGCGCATGCTGGAAACGTTGCGCTCACGCGCTTTCCAGCGCTGGCTTGATGAGCAACGCCGGACGTCGACGATCGAATGGCATTTGGGGCTGACTCCGGTTCCGACACCGGCGACGCAGCCGTTCGTTGCCCCACCGGACGCACCACCAACGCCGACGCCGACCCCGACTCCGACACCGGCGGCCGGAGAGACACCAGCTGCGACGCCGACACCCTGATGGGGGCCAGGCCAGCAGGCACGGGAGGCAAGCAGGGATGCGCGCACCACCGATGATCCATTTCCGCGCGCGAGCTGCCCCATCAGCCGGTGGGCTTATCGGCCTGGGACTCTTCCTCGCGCTCGGGGCGACAGCGGTGCTCGCTGGTCTCGGGCTGGTCGGGTTAACCCGTTCGAGTTTGCCACCTCTCGCCCTCTGGCTGGTGTTCCTGGTGTGCGGTGGCGCGACAGCGCTCGTCGGCTATCTCCTCTTCGCGTACTTCTCCATCGGTTACGATATCACCGATGATTCGATCCGGATCCGCTGGGCGAACCGCATCGAAGAGATACCCGTGGATCGGCTGAGTTATGCCGGGCCGGCAGCTCCGTTACTCGGGTCGGTGCGGCACGCCTGGCAGCCCTTTTGGCCCGGCTACTACGTTGGCTGGATCCGCGCTCCCTTCGGTCGGGTGCGGGTGGTCGCGACGCAACCGACGAGTCGCCAGCTCCTTCTTTCCACGGATACACGTCACTGGGCGATTTCCCCGGCACAACCCGTTCTCTTTTTGGAACATATCGCGACGGTACGGCGACGACAGGCGCGTGGCACGGCACAGCCGGAAATCGCTGGCAGGGAACAGCTCGCCGCCGCGGGCTGGACAGCCGCGTTCCCGACGGTCGGGGACGTCGCGTCGGCGGGAATGGTGCGCGAACGCCCACGCGTGCTTCGCCCAGCGTTCCTGCGGGATCGGGTTGCGGTCGGTCTGCTCGTCGTCTCCGGAGCGCTGCTCCTCGGACTTGTCGGGTATCTCATCGTACGGTACGAGACACTACCCGAGACGCTCGTTCTCCATTGGAACGCCTCGGGACTTCCGGATCGAATCGGGACACGACGTGATCTCTGGTTGTTGCCGTTCGTTGCCCTCATCGTCACGGTCGCGAATGTCGCGCTCGCCTTGTTGGCCGAGCAGCTCGAAGCGTTCGCGGCACGCCTCATTCTCGGTGGGACGGTCATCGTTCTCATCCTGACGTGGGTCGCACTCCTGACGATCACGCTCTGACTCCATGCGAGGGGGCAGCCGTGGCGAATGCGATTACCGTAGGGCGTGTGGTGCTTCTGTTCATAGGAATCGCGCTTCTGTACACCGACCAACGGTGGTCGCTCGTCTTGGCCTGGGTACTCCTGCTCGTGGTCTTCGCTGGTGATGCGCTGGATGGAATCGTGGCGCGCCGACGCGGCACGACGACCGTGTTCGGGGCAGTCTTCGACATCGCCGGTGACCGAGTGGTCGAGAATGCGCTGTGGATCGTGTTCGCTGATCTCGGCCTGATCGGTGTCTGGGCACCGCTGCTGGTGATGACCCGAGGCTTTCTGGTCGATGGGTTGCGTAGCGTCGCGCTCCAAGCGGGACGAACACCGTTCGGCGAGCGGACGATGGCGCGGACGCGCCTGACGCGGTTCTTGACTGCCTCACGCACGATGCGCGCAGCGTATGGCGTAGCCAAGCTGGTGGCTTTCTTGTTCTTGGCTGGCGTCGTTGTGGAGCGACGCACGGGGTTTCCGCTGCTCGGTGCGCTGTTCCGTTCTCCTGCGCTCGTTGGTATCGGCTGGCTGGCTGTCTATGTCACGCTGCTCCTCACGGTCGCGCGCGGTGTTCCAGTCCTCGTCGATGCCTGGCCGTATCTCCGCTGGAATCCGGAGCGCGTTGGAGACAGCGGCGTTCCCGATCCGTCGGCAGGATGACGAATGGTGATCGGTTCCACGCTGTCGCTCGCACCACACTCGTCCGGTGTGGTCAGGTGCTAGCTGACTTCGCCGGCTCGGTCGCGTTCTGGCTCTGTCCACGCTATCGACATGCTGCGGCATGCAATCTGGCCCAGGTGCTAGGGGAGCCCCCCTACTCACCGGTGGTGCGTCGGGCCGTGCAGGGTGCCTTCCGGGCGAGCGCGCGCAACTTCTTGGCACTCCTCACCTTGCGGCTCGCCAGCGGTTTTTGGTCTCCATCTGTGGAACTCGAGTGGAGCGATGGAGTGCCGCGCGTGGGTGAAGGTCCGATTGTCTTCGTTTCCGCACATCTTGGCCCGTTCGACGTTGTTGCAGCGCTTCTGTCCAAGCGCGGCTACACGTTCCTCGTCCTGGCAGAGCCGATGCGTCCGGTGTGGCTCGATCGCTGCGTCCGCTGGTTGCGCGGACATCGGGGCGTGACCCTGGTGTCGCCGTCGCCTGCTGGCTTCCGAGCGGTGATCCGTGCCCTACGCTCAGGAATTCCGGTTGTCTTTCTGATCGACCGGGCGAGTGAGCGCGCTGGCCGGTCGATTCGCTTTTTCGGAAGGGCAGCGTGGTTCTCGGACGTTCCGATTCGGCTGGCGCGGCGTTTCGGCTGCCCCGTCGTTCCTGTCTTCGCGCAACGAACCGGGTACGGCTATCGCGTCAGTGTGGCGCCTGCGATCGACCTGGCAGCCAGGGATGAGGCGCACGTGACGGAACTCGGGGCGCTCGAACAGGTGGTTGCCCAGCTCGAACAGGCGATCCGCGCGGCTCCCGATCAGTGGCTGGTCTTTCGTCCGGTCTGGTCGGTCGAGTCGGTTCTCTGAGAGTTTCGCCTGGGCGCGGTGCGGAGGGGAGCGACCGGCTCGGCCCAAAGATCGTACGGCTCGGCGTGGGTAATACGGACCGGCACGATCTGGCCGATAGGTAGCCGGCCGGGGACGAAGACGAGGCCGTCGACCTCAGGAGCATGGCGTGGAGCTCGGCCAGCAGCGATCGGTCGGCGACGGCCACGTTCGTCTTCGAGTTCACCCTGGCCTTCGATGAGAACTGGGAGTACTTGCCCGATGAGCGCTCGGTTCTTCTCGAGAGAGATGCGCTGCTGCAAGGCCATGAGTCTGGCACGTCGCTCCTCGGCGATGTCGAGGGATACCGGCGCACCGAGTCTGACGCTCGGTGTCGGCGATTCCGGCGAGTAGACGAAGACACCGACGTGGTCGAATTGCATTTCGGCAACGAATTCGTAGAGGCGATGGAAGTGCTCTTCTGTTTCTCCTGGGAAACCGACGATGAAGGTCGTGCGAAGCGTGACGTTCGGAAGACGCTCACGGGCATACGCGATGAGCCGGCGATAGAACTGTGGATCGCTCGGTCGCGCCATCGCGCGGAGGATGGTCGGGTCGGCGTGCTGGAGCGGGATATCGAGGTAGGGGACGCACTGCGGGAGTTCAGCCATCGTGTCGATGAGTCGGAACAGCAATGGCGTCGGATAGAGGTACAACAGGCGAAGCCATGGTAGTTCAGGCACCTGTTCAGCGATCAGGCGGAGGAGGCCGGGGAGACCATCGCGAATCCCGAGGTCAGCACCGTATCGAATAGTGTCCTGGGCGACCAGGACGACTTCCTTGCTGCCGGTATCGACGAGTTCCCGGATCTCGCGGACGACGTCCGATGGTCGCTTGCTGACCTGGTTGCCCTTGATGAGAGGGATCGCACAAAAGGAGCAACGATGGTCGCAGCCGTCCGCGATCTTCACATAGGCGCTCGGTCGGGCTGTCGGCAATCGATGGAAACTCGGAAAGACGGCCTCGTCGGCGCGCACACTCGCAATGGGGAGACCGAGCAGTTCAGCGACCACAGCATCGATACGTGTCCACTCGCGGGTGGAGAGCAGCGCGTCGACTCCTTCCGGAACCTCCCGCCGGTGTTCGTCGAGACTGACCATACAACCAGCGGCGATGACGATCTGGTCGGGTCTCCGTTTGGCCAGCAGACGCTCGATCGCGGCGCGTGACTCCGCGCGTGCGGCAGCCAGGAACCCGCAGGTGTTGACGATCAGGACTCGTGCCTTCCGTGGGTCGTCGGTCGGCTCGAGTCCCTGGGCGATCAGGCGCTGGGCCATACCCTCAGAGTCGACCTGATTCTTCGAACACCCGAGTGTCACGATATGGAAGCGGATCGGTGGCGTCATCGTTACTCCCCATGCGTCTCCTTCGCTCGTCCGAGCAAGTATGCCCAGACATGGCCGGTACTCCCAGTCGTGAAACGCGAGATGGCAAGGCGTGCTCATCGTGTAGATCACTGACGAGTCATGATCGGGTCGGGAAGCGCATGGTGCCCGGTTGCAGCAGTGCAGTCGTTGTCCGAGTCGTGGGGAGTATGCTAGACTAGTGGTTGCGCCAGGGAGTCGGCGCGGGGCTGTAGCTCAGTGGGAGAGCACAACGCTGGCAGCGTTGGGGTCAGGGGTTCGAGTCCCCTCAGCTCCACCGAGGAGCATCACCGTTCCACCGAAGGGTGCGACCGGTTGTCGTCATGTGACGGGGAAGAGCGGCGAAGGGGAGCAGTAGCGGGCCGCAGCCGTTCAGCGAGCCGGTGGTCGGTGCGAGCCCGGTCGGCTCGAGGCCGTGAACTCGCCCCGGAGCTGCGCGAGCGAAAGCGCGAGTAGCTCGCGCCGGATCGTGCCCGTTACCGCACGGTGGAGGTGGGTGTCGCGCTGTCGACGCCAAGGAGGGTGGTACCGCGGGTCGGCCCGTCCCTTCGTGGGCGGGCCGTCGTGCGTTGGAGCCAGGAGCTGCAGGAGGGCACAGCGATGACGACCACACAGCAGGAGCGCCGAACCGAGCGCTACGAGCCGCAGGTCATCGAGCCCAAGTGGCAAAAGATTTGGGAAGAGACCGGTATCTACCTGAATGTCCAGGAGGATCCGGCGAAGCCGAAGTGGTATCACCTCGTCATGTTCCCGTATCCCTCGGGAAACCTCCATATCGGACACTGGTTCTCGTACGCGCCGGCTGACGCGGCTGCCCGTTACAAGCGGATGCGTGGGTACAACGTGCTCTTCCCGTTCGGGTTCGATGCCTTTGGACTGCCGGCAGAAAATGCGGCTATCAGGCACGGGATCCATCCACGGGTCTGGACCATGCAGAACATCGCTCACATGAAGAAGCAGCTTCGCTCGATGGGAGCGATGTTCGACTGGTCGAAGGAAGTCATCACCTGCCTCCCGGAGTATTACCGCTGGAATCAGTGGTTCTTCCTGCAGTTCTACAAGCGAGGGCTTGCCTACCGGGCGAAAGCACCGGTGTGGTGGTGCCCGACCTGTCAGACCGTTCTCGCGAACGAACAGGTGATCGATGGGCGCTGCGAGCGGTGCGGTACCGAGGTGTACCGGCGCGATCTCGAGCAGTGGTTCCTGCGCATTACGGCCTACGCGGAGGAGTTGCTCCGTTTCGACGGTATCGACTGGCCAGAGCGCGTCATCACGATGCAGCGCAACTGGATCGGCCGGTCGGAGGGTGCCCGCATCGTCTTCCACAGCGAGCAGGGCGATCCGATCGAGGTGTTCACGACACGGCCGGACACCTTGTGGGGCGCGACGTTCATGGTTCTGGCGCCCGAGCACCCGCTGGTCCAAAAGTTGACGACACCGGATCGGAGAGCCGAAGTCGAGGCGTACATTGACCAGGCCCGCCGGCGAAGCGATATCGAGCGCACGTCGACCGAGCGTGAGAAGACGGGTGTCTTCATCGGCGCGTACGCGATCAATCCGGTCAATGGGCAACGTATCCCGATTTGGATCGCGGACTATGTCCTGATGCACTACGGCACAGGCGCGATCATGGCCGTACCAGCGCACGATCAGCGCGACTTCGAGTTCGCGCGCCAGTTCGGCCTTCCGATCGTGGTCGTCATCCAGCCGCCCGACCGTACGCTTGACCCGGCCACGATGGAGGAGGCGTACGACGGTGATGGTGTCATGGTCAACTCCGGGCCGTTCGATGGTACGCCGACGGCGGGTGGCGAGGCGATCCGCAAGGTGATCGACTGGCTCGAGCAACAGGGGATCGGTCGTCGCGAGGTGACCTACCGGTTACGCGACTGGCTGATCTCGCGCCAACGCTATTGGGGCACACCGATCCCGATCGTGTACTGTGATCGCTGCGGGATGGTTCCCGTTCCGGAGGATCAGTTGCCGGTGCTGCTCCCCGAGGATGCCGAGTTCATGCCGACTGGACAATCGCCGCTCGTCACGCACGAGGACTTCGTCAACACGTCCTGCCCGCAGTGCGGCGGAACGGCACGGCGCGAGACCGATACGATGGATACCTTCGTCGACTCGTCTTGGTACTGGTATCGGTACCTGAGTCCACATGACAGCGAGCGTCCGTTCGACCCGGACAAAGTCACGTACTGGACGCCGGTCGATCAGTACACCGGTGGGATCGAACACGCCATCCTGCACCTCCTCTACAGCCGGTTCTGGACGAAGGTGCTGGCTGATCTGGGACTGGTGAACCACCGGGAGCCGTTCCTGCGCCTGTTCAATCACGGGGTGATCCTGGGCGAGGACGGCGAGAAAATGTCGAAGAGCCGCGGGAACGTCGTCGATCCGGACGACCTGGTTGCGCGACTCGGGGCAGATACGGTGCGCTTGTACTTGATGTTCATCGGCCCGTGGAGTCAAGGTGGGCCGTGGAGCTCGCGCGGCGTGGCCGGTGTGCAGCGTTTCCTGCAGCGTGTCTGGGCCCTGGTGAACGAGACGCTCGACATATCGGTCGATACGGAAGACGACGACCAGGCACGCGCGTTGCGTCGTCTCGTGCATCGCACCATCAAGCAGGTCACTGACGATTTCGAGACCTTCAGTTTCAACACCGCGATCGCGCGCCTCATGGAGCTCGTGAACGAACTTTCACGATTGCGCGAGACTCCGGTTGTCCGGATGCCGGTGTGGCGGGAAGCGCTCGAGACGCTGGTGCTCCTGTTGGCGCCAGGCGCACCGCACATCGCGGAAGAACTGTGGGAACGTCTCGGGAAGCCGTACAGCGTGCATCTGCAGGCCTGGCCGAGCTACGATCCCGAACTCGCTGCTGAGGGGACGGTCGAGCTGGTGGTGCAGGTCAATGGGCGAGTTCGCGATCGTCTGGTGGTTCCGGTCGATATCAGCGAGGACGAAGCGGTCGCTCGGGCCCGCGCGACGGAACGCGTCCAGAGCTACCTTGCTGGGAAGCGGATCGAGCGCGTGATCTACGTACCAGGACGGCTCGTCAACTTCGTCGTCAGCGAAGCAGCCGACTGAGTCGAGCTGCGTCGTACGTCAGCGGCGACCGATCAGGTAGGCGAGCGTCGCGAACGCCTCGCGGACGATGTACCAGCGTTCGAGCGGGGAGCCTGGGCGGATCGGGCTGTTCACTGCCGGTGAGCCGAGCGCGACGAAGCCGAGGTCGCGGGCCATGAGCTTGCTGCGGAACAAATGGAACCCGTCGCTGACGAGTAACAGGCGCTGCACGCCACGAGCGTGCAGCGTGGTAGCAGCGGCCTCCAGACTCTGCCAGGTATTGCGCCCGACAGGAACCACCACGAGGGCCTCTGGCGGGATTCCGAGTTGCTGGAGGTAGCGAGCGCCGACCTCTGCTTCGGTGAGGTCATCGGGGGCAACGCTGCCACCCACCAAGACCACGGTCGAGGCATAGCCCTGGCGGTAGAGGGCGGCGGCATGATCGAGTCTGGCGCGGAAGGCACGAGTCGGTCGGCCGTTGTACTGAGCCGCACCGAGTACCACGATGGCGTCGGCGGGTGCCCGTTCGTCGTTCCGGGCCTGTGCTTCGATAGCCAGGGCGAGTACGAAGAGCGTCGTACCGGTGGCGAGTACGCTGAGACCGAGAAGGCCGAAGGCCATCCAGTGCAAGGAGTGTTGTCTGCTCCGAGTCGGGGCTGCCACCTGGGTCATCGTTCCCTCCTAGGTTAACTGTGCCAGATACGCTGACTGGATTCTCCGGAGGTGTTCGGTGGCGGAAGTCGAGCAACGCATAACCCGCCTGGCCCCGCACCCACGACGGGCGGACCGATTCGTGGTGGAGCGGGACGGCGAACCCTGGCTCCTGCTCTCGGCAGCACGCGTTGCTGAGCTGGGGATCGTTGTCGGAGAGCGGTTGACGAGCGAGCGCGTCGCTGCGATCGAACGTGCAGGTGCAGTGGACGCTGCGATGGACATCGCCCTGCGTGCACTGGCAAGTCGACCACGCAGCGAGGCGGAACTCGCGCAACGACTGCGACAGGAGGGAACTGCCGAGGACATCGTCGCAGAGGTTCTCTCGCGGCTTCGGCATCTCGGCTATCTCGACGATCGTGCTTTCGCTGAGGCGTGGGTTACCCAGCGGCGTCGCTTCAGTCCTCGTGGGGCGGCTGCGTTGCGGCGTGAGCTCCGGGTCAGGGGCGTTGCGCCCGAGATCATCGATGCCGTGGTCGGGAATGACTCGGTTGACGATTTGGAAGCGGCACGCGCGGTCGCACAGAAGCACTGGCATCGACTCCAGCGATTGGATCGGGCGGTGGCCGAGCGTCGATTGATCGGGGTTCTCCAGCGTCGGGGATTCTCCTGGTCGGTTATCCATCGCGTCGTCAAGAGCCTTCTCGAAGCCGAAGGCGAGGAGTAATCTCGCCTGCCGCAGTACGTCGCCGCTGTGGCTCCGGCAGCCGCTTCGTTCCCCCATGTCCGAGCGTCGAGAGACAACCGTACGGGTCGCAAGAGAAGCGGACGTGGAGCGAACGGGATGCCGAATCCTGGTTGCTGGGGTGAACGGACACCGGGTATACTGAGGTCCCGATGTGAACCGAAGAACCCTCGTCGTGCGTTCCGTCCTGTATCGGAACGAGAGCGAACGGACGGCTGGTCGATGTCGGAAATCAAATGGCTGGGGCATGCGTGTGTCCGGTTGCGCGGCCGTGACGTCACCGTCGTCATGGATCCGGTCGCACCTGAAACCGGTTACCATCCGCCCAAGCAGCGAGCGGATATCGTGACGGTCAGTCATGCTCATCCAGGGCACCGTTACCTCGATCTGGTTCGACCAGGCTATCGGCTGATCGACGGGCCGGGCGAGTACGAAATCAAGGGCACGTTCATCACCGGAATCCGTACCTACCATGATGAGGAGCGTGGGGCACGGCTCGGCAAGAACACCGTGTACGTTGTTGACCTGGACGGAGTGCAGATTTGTCATCTCGGTGATCTCGGCCACACGCTGAGTGACGAACAGGCGGAGTTGCTGAGCGAGGTCGATGTGCTGCTGGTGCCGGTCGGCGGGGGTACGACACTCGATGCCGACCGCGCGGTGGAAGTCGTCGGGCAGATCGAGCCGCACGTCGTGATTCCGCTGCAATTCCGGACAGAGCACGGAGACTCCGGGCGGGAGCCGGTGGAGCGGTTTTTGCGAGCGATGGGTGTCACGGAATGGACGACACGCGAGTCGTTGACGGTGCGCAAGGGGGAATTCGGGGAAGCGATGGAGGTCGTGGTGCTGGTCCCCGACCCGTAAGGGCCGGAATGGTCGTGCCCGGAGGTGGGGCGATGCCGAAGTACATCTTCGTCACCGGTGGTGTCGTGTCGTCGGTCGGGAAGGGAATCGCGACCGCGGCCATCGGGAGATTGCTGAAAAGCAGGGGGCTGCGGGTCGCGCTGATGAAGCTCGATCCATACCTCAATGTCGATCCGGGAACGATGTCACCCTATCAGCACGGCGAAGTGTTCGTGACCGAGGACGGCGCGGAGACCGACCTCGACCTCGGGCACTACGAACGGTTCACGGACGAGGATCTGAGCCGTGCGTCGAACGTGACGACGGGCCAGGTGTACTCGGCAGTGATCGCCAAAGAGCGGCGGGGCGATTATCTGGGCGGCACCGTTCAAGTCATTCCGCACATCACCAACGAGATCAAGGCACGTATTCGGCAGGTCGCCGAGATCCATCGACCGGACGTCGTGGTCGTCGAGGTCGGCGGGACGGTCGGCGATATCGAGGGCCAGCCTTTCCTCGAGGCCATTCGACAAATGCGACGGGAAGAGGGGCGGCGGAATGTCCTTTACATCCATGTCACCTTACTGCCCTACATTCAAAGCACCGGTGAAGTGAAGACGAAACCGACGCAGCACAGTGTCAAGGAGTTGCGTGCGATCGGTATCCAGCCTGACGTCATCATCTGCCGCACCGATCATCCAGTCGGTGATGACGTTCGGGCCAAGGTCGCGCTGTTCGGCGACGTCGACGAGGAGGCCGTCATCCTCCTGCCGACGGCGGAGACGATTTACGAGGTACCGCTCATACTGGAACGAGCTGGTCTCGGGCGGTACATCGTGGAGCACTTCGGTTGGGCTGACCGGAAACCGGATCTGGCAGAGTGGGAACGGATGGTCGAGCGTCTCAAAGCGCCGCGTCGACGCATCCGGATCGCACTCGTCGGGAAGTATGTCGAACTGCACGATGCCTACTTGAGCGTGGTGGAGGCGCTCAAACACGCTGGACTCGCTCACGATCTTGCTGTGGAGATCGTTTGGGTCAATTCGGCGGCCGAGCGACACGAGATCGAAACAGCGTTGCGGACCGTGAACGGTATCGTCGTGCCGGGTGGTTTCGGCCCACGCGGCGTCGAGGGGAAGATGTTCGCAGCCCGGTACGCGCGCGAGCGCGAGATTCCGTATCTTGGCCTCTGCTACGGTCTCCATATGGCTGTCATCGAGTTCGCGCGCAACGTCTTGGGATTGAGCGGTGCGAATAGCACGGAGATCGACCCGGAAACACCGCATCCCGTCATCGACCTCATGCCGGATCAGCGTGGTGTGGAAATGGGTGGGACGATGCGGCTGGGGCGCTATCCGTGTGCACTCCGGGCGGGGACGAAAGCCGCGCTTGCCTACGGCGAGCCGCTCGTCTACGAACGACATCGACACCGCTGGGAAGTCAACAATGCATACCGGGAACTGTTCGAGGAGGCTGGCTTCCTGGTGAGCGGCGAATCGCCAGACGGGCGGTACGTCGAGATCATGGAGTTGCGCAACCATCCGTGGTTCGTGGGTGTCCAGTTCCATCCGGAATTCAAGTCCCGGCCCAACCGGCCACACCCGTTGTTCGCGGCCTTCATCGGTGTAGCCAAGCAGGTGCTGCGGGAGGGGGATCAGCGGCCGCTTCCATTCGACGCGCCGGTTGCGGCAGAAGTGGCCGACGATTGAGCGAGTTGCGGCGATCGGACAGTTTGTGATAGGATGCGCAAGCGTGAGCGGGCCGGAGGACCGCCCGCCGATGGTGAGGGGCTGGCAGACGATCGGTGTCGCCCTGAGTCTCGGCTTCACGGTCGTGTCGAGTCTCGTTTTGTGTATCGGCGGCGGCGTTCTCCTGGATAGGTGGCTCGGGACGGCGCCTGTCTTGACGCTTGTTGGTGTGGTGCTCGGGCTGGTAACAGCCGGATACTCGTTCTACCAGCTGGCGGTGCTGGCGGGGAGTCGTCGAAATCAGCGCGGCGGGAGGTAGGGAGAGCGTGGAACTCCATATCTCGGTCAAGCCCGAGACCTTGTGGACTGTTTCGATACCCGGTACCAGTTTCGATCTCCGTATCACGAATTCGTTCCTCACGATGCTTCTCGTAATGCTTTTCCTCATCGTCGTCGGTGGGATCATCGCGCGACGGGCTCAGTTGGTGCCGGGTCGTTTCCAGTCGGTGTTCGAAATGGTTGTCGAATTCTTACTGGGACTGGTCGAGGGAACGGCGGGTAAGCAGCTCGGTCGGCGGATCTTTCCCCTCATCGGTGGACTGTTCATTTTCATTATCGTTGCGAACTACACCGGCCTGCTGCCGGGTATCGGGACGATCGGTTTGCTGCACGAGACGACCGGTCATGCGCTCGTTGCGGCCACCGATGCTGCGGCCGAGGCTCAGCACGGGAAGGTGGCGCTCGTGCCGCTGTTCCGGCCACCGAGTGCCGATCTCAATATGACGCTCGCGATGGCGTTTATCAGTTACGTGGCATTCCAGATCGCTGGTCTGTCGGCACACGGGGTGTGGGGGCGGATCAAGCACATGGCGAATCCGCCTTTCCTGTTGCCGATCGAGATCATCAGTGAGCTCTCGCGGATCGTGTCCCTGTCGTTCCGTCTCTTCGGGAACATTTTCGCGGGCGAGACGTTGCTGACCGTCATGTACGGGATCGCGAACGCGATCAAGATCAGTGTCATCGGGCTCGTCATTCCGGTCATTTTCCTCTACCTCGAGGTTCTGTTCGGGTTCATCCAGGCGCTCATCTTCGCGGTGCTGACGTTGATTTACATTGCGCTGGCATCAGCCGACGGGCACGGGCACGAGGAACATGATGAGTCGGCTCATGCACGCAGCGCAACGGAGGAGATGCGCCAGGCGCGTCCGGTTGGTGCCGATTAGGCGTGGGTACGAGGCGAGTCGAGAAGGGTTTTTCGGAGTCGTCGGGTCGGTTGGATGAAGGGAGGAAGGACGCGTGTTCGCCAATGTGACCGAACCGGGTGTCGTCGTACCGATGGCGGCGGCGCTGGCGATCGGGCTCGGTGCGCTGGGCCCGGGAATCGGCATCGGGCTCGCTGTCAAGGGGGCGATGGAAGCGATCGGCCGCAATCCGGAGGCCGAGGGGGCTGTGCGCCTCACGATGATCATCGGTGCGGCGCTCGCAGAGGCGGTCGCGATCTACGCGTTCGTGGTTGCCGTCATCATCGCGTTCGTGCTCTAAGACCCGCAACGGATCGATGGGGGAGCGCCAGCAGTCAGCGTCGTGACTGCTGGCGCCTGATCCCGCCCGAAGAGCGGTAAGACGGAGTCGAGGAGGGGCTGGGCAAGACGATGGATCAGCTGGGAATCTCCGGCGAAAACTTACTCGTCCAGCTCATCGCATTCCTGCTCTTTCTCGCGGTATTCTGGCGCTTCGCGCTCGGGCCGATTACGCGCATGATCGACCAGCGACAGGAGCGGATCCGCGAGGGGTTGGAGGCGGCCGAGCGGATGAAGCGCGAACTCGCCGAGACCCAAGCCCGGAACGAGGAGATTTTGGCCGAAGCCCGGCGCGAAGCACAGCGTATCGTGGCGAGTGCGCGGGAAAGTGCCGAGCAGTTGATCGCCAAGGCGCGTGAAGAAGCTCAGCAACAGGCGCAGCAGTTGATCCAGCAAGCGCACGAAACGATCGAGGCGGAGCGACAGCGAGTCTGGGCCGAACTCCGCCGCGAGGTCGCTGACCTCGCGATTCTCACAGCGACGCGGATTCTCCGCCAGGAGCTGGATCGCGAGCGGCATATGGCGCTGATCGAACAGGCGCTCGCCGAGCTGGACGGGGTGCGCCGGTAGAGCGGGAGGGAGAGCGTGGCGGTCGCGGGAGTCGCCAAGCGATACGCCCAGGCTGCATTCGCGGTCGCGAAGGAGCACAATCAACTGGAGCACTGGGAACAGCGGTTGCCGGCTCTGGAGGCACTCGCTTCCGAGGCGGAGGTGGAGGAGTTCATCCAGAATCCAGCGATTCCGCTCGAGGCGAAGGTGCAGCTGGTCGAGCGGCTCTTCCCCTCCGAGGAAGACCGGTTCGTCCGCAATCTCCTGATCCTGCTGCTGGAACGGGGTCGTTGGCACCAGTTGCGCGATGTCGTGGAAGCGTTTCGTCAGTTGTTGCGGGAAGCCCGTGGCGTTCTCGAAGTCGAACTGGTCACGGCGGTGCCACTGGAAGCGGCAGACGTCGATCGTCTCCGTCAGGAGCTGGAGCGACGGCTCCAGCGCCCGGTGCAGCTCCACGTCCATGTCGATCCAGAGCTGCTCGGCGGCGCTGTGCTGCGAATCGGCGATGAAGTCTTCGATGCGAGCGTGCGGACACAGCTGACAGCGTTGCGGCGGCAGTTGATCGGTGCAGCAGCCTGAGCGCGGCGAGGGAGGCAACATGTCGTCGGTGCGTCCTACCGAAATCACGGAGATCCTGAAACAGCAAATCGAGCAGTACGGCAGCCGGATGGTGGTGACCAACGTCGGCTACGTCGTGCAGGTCGGCGATGGGATCGCCACTGTCCATGGCTTACGCGACGTGATGGCCAGCGAGCTCGTCGAGTTCGAGAACGGCGTGCTCGGGATGGCGTTCAACCTGCAGGAAGACTCGGTCGGCGTGATCATTCTCGGTGACTATACGGGAATCGAGGAGGGTGACGAGGTCCGGGCGACGGGTCGGATCGCCTCGGTACCGGTTGGACCGGAGCTGGTCGGGCGTGTCGTCAATGCGCTCGGTGAGCCGATCGACGGAAAGGGACCGATCAAGACCGAAAAGTTCCGACCGATCGAGCGGATCGCGCCGGGCGTGGTGATGCGTCAGGACGTCGATACCGCCCTGCAGACCGGTATCAAGGCGATCGACGCGATGATCCCGATCGGTCGTGGACAGCGCGAATTGATCATCGGTGACCGCCAGACCGGGAAGACAGCGATCGCGATCGATACCATCATCAACCAGAAGGGGAAGGGCGTCATCTGCATCTATGTCGCGATCGGGCAGAAGCGTGCGCAGGTTGCGCAGACGGTCGCGACGCTGGAGCGCTACGGTGCAATGGAGCACACGATCGTCGTGGCAGCGACCGCGTCCGACCCTGCAGCGCTCCAGTACATCGCGCCCTATGCCGGGTGCGCGATGGGTGAGGAGATCATGGAGAGCGGTGGGCATGCGCTCATCGTGTACGACGACCTCTCGAAGCACGCCTGGGCGTACCGCCAGGTCTCCCTCCTCATGCGCCGCCCGCCCGGACGCGAGGCATACCCAGGTGACATCTTTTACCTGCATTCCCGGTTGCTCGAGCGCGCTGCACGCCTGCGCGACGACCTCGGTGGCGGGACCCTGACGGCCTTGCCGATCGTCGAGACACAGGCGAACGACGTGTCGGCGTACATTCCGACGAACGTGATTTCGATCACGGACGGTCAGATCTACCTGGAGCCGGATCTCTTCTACGCTGGTATCCGACCAGCGATCAACGTCGGTCTCTCGGTGTCGCGAGTCGGCGGTGCGGCACAGATTCGCGCCATGCGGCAAGTTGCTGGTCGGCTGCGGCTCGAACTGGCGCAGTTCCGTGAGCTGGCTGCGTTCGCGCAGTTCGCGGCCGAACTCGATCCGGCGACGAAGCGACAGATCGACCGGGGCTTGCGGTTGACCGAGGTGCTCAAGCAGCCGCAGTACCAGCCGATGCCGGTCGAGGAACAGGTTGCCATCATTTGGGTGGCGACGAACGGGTATCTGGACGACGTGCTGGTCGAGCACGTGCGCGAGTTCGAGAAGCAGTACTTGGAATACCTGCGGACGAGTCACCCCGAGATCTTGCAGCGTATCGCGACCGAGAAGGAACTCAAGGACGATCTCATCCAGCAACTCCATGAGGTGGTTCGTGCCTTCAAGTCGAGCATCTGGGCCCCGCCGCAGGAGCGGGTGATCGTCTAGCGCCTCGAAAGGGGGCTCGCAACTGTGCCGCAGGCAGTAACACCGCGCGAGATACGGCGACGCATTCGGTCGATCAAGAACACAGCGCAGATCACTCGCGCGATGGAGATGGTGGCTGCATCCCGGATGCGGCGGGCACAGCAAGCCGTACTGGCAGCCCGACCGTACGCTGACCGCATCCGGGCGATGCTCGGTGACCTGGCTGCGATGACCAGTCCGCAAGAAGAAGTGACGACGTTCCCACTCCTCCAGAGGCGGCCGATCGAACGGATCCAGCTCATCCTGGTGACGGCCGACCGAGGACTTGCTGGCCCGCTGAACACGAACGTCATTCGGCGGGCAGTCGATTTCATCACGCGCGAGCGGACTGAGCCGATCGAAAACTTCGACATCGTCGCGGTCGGACGGAAGGGACGCGACTTCCTGGTGCGCCACGGCTGGCCGATGGTGGCGGAGTTCACCCGCATTTCCGATCGACCCTCGCTGGAGGCTATCCGACCGATCGCCGAGCTCGCGACACAGGACTTCGTGAGCGGGCGCGTCGACGCGGTCTTCGTGATCTACACGCACTTCATCAACACGCTCCGGCAGGAGCCGCGAGTGCTGCAGCTCCTGCCGATCGAGCCGCCCGAGGGAACGGGTGCGATCAGCGACTATATCTTCGAGCCGGATCCCGTCACCGTTCTGGACGCTCTGCTCCCGCGCTTCATCGAGATGCAGCTCTATCGCGTGATGCTGGAAGCGGCTGCCTCCGAGCACAGCGCGCGGATGGTCGCGATGCGGAACGCGACCCAGAATGCGCTCGATCTCGTCGCCGAATTGACCCTGACCTACAACAAGGCACGGCAGGCACAGATCACGCGCGAGGTGAGCGAGATCGCAGCCGGCGCGAACGCACTCGGAGCGCTGCAATGAAACAGCGGACGGAAGAAGCGAGGTGAGGACGATGGCCACGACGGTAGCGACTGGGCGAATCGTGCAGATCCAAGGTGTCGTCGTCGACGTGGAGTTTCCACCCGGGCAGCTGCCGGACATCTACAATGCGCTCATCGTCGAGCGGCCGGAGGGTGGCCGTTTGGTGCTCGAGGTGCAGCAACACCTCGGCAACGACTGGGCGCGTGCCGTTGCGATGTCGACGACGGACGGACTCAAGCGCGGCATGCCGGTGATCGATACCGGCGAGCCGATCAAGGTTCCGGTCGGGCCGGCGACACTCGGTCGGATCTTCAATGTGGTCGGCGAGCCGATCGACGAGCAGGGGCCAGTACCGGAGGATGCACCGCGCTGGCCGATTCACCGACCGGCGCCCGCATTCGAAGAGCAGTCGACGCAGGTCGAGGTGTTCGAGACAGGGCTGAAGGTCATCGACCTCGTCGCGCCTTTCACGAAGGGCGGTAAGGTCGGCGTCTTCGGAGGAGCTGGCGTCGGCAAGACCGTCATCATCATGGAGCTGATCCGCAACATCGCTGCCGAGCACGGCGGATATTCGGTGTTCTGCGGTGTGGGCGAGCGCACGCGCGAGGGGACGCAGCTCTGGCGCGAGATGCGCGAGTCGGGCGTGATCGACAAGACCGTGCTTGTCTTTGGCCAGATGAACGAACCGCCTGGTGCTCGCCTGCGCGTCGGATTGACAGGACTCACGATGGCCGAGTATTTCCGCGACGAGGGGCGCGACGTTCTGCTCTTCATCGACAACATCTTCCGTTTCGTGCAGGCGGGCGCTGAGGTCTCGGTGTTGCTCGGGCGCATGCCGAGTGCGGTCGGGTATCAGCCGACCCTCGGCACCGACATGGGGCAGCTCCAGGAGCGCATCACCTCGACGAAGCGGGGATCGATCACGTCGGTGCAGGCGATCTACGTGCCGGCTGACGACTATACCGATCCCGCGCCAGCCACGACCTTCGCACACCTCGACGCGACGATCGCGCTGGAGCGGTCGATCGCTGAGCAGGGACTGTATCCGGCGGTCGACCCGCTGGCTTCGACCTCGCGTATCCTCGATCCGAACATTGTGGGCCTGGAGCACTATACAGTGGCACGCGAAGTCCAGCGGGTACTCCAGCGGTATCGCGATTTGCAGGACATCATCGCGATCCTCGGCGTCGAAGAGCTCAGCGAGGAGGACAAGCTCATCGTCGCGCGGGCACGGAAGATCCAGCGCTTCCTTTCCCAGCCGATGTTCGTGGCCGAGGCGTTTACCGGTCGACCGGGACGCTACGTACCGCGGCACGAGACGGTGCGCGGGTTCAAGGAGATCCTCGAAGGGAAGCACGACCACCTGCCCGAGCAGGCCTTCTACATGGTCGGAACGATCGACGAGGCGGTCGAGAAGGCCGAGCAGATGGCTCGCGAGGCGTGAGCGAGGGGTAGAGGATGGCGGGGAAGCTCCACGTGGAAGTCGTGACCGCCGAACGGCTCGTGTACGCCGTTGACGATGCCGACATGGTGATCGCACCGGGAGCCGAAGGGGTGTTGGGAATCCTGCCACGGCATGCCCCGCTCATTTCGCTCCTCGGGATGGGCGAGATGCGGGTGAAGCGAGGGCGCGAGGAGGACGTGTTGACGATCTTCGGCGGCTTCATCGAGGTCGCTAACAACGTCGTCCGTGTCCTCGCTGACGTATCGGAGCGTGCCGAGGAGATCGACCTCGCACGGGCGGAGGAGGCGAGACAGCGTGCGCTCGCGCGACTGCGCGAGCGGCGGGCGGATATCGACCGGCAACGTGCGGAAATGGCGCTCCGGCGCTCGACGGTACGGATCGCCGTCGCACGGAAGCGACGGGCACGGCCGGCGCCAGGTGGGCCGCCGCTTGCGGAAGCTGAGGTGTAACGGGGGGACTATGGCGGTCATCGCCGCGACTGAGCGCATCGTCACACGAGGGGGGCGATCGCTCTACGGACGCGTCGCTATCGGCGGTGCCAAGAACGCAGCCTTGCCGGCGATGGCCGCTGCGCTCCTCACCGAAGAGGAATGTGTCCTGGAGAACGTCCCGCTCCTCGAGGACGTCTTCGTGATGGCCGAACTCCTTCGGGCGCTCGGCGCCGAGGTCGATCTCGACGCCGAGCGCCATCGCGTTCGAATCCGAGCTGCCGAGATCCACTCCTACGAGCCGCCGCCGGAACTCGTCGCGCGGATGCGTGCGTCCTTTCTCGTCACGGGACCGTTGCTGGCTCGCTTCGGTCAGGCGCGTTCCGTGCCACCTGGTGGCTGCCAACTCGGAACGCGGCCGGTCGACGTCGACCTGCGGGGATTCCGGAAACTGGGCGCCCAGGTGGCGGTCGTCGACGATGCGTTCGTGCTGACGGCAGGGCGTCTGCGTGGGTGCGATATCTACATGGACTATCCGAGCCACACCGGTACGGAAAACCTGCTGATGGCCGCGACGCTCGCCCAAGGGAGAACGACGATCATCAATGCCTCAGCTGAACCGGAAATCGTCAATCTCGGCGAGATCCTGATGGATATGGGAGCCCGTATCAGTGGGCTCGGTACCTCGCGCATCGTCATCCAGGGGGTCGACCGCTTGCGTGGGTACCGGGCATCGGTGCTCCCTGACCGGCTGGAAGCAGGTACGCTGGCCATCGCGGCAGCGATCACACATGGTGAAGTGATTCTCGATCATGTCCGGGAGCCTGATATGGCTCCGCTGACGCACAAATTGCGCGAAGCTGGGGCCGAGGTGTGGTGGAGCGAGACGTCGATGCTCGTGCGTGCGCCTGGCCCGCTGCAGGCAACGGAGATCCAGGCACTTCCCTTCCCGGGGTTCCCCACCGATCTCCAGGCTGCGTTCGCGGTGTTGATGACGCAGGCGCACGGGCGCAGCCGTATCTTCGAGCGTGTTTTCAATGACCGCCTGCGCTATACGAGCGAGTTGCAGAAGATGGGTGCAGCGATCGAGTTGGTCGACCGTCAGCAGGCGCTGATCGATGGCCCGACGCCGCTACGAGGAGCACAGGTTCGCGCGCTCGACATTCGCAGCGGTGCGTGTCTCGTTCTGGCCGGACTCGTCGCGGAAGGTGAGACGGTCATCATCGATGCGCACCACTTACGGCGCGGCTACGAAGACCTCGTCGGTAAGCTGGCTCACCTCGGTGCTGACATCCAGTACGCCTGAGACGGCGCTGTTACCGAGCGCGATCGAGGAGTAGCCACGATGACGACCCCATCGTCCTCAGTTTGGCGTGCCCGCCTTCCGGCCTTGATCGTCGCGATTCTCGTCTTCGGCTTTCTCGGACTGGTCGCTTATGCGACCCAAAGCTCGCGCGGCTCGAGCGAGCTTGGGATCGGTGGACGCATCAACACGAGCGGTGCGTTGGTCCGCTTCTCCGACCGTATGGCTCCGGATTTCTCCTTACCATCGCTACGCGATGACACCACGGTTCGTCTTGCTGCCTTTCGTGGTAAGGTCGTCATCCTGAATTTCTGGGGCTCCTGGTGTCCTCCCTGCCGAGACGAAGCACCGATTCTCCGTGCGTTCGCGCAGGAATACGCGGCAAGCGATGTGGTTCTCCTCGGGGTCGACGTATGGGAACAAGACTGGAATGACGGGCGGGCCTTCTTAGATCAGTTCGGCATCGACTATCCGAACGTCTATGATGCGCGAGGAACGGTGACCATCGACTACGGCGTATCGGGCGTGCCGGAGACCTTCGTGATCGATCGCCAAGGTCGGCTCTTGGGGAAGTACACCGGGCCGGTCAAGTCGGTAGAACACCTGGCGCAGCTCGTCACCGAACTCGGGGCTGCGTCGTTGACCACGCCATAGGGAATTCGGGTGGAAGCGATCGACGTCGGTGCAGTCATTCGCATTCTCTTGCGCCTCATCCACGCCGTCTCAGCTGCTGTCTGGCTCGGTGCGGGGGCGTATCTCGTTTTTGCACTGCTGCCGCTCCGCCGGAACTCCTCGGCACTCGGAGATATCCTGCGCGCGAGCCAACGACAGTTCCGTCGCTGGTGGGTCGCCTCGAGTGCGCTTCTCCTCGGATCGGGAGTCGCATTGATGTTCGACCGGCTGGCTGACGGCCGGGGTACGGCTGTGTATGTCGGCTTGCTCATCGTCAAAGTGGGAGCCGGCCTCGTGGCGCTCGCGGCGAGCGGAGGGCTCCTCCCGCGGCCTGCAGTTGGTCGGAGCGACCTACCGTCTGGATTTCGACTTTCTGGCCGCGTAGTTCTGGTCCTCGGGGCCGTGGCTTACCTTCTCGGTGTACTCTTATCGGTGATCTACCCGCCGGACCCGACGGCGGGCTGGCGGTAACGTGCGGGACACAGGGATTGGAGGCGCTCATGTCCAGCACAGTCGCGGCGACGCAGGCGGTGCGCCGAGTACGAATGGATGTGCGTGTACTCGGTATCGCGCTCGTGATTGCGGCAGCGGTCGGTTACCTCGTGTACACGGGCCTCCAGGGAACCGCAGCATCGTATTTCGTCACCGTGAGCGAGCTCCAGGCGCGGGCAGCCGATGTGAACGGTCAGCGCGTCCGAGTCGGTGGCGAGGTGGTACCAGGAAGCATCACGCAGGGTGGGCCTGGTGAGCCGATCCATTTCCGTATTTCGGACGGGACGACCGAGCTGGAAGTGACCTACGCGGGAGTGCTGCCCGACATCTTCACCGACGGCCGCTACGTGATCGTCGAGGGTCTCTTCCGGGCTGGCCAGCCCATGCAAGCTGACAGCGTCATGACGCAATGTCCGTCGCGCTTCGAGGCGACCCCCCAGGCAGCCGCGGGTTGAGCCGGGTAGGTGAGCGATGGCGCAGCTCGGTTCCGGAGCGCTGATTCTCGCTTTGATCCTTTCGCTCTACGGCATCGTGGCCAGCCTGCTGGGTGCACGGCGGCGTTTTTCGGAATTGCTCGAGAGCGGGTTCCGGGCGACCTACGGGGTCGCTGCTCTCGTCACGCTGGCCGTCTTCGCGCTCGTCATGTCGTTCGTGCGCCATGATTTCCGTCTCGCCTACGTGGCTGCACGCTCGAGCCGCGACATGCCGCTCCATTACGTGATCGCCGCCTTCTACGGTGGACAAGAGGGAAGTCTCCTCTACTGGACGATGATCGCGAGCGTCCTGGGAGCACTCGCCCTATACCTGCATCGTCATTCAGATCGGCAGCTGGTGCCGTACATGAATGCCACCTTGCTCTCGATTCTCACGTTCCTTCTGCTTGTGCTGACCGTGGTAGCGAGTCCGTTTCGGTTGCTACCGGTTACTCCTCCTGATGGAGCAGGACTCAACCCGCTCCTGCGCGATCCGGGCATGGTGGCGCACCCGCCGTTTCTGCTCGCTGGATACGCCAGTTTCAGCGTGCCGTTCGCGTTCGGCATGGCGGCTCTGCTGACCGGGCGGCTGGGGTCTGACTGGCTTCGTGCGATCCGGCGCTGGACGCTGCTCTCCTGGGCCATTTTGGGTATGGGGCTCCTGATCGGAGCGTGGTGGGCCTACCATGTGCTCGGATGGGGTGGCTACTGGGGTTGGGATCCGGTCGAGAATCTCGCATTGCTGCCCTGGCTGACCGGTACAGCGTTCCTCCACTCGATCATCGTGCAGGAACGGCGCGGCATGCTGAAAGTTTGGAACCTGGCCTTGCTCCTGGCAACATTCGCGCTGAGCGTGTACGGCACGTTCATCGTCCGGAGCGGTATCTTGTCCTCCGTCCACTCGTTCGCGACCTCGGATATCGGTCATTGGTTTCTCGTGTATCTCGCGCTGGTGCTCGTCTTCGGGGTCGGTCTCCTCCTCTACCGGCTGCCCGGGCTGCAGAGCGAGCGGCGAATCGAGTCGATCTCGTCTCGGGAGGCCGGGTTCCTGTTCAACAACCTGCTCCTCACCGCGATCGCGTTCGCCGTCTTCTGGGGGACGAACTTCGTGCTCTTCAGTGAACTCTTCTGGGAAACGCGCATTTCGGTCGGGCCTCCGTTCTACAACCGAGTCGTCGGCCCACTGTTGCTCGTTCTGCTCGTGCTTATGGCAGTCGGCCCGGTGCTTTCCTGGCGACGCACGGAGCTTCCGCTCTTCATTCGCAACGTCCGCTGGCCGCTCGCTGGTGCGATCGTCGTGACGATCGTCGGGCTCATCGTCTGGGAGCGGGCATGGGCTGCGTTCGCGTTCGGTGTCGTCACTGCAGCGACGCTGGTCACGCTCCAGGAGTTCTGGCGAGGGATCGCAGCGCGTCGCAGAATGACGCGAGAACATGCCGTGCTCGCTGCCTGGCGCTTGATCCAACGGAACAACCGTCGCTACGGCGGCTATGTCGTGCATCTCGCGGTACTCTTGATCGCCGTCGGTGTGATCGCATCCAACGCATTCCAGGTCGAGCGACAGTTCGTTCTCCGCCCCGGCGAGCAGGGACAGATCGGCCCGTATACGGTCGTCTACCGTGGGCTGGATGACCGTCGTACGGCTGATGCGGAGATCGTTTCTGCGATCGTCGATGTCTATCGTGGCGATCGCTTCGCCGGAACAGTGGAATCGCACCGGTACTTCTACCGCAACTACGAGAATCAGCCGACCGCCCGCATGGGGATCATGCTCGTGGGTAAGGACGACATCTATGTGGTGCTCGATCGGTGGGAGGACGACGGCACCGCGAGCCTGCGGGTCTATATCAATCCGCTCGTGATCTGGATCTGGATCGGGGCCGCGATTTTCCTGCTCGGCACGTTGACACTCTTCTGGCCGCAACCGGTTCCGGCGACGGTGCGCGTGCCGCAGACCGTACCGGGAGTCGTGAGCGAGGCGTGAGCGATGGCTCGTCGGAGTTCGAGACTGGACATGCCTCAGAGCTCGTTGATCCGGACGATACGGGTCGTCTTGACCGTATTGGTGCTCGGCGCGCTGCTCGTCCTACCGATTCGACACGTGACAGCCGAAGAGGCACTTTCACCCGAAGCGTTGGAGATCGCGAATCAACTCAATTGTCCGGTGTGTCAGGGGCAGAGCGTGCGGGACTCCAACTCCGAGCTGGCTCGTCAGATGCGTCAGCTCATCCAACAGAAGCTCGATCAGGGTGAGTCGCGCGAGCAAATCCTGCAGTACTTCGTCGATCGATACGGCGTCGGGATCTTGCGGGAACCACCGCACGAAGGTTTCTTGTGGCTCCTCTGGTGGGGACCAGTTGTCGGGCTCGCTGTCGGCATCATCATCGTCGTCCTCTATCTTCGCCATCGTGGTGCGAGTGCCGACACACTGGTCGACGAGGTATCGCCTGAGACGCTCGCCCAGATCGAGCACTGGCTCGGTGCAGAAGGGGAGGCACGTTGATGCTCTGGGGCACGCTCGTCCTGCTCGTGGTCGCGGTCGCCATCGTCGCGTTCGTCCTGCAACCGTTGTGGATCGCGCACCGAAGACCCTCCGCGATCGCTCCTTGGCCTGCTGTCCTGTTGGATCTCTTTGCCGAACGCGACGTGATTCTCGCGGCGCTCCGGGATCTCCAACTGGACTACGAGACTGGTAAGGTGTCCGGTGACGAGTACCGGAAGATGCGCGCCTCGCTGCTGGCTGAAGCTGCACGAGTCTTGCGCGCCATCGAGGACGTGAATCGTGAGGTCGAGGCCAGTATCGAGGTTGAGATCGCGCATCTTCGCGAACTCGCCAGGCAGGTCGATTCGACGACATCGACATCAGCTGCTGGTGCACTCTCATGACGCATCCGACTGCGCTCATCGGGCGTGACGAACCGGTTCTCGCCGTGGAAGGACTGACGAAGCGGTACGGCTGGAAAACGGCACTGACTGGAGTAGGTTTTTCGGTCTTTCCCGGCGAGTGCCTGTTGATCGTCGGCCCGAATGGCGCTGGGAAGACGACGCTCCTCCGGATTCTGGCTGGACTCACGCGCCCCACCAGTGGTGCGATCTCGTGGTTCGGTCAGCAGCACTCCAGCGTACCGCTCGCAGTCCGAGCGCGCCTCGGTGTGGTCATGCACCGGACGATGCTCGATCCCGATCTGACGGTCGCGGAGAATCTCCGGTACTACGCTCGGCTGTATCGGGTGGCGGATGTCGATACTCGGATCCGCGAGGTCGCTGAGCTGGTGGGCGTCGCGGAACGACTGCAGGAGCGGGTGCGTCAGCTCTCGCGCGGGTTCCAGCAGCGAGTCGCGCTGGCGCGGGCGGTGTTGCACAAGCCTGCCGTCCTGCTGCTCGATGAACCGGATACTGGACTCGATCGTGCGAGTCGTGCACGTCTCCGGACACTGCTCAGCCAGCATCGGCAGACGGGTGGAGCGGTGCTGCTGACGACGCACGCGCACGAGTTCGGCATGGAGGTCGCAACGCGAGCGCTTTATTTGGATCGTGGTCAGGTTGTCTGGGAGGCGACGGGGGTCGAGCAGGTACGCGAGAAGCTGGCAGGGACGGTCGTTCCTCTGATGTCGGTTTAGCGATGTGGGGACAGCTCCTGGCCATACTCTACCGCGATCTCCTGTCCGAATGGCGGGAGCGCGAGGTCGTGGTCGGCATGCTCGTCATGGCGTTGCTGACACTCCTGATCTTCAATTTCGCTTTCGACCTTACCGGGGCGCAGCGAGCCGCCAGTGGGTCCGGAGCCTTCTGGGTCGCGGTCGTCTTCGCGACACTGCTGGGGCTCGGGCGGGCGGCAGCGCTGGAGCGTCAGGATGGCGCATGGGAAGGGCTTGTGCTCGCGCCGGTGGAGCGTCCGGTCATCTATGTCGCCAAGTTGTCGAGCATGTTGCTTTTCGTCGCTCTCGTGGAGGTGGTTGCGCTGGTCGTCATGGCTGCATTGTTCGGCTTGCCAGTTTTCCGTCCGGGTGTGCTTGTGGTTCTCGTGCTCGGGACGGTCGGTCTCTGCGCGCTCGGAACGCTGTTCAGCGTCATGACCGCTCAGGCCAAGGCACGAGAGGTACTGCTTCCGGCACTCCTCTTTCCCCTGGCGATCCCAGTAGTGATCGGTGGCGTGCGCGCGATGATGCTGGAACTGAGCGGGCTCGGTAGCGAGGCAGCGCCCTGGAAGAGCCTGCTCGCCGGGTTCGCCGGACTGTTCCTGTCGCTGAGCATGCTGACCTTCGGAGTCGTGACCGAGGAGTGACGTCACCGCTGTCGTAGTCGAGAGGAGGACTTTCGATGAGTGAGCAACCCCGCGCCTCGCTATGGCTCACGATACTGGGTACGGCTTCGTTTGCCCTGATTGCGCTTTCGGTCGCAATGATCTTCCTGTATGCACCGGCAGATGCGACCCAGGGTGGCGTGCAACGACTGTTCTACCTCCACCTTCCTGCAGCATGGCTCGCATATGTCTCCTTCTTCATCATTTTCGTCAGTAGTATCGCGTTCCTGCTCCGCGGAACCGTCGGGTGGGACCGCCTGGCACGGTCCGCTGCCGAACTCGGCTTCATCTTCACCACGCTGGTACTCCTGACCGGATCGATCTGGGGCCGACCGATTTGGGGAACGTGGTGGACGTGGGATGCGCGTCTGACGACGACACTGATTCTCTGGTTCATCTACCTGGGCTATTTCTTGCTGCGAGCCTACATCGCTGATCCGGAGCGCGGCGCACGTTACGCTGCAGTTCTCGGTATCGTCGGGTTCGTCGATATCCCGATCATCCATATGTCGGTGCGCTGGTGGCGGACGCTCCACCCGCAACCGATCGTGGTGCGGAGCGAGGGACCAGCGATGCCCACCGAGATGCTGCTGACGATGCTCGTCACACTGGTCGCGTTCTGTGTCCTGTATGCGTTTTTGCTGATCGTGAAGTACCGGATCGAGACAGTGCGTGACGAACTCTTGGCCCTGCGAGCAGCAACCATGAACTAGAGTGCGGAAGGCAGGTGGCGACCGATGGACGCCTTGTGGTATCTCTTCGCCGGCTTCTTCGTGACCTGGCTCATCCTGGGTCTCTACCTCTTCTCGCTGCGGCGTCAGATCGAAGTGCTGCGGAACGAACTCACTGCGTTGCGCGGTGAGCGGGCGGCAGATACTCAGGCCGGAGAAACGCAGGCCGTACGAGATTCCCAGGTCCCCTAAGCCAGGAGTGGGAACGTCCACTGCTCAACGACCGCAGCGGCCAGCGAATGAGCCATGGCTCATTCGCTGGCCGCTTTGAGCGTCGTGCGTTTCTCACGAATTCCGTGCTGAGCGAATAGCCTGCCAGATCCGCTCGGGAGTCAGCGGCATGTCGAGGTGCTCGATCCCGAGCGGTCGAAGGGCATCCAGCACGGCATTGACGAGTGCCGGTGGTGCGGCGGTCGTCCCCGCTTCGCCGATTCCCTTGGCGCCCAGAGGATTGATCGGACTTGGTGTCTCGCAGTGCGCCGTCTCGATCGACGGGACCTGCGTGGCCCGGGGAACGACATAATCGAGAAAGCTCTGTGTGAGCGGTTGGCCGCTTTCGGAATAGAGAATCGCCTCGAAGAGCGCCTGGCCGAGTCCTTGAGCGACACTGCCGTGAATCTGCCCCTCGGCCAAGAGCGGATTCACGATCCGCCCGCTGTCGTCGACCGCAAGATAGCGGAGCACTCGAACTTCACCGGTTTCCGGATCGATTTCGACCATGGCGATATGCACACCGAACGGAATGTTCCGTCGACCAGGGTTGAAGAAGCGTGTCGCCTCGAGGCCGGGCTCGACACCGCCCGGTGGGCCTTCCATCACGTAGGCGAGCCGCGTGACCCGGTCCCATGCGATCGAGCGGTCGGGAACGCCGCGCACGGTGAAGACTCCATCGCGGTAGTCGAGATCCGCGGGATCGACTTCGAGCGCATGGGCAGCGATGAAGCGCGCCTTCTCCAGGACCTCCTGCGCAGCCAAGTAGGCCGCGGACCCACCCAGCGCCGTGCTCCGACTGCCGAACGTGCCGATACCTTGCTGAATAGCAGCAGTATCACCGGTTACGGCACGGATACGCTCGAGCGGCAGCTCGAGGATCTCGCCGACGACTTGCGCGAGCATGGTGGCGTGCCCTTGCCCACTGGGAGCGATCCCGCAGAGCACGGTCACCGATCCGTCCGGATGAGCACGGACCGTCGCTGATTCCCACCCCGGCCCGGAGAGTTCGCAAAAACTCGCGATCCCGATGCCGACCAGGCGTCCCTGGGCGCGCAGTGTCGCTTGCTGACGGCGTGCTGCCGCGTAGTCGAAGCACCGGAGCGCTTCGGCCAGAACGGCGGGGTAATTGCCGCTGTCGTACGGCACACCGGTGGGTGACGTGTAGGGGAAGTCCTCCGGTCGCAAGAGGTTCTTCTGACGGATGGTGACGGGATCAAGGCCCAGGCGGCTCGCAGCCGCGTCCATGAGACGCTCGAGCAGGTAACTTGCCTCCGGTCGACCAGCGCCACGATAGGCGGACTGCGGTGTCGTGTTCGTCACGACGCATCGGATGCGCAAGCGGATCGTGGGTACGCGATAGGGTCCAGCGAGCGCGAAGCCGGTCAGGACGGCAGTCGGACGCGTCGGTGAAGCGTTCCAGGCACCGAGATTGCTCACGATGTCCGCATCGAGCCCCAGGAGCGTCCCATCTCGCCGAAATGCCGCTCGGACGCGTTGTCGCTGATCACGCCCGTGGTTCGTGGCGACGAAGCTCTCCGAGCGCGTCTCGACCCACTTGATCGGCTGCTGGAGTTTCCAGGCCAAGGCCGCAACCAGCACGTATTCCGGGTACAGACCTCCCTTCGCACCGAACGCTCCCCCGACGTCGGGTGCGATGACTCGAATCTGATGCTCGGGAAGACCGAGTACAGTGGCAATGCCGGCGCGCAACGTATGCGGGGTTTGCGTCGAGGCCCACACGGTCAGTTGACGGCTTTGCGCATCATAGGTCGCTGCTGCAGCGCGTGGCTCCATGAACGCGGCATGGACACGCTGATTGACGAGTTCGAGCTCGACGACCACGTCAGCGTCGCGGAAGACTGCCTCGATGTCACCGTGCTGGTGGTCCCACGCGAACGCGATGTTGTCCGGCCATTCGGGATGGACGCGTGGTGCCTCCGAGAGGAGCGCTGTTTCAGGATCCACGACCGCGGGAAGCTCGTCGTACTCGACCATGATCTCCGCAGCTGCGTCGATCGCGGCCGCACGCGTTTCAGCTAGGACAGCAACGACACCTTCGCCGACGTACCGGACCCGATCGATCGCCAGGGGATACCGCTGTTGCGGCCGCGCAGCGGCTGACTGCGGTGGTGTGGGGAACGGTGCGATCCAACTCGCGAGGTCGGTGCCACGGAACGCGGCGACGAATCCCCGGACGCGTGCTGCCCCGCTCCAATCGATACGGGCAATCGTCGCGTGCGGATACGGGCTGCGGACGATCACGAGGGAGAGTGCTCGCTCGAGCCGTATGTCATCGGTGAAGTTCGACAGGCCGCGGAGGAAGCGCTCGTCCTCCAGGCGCCGGATACTTCGACCGAGATAACGACCTTCCGTCACGCTTTTCCCCCTCTCTGCGAACCGACCCAAGAAGTAGTCTAGTGAGCGAGTAGGGCGTTCGGAAGCGGGCTGTCCAGGATAAAGGAAAGGAACCGCGCCTTTTTCACGTTCTGGAACGACCGGTGCGCCAATCGGCGAGGATCCGCTCGTCATGGAGAAAGGCGAGAGGCGGCAATGCATCGAGGATGAACCACTGGACAGCGTGGCTCTCCTCGCTCGGACGGATGTCACCGCCGACCGGATGTCCTTCGTAGACGACGAGCACGACCGGATGGCCGCGGTGCGAGTACACCCCGACGAGCCGGTCGAGCTCGACCGCAACGCCGGTTTCCTCGAAGACTTCTCTCTTCGCGGCATCCTCGAGTCGCTCACCGCGCTCGACGAATCCCGACGGGAAACTCCAGAGTCCGAGGCCCGGTTCGATCGCACGCTGTTGCAAGAGGATGCGGTCATCGCACACCACGATAACCGCCACGGCCACCTTCGGGTCACTGAAAAACGGCCGATCGCACCGTGGGCAGTAGGGTCGGAGGCGACCGGCGACCAGCCGAGGCTCGAGATCAGCTCGACAATAGGGACAGTGGCGGATATCCTCGTCGAAGTTCGGTGTCATCGCTCGCGTCGCCCTTCCGTGCAGAGATGCTGTGCCCGCTCGATGTCCTCGGGGGTGTCCAGGTCGAGCGGCATCGGTCGATGGCGAGCATCGTACTCGACGATCGCCTCAGCATACCTCGCCAGGACAGGGCGGGCACCAGTGTCGCCCACAAGTTCGGCCAGTTCGTCGAAAAGACGACGACTGATGAGCACAGGATTCCCCGGCCCGTCGGCGTAGCGCGGGCGAACGACGAGTGCGCCAGTTGTCGAAAAGAGCTCGATCAGACCATCGATCGTTGCTGGCTCGATGAAGGGCTGATCGCCGAGAATGAACACGGCCGCATCGCACTCCGGTGGAACAGCGGCGAGACCGACCCGGACCGACGAGCTCTGTCCCTCCTCCGGGTGTTCGTTGAGCACGGTCGTACAGCCGTGCGTGTCGAGTAACGCCAGGTGCTCGGCGACGGTCGGATTGATGACCAGGATAACCGGTGAGAGACGCGTTCGCCGAACTGCATCGATGACATGTTGGAGCGCAGGCTTCCCGCAGAGTTCGACCAGCTGTTTCGGCCGGCCTAAGCGCGTCGACAGTCCTGCTGCCAGTATGACGCCGGCGACGCGTGGCACGCTCCGATCTCTTTCCGCTGGCCGCAGACTCACTCGCCCGGGACTGGTGCTGGTTCTGACTTCGCCGGACGGAGCGGTTGGCCATAGCGACCGCGGCGAACCGCGATGATCTCGGCGAGTATACTCACCGCGATTTCGGCCGGTGTTTTCGCACCGATATCGATCCCGATCGGTGCGTGGATACGGGCGAGGTCTTGGTCGCTGAAACCGGCGCGGCGGAGGCGTTCCAGGCGCTGCTGACTGGTCTTCCGGCTGCCGATGGCGCCGATGTAGCCCGCCCGCGAGCGCAGCGCGACCTGGAGAGCCGGGTCTTCGAACTTCTCGTCGTGTGCCAGAACGACGATATCGGTCTGTGGCGTGATCTTGATCTGCGCGAGAGCCTCGTCGGGCCAGGCGACGATCAGCTGATCGGCATGCGGGAACCGCTCACGTGTGGCGAAGAACTCCCGTGCGTCGATCACGGTCGTTCGATAGCCGAGTTCCTTCGCCATCGCGACGAGCGGGATAGCGATATGGACAGCGCCGATCACGACGAGATGCCGTGGTGGTAAATGCGCCTCCAGGAACACCTCGACTTGACGGCCATCGGAGAGCGAATACGTCCGGATTCCAGCCTCACCGCTCTCGAACAATGCCTCGGCATCCGCTCGCACTGCTGCTTCGAGCTCTGCCGAGCCGAGCGTGCCGACCGTGCGACCGTCCTCGTAGATCAGAAGCTTTGCGCCGAGTGGCTCACCGCTGACGACCGTTGCGGTGACGACCGCCTCCTCCTCAGCGAGTGCATACCGGAGTGCTTCGAAGACCTCACCAGTCATGGCTTTCTCACCAACGGTTCCACGAAGACATCGATCGTCCCACCACAGCTGAGACCGACATCCCAGGCCTGTTCATCGGAGATGCCGTAGCGCACGAGACGCGGCTGCCCCGTCTCGAGCACTTCGAGAGCGACCTCGAAGACCGCGCCTTCGACGCAGCCGCCGCTGACCGATCCAGCCAGACGCCCGGAACGGGTGACTGCCATCTTGGCACCGACTGGGCGTGGCGACGAGCCGATCGCCCGGACGACCGTCGCCAGAGCGATCTCCTCACCTTCGTTCATCCACCGTTCGATTTCGGGCAGAATATCGCGCATCGTCGACCTCCATTCAGGCGGCTGAAGCCTCCGGAAGCACCGCGTGCTGGCGGCGGACAGGCCGCTTCTGGTCGATCCGACTCAAGTGTTTGGCGAGTGCTTCCAGGCTCGCAAAGTTGTGGATGGGCATGAAGTCATCGATGTACGGCAAGGCTGCCTGCATACCGCGCGTCAACGGCTCGTAGCGCGGCGAGCCGAGCAGCGGGTTGAGCCAGATCAAGCGGTAGCACGACCGTTGCAGGCGCGCCATTTCCCGCGCGAGGACATCCGGGTCGCCGCGGTCCCAGCCGTCGCTGATGATGAGGACGACAGCTCCGTTGCGGAGCACGCGTCGTGCCCACTCCTGGTTGAAGGTCTGGAGGGACTGACCGATACGCGTCCCACCGGACCAGTCTTGGACCTCCCGCGCCACGCGCCGCATCGCCTCGTCGATATCCTGATGCTTGAGCAGGCGAGTGACACGGGTGAGGCGCGTTCCGAAGACGAACGCTTCCACCTTGGCCATGCCGTTCTCGATGGCGTAGATGAACTGCAAGAGGATGCGGCTATACCGGTCCATCGAGCCGCTGACGTCGCAAATCACGACCAACTGGCGCGGCTTCGTCTTCGTCTCGCGCCGCGCGATCGTCAAGGGGACGCCGCCAGTCTGGAGCGAGCGCCGCATGGTTCGTCGCGGATCGATGAAGCGACCCTTAGGAGACGCGACCTTGCGGCGCGAGCGACGCCGGCCAATCTCCCACGTCAGCTGCTGCATGAAGCGGCGGATCTGCGCGAGCTCCTCCTCGGTGAAGTCCGCAAAATCCTTCTCGCGCAAGACTTCAGCCGGGCTGTAGCTGAAGGCATCGGTCAGCGACTCTTCGTCGCTCGCTTCACCTTCCTCTGCTTCCTCGATCGCTTCGACCGCTTCGAGCCGCCGGCCGCGTGCACCTTCGATCGTCTTCCCTTCAGTCTCCTCCGCCTCCTCGCCCTCTTCGGGAGCCAGCTCGATCAGATCATCGGGCTCGGCCTGCTGGAGAAGCCCGTCGTGCAACTCGGGCTTGGCTCGCCAGTACAGGTCGAACAGTCGGTCGAAGACTGGCATGTCGTCCTTGTGCGTGACGAGACACGCCCGCGCCGCTTCGCGGAACTCCTCGCGCCGGCTGATATCGATGTGCTCGATCGCGCGCACGAAGTCCATCGCCTGACCGGTCGTCGTCTTCACTCCGGCACGGCGCAGTAACCGCGCGAAGGCGAGTGCGCGCTGGGCGAAATTCATCGTCGCCGTCATCGTTCCCAACCTCTGTGAAGCCCGAATGGGCCGAGTGGTTCACTCCTGAGTCGCCGTAGCGACGAGTTCCTCGAGCCGCTTCTTGCGGATATGCTGGAGATCCTCCTGATGCTTGAGAATGGCGCCGAGTGTCGCTGACGCGATCTCGACGCTGAGCTGGCTCTGGTTGAGCGCCAGCAAGGCCGCGGCCCAGTCGAGCGTCTCGGCGACTCCAGGGAGCTTGTACAGGTCCTCGCGCCGCAGCGCCTGGATGAAACGGGCGACCTGCAGTGCCAGGCGTTCCGGAATCCCCGGAAGCTTGACGCGCAGGATCTCGAACTCCTTCTCCAAGGTCGGATAGTCGATCCAATGGTAGAGACAGCGTCGCTTCAGCGCGTCGTGGAGCTCTCGCGTCCGATTCGAGGTGATGATGACGTACGGTGGGTGCTCGGCACGGATCGTTCCGATCTCCGGGATCGTGATCTGGAAGTCCGAGAGGAGCTCCAGCAGGAAGGCCTCGAACTCCTCGTCGGCGCGGTCGATCTCGTCGATCAAGAGCACTGGTGGCTTGCCGCGATGCCGGATGGCCTTGAGGAGCGGCCGCTCGATCAGGAACTCCTCGCTGAAGATTTCGTGCATCGCGGTATCCCAGCCGACCTGCTGGTCCTCCAGCAACCGGATCGCCAGCATCTGGCGTGGATAGTTCCACTCGTAGACCGCATGGTTCACATCGAGGCCCTCGTAGCACTGGAGACGAATGAGGTCGGTGTCGAGCACCTGCGCTAGTACTTTGGCGACCTCCGTCTTGCCGACGCCTGCCTCCCCTTCCAGGAGCAACGGCTTCGGCAACCTCAGCGCCAGATAGATCGCGGTCGCCAGGCTGGTATCACACACGTATCGATGGGCAGCAAGAGCTCGCTGGACCGCCTCGACTGATGTCAGTTCGGTAATCGTCACGGTTCACCTCGACCCTTCTGACGTGCCGTTCAAGTAGTATACCAAAGTACTTCGTAACCGAAGTGGGGCGCGCCCGGGGATTTCCCGGGCGCGCCAGTGTTCCGGTAGTCGTGCACGATTCAGCCGTGGGCGCGCTGGACCGCCTGGGTGAGGGCCCGCTTGACGAAGACGCGTGTCAGGTGCGCCCGGTACTCCTCGCTGGCGAAGATGTCGCTGTTGAAAGACATACCGTCGCTTGCCAGCTGGCTGGCAGCCTCGATCGCTTCTGCCGTCGGTTCCTTCCCGACCAGCGCCTCTTCGACGTTCTGCCGTCGCACGGCGTACGGCCCGGCACCGGTCACGCCGACGCGTACTGCGCTCACCTTACCGTCTTCACCCAGTGTCACCACGGCGGCTACGCCGACGACCGCATAACCCGAGGCCGGGTTGGCGAATTTCTGGTACGACATCCCGGTGCGGGCCGGCGGCTTCGGAATCGCGATTTCAGTCAGGATCTCGTTCGGCTGCAGTGCGGTCGTAAAGAGATCGACGAAGAACTGATCGGCCGGGATCGTCCGCTCACCATTCGGGCCGACGGCCTTGATCTCGGCACCGAGTGCGAGTACCACCGCCGGGAGATCCGCAGCCGGGTCGGCGTGTGCCAGCGAACCACCGATCGTGCCCATGTTGCGGACCTGAAGGTCACCGATCACGTCGATCGCCTCCGGGAGGATCGGTAGCACGCGCTGCACGAGGTCCGATCGCTGGATATCGTCGTACCGGGTCATCGCACCGATCACGACTCGGTCACCGGCGTCCCGGATGCCAGTAAGTTCCGGAATGCGCGAAATGTCGATCAGAGCCGACGGCGTGGCCAGCCGGAGCTTCATGGCTGGAATCAAGCTGTGTCCGCCGGCCAGAAGCTTCGCATCAGGATTCTCGACCAGGAGCTTCAGTGCTTCCTGGACGGAGCCAGCTCGGTAATAGGTAAAGGTGCTCGGGTACATCGTCCGCTCCCCTTCCGTTCTCCTCAACGAGACTGGAGCGTTCCAGCCTCCGATCACTCTCGTCAACGCGACCGCTCGCGGATCGCTCGCCAGATCCGCTCCGGCGTCAAGGGCATGTCGATGTGGTCGATGCCGAAGGGCGCGAGCGCATCGATGACTGCATTGACGACGGCAGGCGTCGAGGCGATCGTGCCGGTTTCGCCAGCGCCCTTGATGCCCATCGGGTTGACCGGTGTCGGTGTGACCGTGCGATCGACCGTGAACGATGGCAGCATGCTCGCCTTAGGAATCGCGTAGTCCATCAAGGAGGCGCTCAATAGCTGCCCGTTCTCGTCGTAGGCAGCGAACTCGTACACGGCCTGTGCAAGTCCCTGCGCGATACCACCGTGCACCTGCCCATCGACGATCATGGGGTTGATCACATTCCCCACATCGTCGACGGCCACGTACTTCAGGAATTGGACTTTCCCGGTCTCGGGGTCGACCTCGACCACACAGATGTGACAACCGAACGGGAAGGTGTTGTTGATCGGATCGAAGAAATGCGTGGCTTCGAGTCCCGGCTCGATCTCGCGCGGTAGCTTCCAGGCGAGATACGCCTGCAGGGCGACCTCCTGGAACGTCATACCCCGATCCGGCGCACCCTTGACGAAGAACCGGCCGTTCTCGAAGGCCAGATCCTCGGGCGATACCTCAAGGAGATGGGCTGCGATCCGCTGCGCCTTCTCTTTGACCTTCCGGCACGCGTGAACGAGAGCAGCGCCACCGACTGCTGTGCTGCGGCTTCCGTAGGTGCCCATCCCGAACGGCACCATTTCAGTGTCGCCGTGCACGATCTCGACGTCCTCGAACGGGACACCCAGTTCGTCGGCGACCAGCTGCGCGAAAGTCGTTTCCTCGCCTTGCCCGTGCGGGTTGGAGCCGGTGAAGACGGTCACCTTGCCGGTCGGATGCACGCGCACCGTCGCGCTCTCCCAGAGCCCGCCCTGGAAGCCCATCGCACCTGCAGCCTGGGAGGGAGCCAGGCCGCACACTTCCACGTATGTCGAGAAGCCGATCCCGATGTACCGCCCTTGCTGGCGCAGCTCGGCTTGCTGCCGCCGGAGGTTCTGATAATCGACCAGCTCGAGCGCCTTGTCGAGCGTCGCTTCGTAATCGCCGCTGTCGTACTGGAGCCCGGTCGGGGTCGTATAGGGGAACTTGTCCTTCGGAATGAAGTTCTTGCGGCGAATCTCCGCCGGATCCATGCCGAGTTCACGGGCGAGGAGATCGATCATCCGCTCGAGCAGGTAGGTCGCTTCTGGTCGCCCAGCACCTCGATAGGCATCGGTCGGCGTGGTGTTCGTCAGCACGCCGTAGACGTCGCAGTGGACGACCGGGATGGCATACGCTCCTTGCAGCATCAAGCCGAACAGCCAGGTCGGAACACCGGGTGCTGCAGTGGAGAGGTACGCCCCCATGTTGGCGTAGGCACGGACTCGTACACCGGTGATCGTTCCATCGCGCTTGGCGGCGATATCGACGTACTGGATATGGTCACGCCCGTGAATCGTCGCGACGTAGTTCTCCTGACGGGTTTCGATCCACTTGATAGGTCGGCCGAGGTCCTTGCTGATCGCTGCCGCGATCATCTCACCGGCGTACATCGGGATCTTGCTGCCGAAGCCGCCACCCACATCGGTCGCGATGACGCGGATCTGCGTCTCCGGTAGGCCCGTAACCGCAGAGAGCAGCAACCGGTGCACGTGCGGGTTCTGGCTCGTGCACCAGATCGTCAGTTCACCGGTGCCGGGGTTGTAGGCTGCCAGGGCGCCTCGCGGCTCCATCGCGGTCGGGATCAGCCGGTGGTTGATCAAGCGGCGCGACACACGCACTTCGGCCGCGTTCCAGGCCGCCTCGAAGTCGCCAGCGTGCAACTTCCAGTGGAAGGCGAGGTTGTTGGGAACGTCATCGTAGAGTTGCGGAGCACCCGGCTCCAGGGCCTTCTCTTGGTCGACGACAGCTGGGAGCGGCTCGTACTCGACCTCGATCGCCTCGACTGCGTCCTGGGCGATGTACCGGTTTTCGGCGACAACGACTGCCACGGCATCGCCGACGTAGCGCACCTTGTCGACGGCGACAGCGCGATACGGCGGCACCTTGAGGTCGCTATCCGGAATCAGCCAGGCACACGGTACCGGGGCCAGCTTATCGACGAGATCCTGCCCGGTGTACACCGCGACCACTCCAGGCATCGCCCGTGCCTTGCTCGTATCGATCCGGACGATGCGAGCGTGGGCATGCGGACTTCGCTTGATCGCCATGACGAGCGTGCCAGGGAGCCGGATGTGATCCGTGAAATTCCCGCGACCGGTGATGAGTCGCGGATCCTCGCGTCGCTTGACTGCTGCGCCGAACAGTTTGGTGACAGCCATGGCTCCCTCCTTCGCTGCGAGGTGCCCGGAAGCCAGCCGCTCGACCCTTCGGTTCAGCTCCCGCTGCGCATCTTCTCAGCCGCGTATTGGATCGCTCGCACGATGTTCTGGTAACCGGTGCAGCGGCACAGGTTCCCCTCGATCGCGTGGCGGATTTCCTCTTCCGTCGGATTCGGGTTGCGCTGGAGGAAGTCGACTGCGGTCATGATCATGCCGGGCGTGCAGTACCCGCACTGCAGGCCGTGCTTTTCCCAGAACCCTTCCTGAACCGGGTGCAGCTGCCCGTCGCGGGCCAGCCCCTCGATCGTGGTGATTTCGGCCCCGTCGGCCTGCACCGCGAAGATCGTGCAGGACTTGACTGCCTTGCCGTTCATCAGGATGGTGCAAGCACCGCACTGGCTGGTGTCGCACCCGATATGCGTCCCAGTGAGGTTGAGTACGTCGCGGAGATAATGGACGAGCAAGAGTCGCGGTTCGACGTCGTGCGTGTAGGTCACGCCGTTGACGGTAACGGTGATCTGCATGCCCTCACTCCTTTCCGCTCACCTCGTGCGCATCCCACTCGCGAACGATCGCTACTGGCTCGCTCCCATATTGCGCTCGATACAGGAGAAAAACTGCTCGATCATCCGTTTGGCGACACCTCCCAGCATCCGCTGCGCAACACCGGCGAAGGGGCCACCCAGCTCGACATCACCTTCGTAGACGATTTCGGTCGTCTGCTCGTCGACAGCTCTCAGCTGGACCGAACCGTTCCCGCGGGCAAAGCCGGGCTTCCCCTGTCCCTCGATCGCCATCCGGTATGACTCGGGTGGATTGATATCGGAGAGCTGAACTTTCCCGGTGAAGGTACCCTTGACTGGACCGATCGCCACCGTCATCGCCATTTCGTACTGGTCCGGCGCGACCCGGTTGAGTTGCTCGACACCGGGTAGACAATTGGCGATAGCCTGTGGATCGGTCAGCTGGGAAAAGACCGCTTCGCGCGGCGCTCGAATCGTGTACGAACCTGAGATTTTCACCCTCGCTCCCTTCCCCTGTTCGGCCTCGCACGCACTACCCGCCACCTGTTCCGTCTTCGGTCCTATCAACCTCACGGACGAGTCATCGCTCCGGCATTGGCTTGATCGCAACGACTCGGCGGGTTCGTGGCATCCAACCTCATCATACGGCCGATCTTGAGCATGGTCAAGAGGTGTGTGGAGCGAGAGGAGGCGTGTTCCTGAAACCACCGGCAGTGGTGGGGGCATGCACAGAGTGGCTCACCAACCGAATGGGATATTGCGTCGCGGGCTGAGTGGCGGGTAGACCGGGTGTGTGAGGAAGTAGGAACAACGGTGCCAGAAGGCCTGCACCTCTTCGGGAACGAGGAAGCGGGTGAGGATAGCCCCGATGCGGGCACGATGGCGCAGCAGCCGCTCCAGGTCCCAAAGCAGATGGTGGGGAATCGGCTCGCCGCAGAAATCCCAGATCACTGTTCGGAGCTTGGGGTCGACATGGAACGTCAATCCGTGATCGATGCCCCAGATACGGCAATCGTAGCGGCCCTGGAACAGGTGACTGCCCTTGCGGTCGGCGTTATTGGTCACGAGATCGAACAGGGCGATGCGCTGAAGCTGATCGCGGAGCGCCCGGCCGCGCAGCGGCCGATCGTCCGGCTCGACATAGAGCTGCATGGTTCCGATGCCGTACGGTCCGTCGCGGATGACCGTGGGAGGGATGAATGCCCAGCCCAGTAGCCGGCTCAAGAGATAACTCGCGTATTCGCGCCGGTAGAGAGTGCCCGCGGGGAAGTCCCACAGTGGCGTTTCTCCCCGGGCTGGTTTGTAGATGCCGATGAGGTTCGGAACGAGGTCCTGCTCGAGCACGACCGCGAACGTGCCGTTGGTGCCCCACGGGACGAGGTCCATCTGCGCGATGGTCCCATGCCGCAAGGCACGGAGCAGTCTGCGAACGTGCTGTGGGCCGTGAGCTGTCGTGAGCCAGTAGCGGGTCGTTCGGCGATCGGTTCGTGGAGTCGTCATCGTTCGAGTGTCCGTGCGGTCTGGGATAACGACATCGCGCTGCACAACGATACCATATGCAGGTTTCTGGTTGCCGGACGCCGCGAACGAGTACGATTAGGCTTGCACGTCGGCCCTCGGCAACGCTGGTGGCCGCAGAGCGCGGTCGCGACGGCTACCCCGAGGTAGCGCGAAACAGATCGAACCGGAGCGGCAACGGTGCAGTCGATCGGCACGCAGGCGCTGATGAACATGGACAGGGAGGGGCGGTGGTGAAGGTCACGGTCGAGCGTCTGCCGCACAGTACGGTGCGACTCGACATCGCGGCGGACCAGGAAGAATTCGAAGAAGCAGTCGAGCGGGCGTTCCGGCGCATCAGTCAGCGGGTTCAGGTTCCGGGTTTCCGTCCTGGCCGCGCGCCACGACGGTTGGTCGAGCGCCGTGTTGGACGGGAATACATCATCGCCGAGGCGCAGCGCGAGCTGATGGATCGGCTGTACCGTGAAGCCTTGCAGCAGCACGACTTGGTCCCGGTTTCCGATCCGGAAGTGGAGGTCTACCAGGAAGAACCGCTCGCCTTCCGGGTCGAGGTACAGATCTATCCGCGCGCTGAACTCGATGGCTACCGGGACATCCGTGTGGAACCGCGCGAGGTCACGGTCGCCGAAGAGGAAATCGACGAGGTGATCGAGCAGCTGCGTCGCGGGCAAGCGATCTGGCGGGTGCCAGCTGAGCCGCGCCGGCCGCAAGATGGCGATCAGGTCGTGGTCGACATCGAAGCGTTCGAGGGTGACCAACCATTCCAGGAACCGCTGCGCAACGGGACGTTCGTGCTGGGCGAGAGCAATCTCTTCGCTGAGATCGATCAGGCCATTCGAAGCCTGCTGCCTGGCGAAGAGGCCGAGTTCGATATCACCTTTGCCGAGGATGACGAACGCATCAGTCCGGAGCTGCGCGGGAAAACGTTGCATTACAAGGTCAAGCTGCACGAAGTGAAAGAGCGCGAGCTTCCGGAACGCGACGACACGTTCGCGCAGTCGCTAGGCGCTGCGACGCTCGCCGAGCTGCGCGAACGGATCCGTCGCGACCTGTTGCGGCAGAAGGCCCAGGCGGCTCGGGCCGAGGTGCTCCAGACGGCGGTGGAGCGGTTGGTCGAAGTCGCCAAGCTGGAGCTTCCTCCAGCGCTGATCGATCGTCAGGTGGCGGCCGATATCGAGCGGCTGCGCGAGCGCCTGCGCCAGCAGGGGACGAGTTTGGAGGAGTACTTGCGCTTCCAAGGGAAGACGCTCGAGGAGTTCGCGCAGGAACTCCGACCGGAAGCGGAGGCCCGCTTGCGCCGGTACTTCGTCCTGGAGGCGTTCGCCGAGGCGGAGGGGATCCAGGTCAGCGAGGAGGAGCTGGAAGCGGAAATCGAGCGTTTGGCGACAGCGAGCGGTCGGCCTGACGAATACCGGGCCTTCTACAATGTCCCGTCGATCCGCAGCTATCTGGCAGACGAGCTGCACGAGCGCAAGGTCAGCGAACGACTGCTCGAGCTGGTGACGGAAGGCCGTGGTCCGGTCACCGGTGAAGCGGCGGCACTGCTCGCGGGTGGTGAAGGAGAGGAGTCCGGTGAAGCGCCGTCGAGCGAGCCGGGGGAGGAGCAACCGGTTGCCGATGCGCCGTTGGCCGAAGCGGAAGCCAGCGGGACCTCGTCGGAATCGACCGAACACGTTCTAGTCGAAGACAGCGAACGAGGGTGATCGTAGGAGGGACCATGGACCGAGACATCCGACCCGAACTCGTTATTCCGATGGTGATCGAAACGACCAGTCGCGGGGAGCGAGCATACGACATCTACTCGCGGCTGCTGCGCGATCGGATCGTCTTCCTCGGTACACCGATCGATGATCAGGTAGCCAACGCGGTGATCGCGCAGATGCTGTTCCTCGCTCACGAGAATCCGGAAGCGGATATCAAGCTCTACATCAACAGCCCGGGAGGGTTGGTCTACGCTGGGCTGGCGATCTACGATACGATGCAGATGATCGAGCCGGATGTCGCGACCTACTGCATCGGTCTCGGCGCGAGCATGGCTGCAGTGTTGCTCGCGGCCGGTGCGAAGGGGAAGCGCTTCGCGCTGCCGCACTCGCGCGTGCTCATTCACCAGGGTACGTCCGGCTTCCGCGGATCGGTACCCGATATCGAGATCCAAGCTCGGGAGACACTCAACCTTACCACCATGTTGACCGAGCTTTTGGCGTTCCACACCGGGCAGCCGTTCGAGCGTGTCAAGCGTGACACCGAGCGTGACTACTTCATGAGCGCGTACGAGGCGAAGGAATACGGTATCGTTGACCACGTGCTCGAGCCGGTGAAGCTACAGCGGACTTGATGGATCGAGGGTGGAGAAGGGGTACATGGGGATGACCACACGAGGGGGACGGGTCTTTTATCGGTGTTCGTTCTGCGGCAAGAGTCAGGAAGAGGTTCGCCGGCTCATCGCTGGCCCCAACGGGGTCTTCATTTGCGACGAGTGCGTCCAGCTGTGCCAAGAAATTATCCAGGAGGAGGCACCGCAGAAGCGCTCCGTCCCCGCACTCACCCAAATACCCACACCAAAGCAGCTCTACGAGCAGCTCAGCCAGTATGTGATCGGGCAGGATCGTGCCAAGAAGGTTCTTTCCGTTGCTGTCTACAACCACTACAAGCGCATCTTGCTCGGTGAGGAGAGTGACGTCGAACTGCAGAAGAGCAATATCCTGCTCATCGGACCGACCGGCAGTGGGAAAACTCTCCTGGCACAGACGCTGGCGAGGCTGCTCGACGTACCGTTTTCTATCTCGGACGCGACCACGTTGACCGAGGCTGGGTACGTCGGCGAGGATGTCGAGAACATTCTCTTGCGCCTGATCCAGGCAGCCGGCGGTGACATCCAGCGTGCGCAGATCGGCATCATCTACATCGATGAAATCGACAAGATCGCACGCAAGAGCGACAGCCCCTCGATCACGCGCGACGTCTCTGGTGAGGGCGTCCAGCAGGCGCTCCTGAAGATTCTCGAAGGGACGATCGCCAACGTGCCGCCACATGGCGGACGGAAACATCCGCATCAGGAATACATCCAGATCGACACGAAAAATATCTTGTTCATTTGCGGTGGCGCCTTCGAGGGACTCGACGAGATCGTGCGCCGTCGGATCGGTAAGGACTCGACGATCGGTTTCGGGAAGGCTGCTCGACAAGACGGGCGCGAGGAGAACGTGCTTCACCAGGTGATACCGGACGATCTCTTGAAGTTCGGCTTGATTCCAGAGTTCATCGGGCGGCTACCGGTCGTCGCGGCACTCGACCCCCTGACCCACGATGACCTCGTCCGGATTCTGGTCGAACCAAAGAATGCTTTGGTTAGGCAATATCAGAAGATGTTCGCACTGGACAACGTCGAGCTGATCTTCACCCCGGACGCCCTGCACGCAACAGCCGATCTCGCAGAACGTCGTGGCACTGGTGCGCGCGGCTTGCGCACGACGCTCGAGGAGGTGTTGTTAGACGTCATGTACGAGCTTCCGTCGATGCAGGGTGTTCGCAAGTGCGTGGTGACGGCCGATGTCATCTACCGGCGGCGACCTCCGCTCCTCTTGACGGCCAACGACGAGCCGGTGGCGTTTCAGTACGAGCAGAGTGCGTGAATCCCTACCGGATCGAGCGAGCGATGGACGACGGGCCGGGAGTTCCCGGCCCTCGCTCGTTTCTCGTTGTGCACTATTCCTTTTCAGACGACGATGTGGCGAGCGACGCTTCTCGTATTCCAGGATGTCCTGGAGATGTTCCCGATAGTGTTCGTACGTATCAGCCGCGACGAGCTCGCGAGTCAGTACCGGAGTGCGTTCGAGCAGTTCGAGCAATTTCTCGTGCGTCTTGAGGAAGCGATCCCAGACCTCGCGCAGAGACACGTGCTGGTTTCGACGGATGTCATCCTCGTTGAAGGCATCGATATCTTCGACCGTCGGTGGCTCGCGACCTTCCTCGAGTGCCTGGATACGTTGCATCAGGATGCGTTCCCATGTCGCGATATGAGCCATCATGTCCTTGAAGGAGTACGGGCCCCACGAACCGGTTTCGACGATCTCATGCTCGGTGAGGCTGCGCAGCGCATTGCGTAACTCCACCCAGGCGCTCTGGATCTCCTGCAGAATAGCCCGCCGTTCGTTGATATCGATCGCCACCGCTCACCCTCCCTGTACCTCTCGTCTCGACAGCGATGGTTCGTCCTCCCTTCGAGCCTACCATGACCGGCGAACGTGCGCTGGCTGTTTCGCACCTCGGTTTCGTGAGGAGCGCAGGTGTTTCGACGGCGATCGAGGGGGAAGACAAAAAATCCCGGGCCAGCTGGCCCGGGCGTCGATAGGTGGGTTCACTCACTCCGGCGCTGCATGCCACTGACCACGCTGATCCAGTACAAGAGGTTCAATACTGCAGCGACGAGACCGGCGACGTACGTCAATGCTGCGGCGTTGAGCACTTCTCGGTTCTGGTCGAGCTCAGTCCGGTCGACGATGCCCATGGTGGTGAGCGCGGCCAGCGCTCGCCGGCTGGCATCGAACTCGACCGGGAGCGTCAACAACGCGAAGAGTGTGCCGCTGGCAAAGAGTGCCACGCCGACCCACGCCAGCCCGGTGATCCCGACCAGGATCCCAGCGAGGATCATGATCCAGCCGAGATTGGTGCCGAGATTCACCACCGGTACGATGGCCGTTCGGAGTTGCAGAGGCACGTACCCCTGCTGGTGCTGGATGGCGTGTCCGGTTTCCTGGGCAGCGATCCCGAGCGCGGCGACCGACCGCGCATAGTAGACCGGCTCAGAAAGACGAACGACCCGGCGAAGCGGATCGTAGTGATCGGTGAGTTGCCCGGGCGTCACTTCCACTGGGATGTCGAAGAGCCCGTTGCGATCCAGGATCGCTCGCGCCACTTGTGCCCCGGACAATCCCAGCCGGTTCGGTATCTGACCATACTTGCCGACCGTCGATCGGACCCGCCACTGCGCGTAGAGCATCAGCAGCAGCGCCGGTGCGAGGAAGACGACATACATCGGATCGAAGTAGAACATCGCTTCACCCTCCGTTTCTCGATCGTTCCACACCCGAGCAGCCGTCTGGTCGCCGCGACCACTCGGGTGTGCAACGATCGATAGAAGTATGGCTTGCGTCTCTCGGTATCGTCGAGAGTTCTGAAGAGTGGAGGAGATCCGGTGTTTGACGAACTCGCGCCAGTCGAGACCATCATGCGCGGCCTCGTCGCGCAGCACGATGAGCGGTTTCCGAAAGTGGCGGGCGCGTTGCCCCTCTATCAGGTCATCGCCTACCACTTCGGTTGGGTGGACGAGACGTTTCGACCGACGAATGCCGCGAGCGGCAAGCGTTTTCGCCCACTTCTCTGCCTCCGTTGTTGTGTCGCTGCAGGTGGTGATCCGGCGCAGGCCGCATGGGTCGCGGCAGCGATCGAGCTGCTCCATAACTTCACGCTCATCCATGACGATATCCAAGACCGGAGCGAGACGAGACGGCACCGGCCGACCGTCTGGTGGTTGTGGGGAGACGCACAAGCGATCAACGCTGGTGACGCACTCTTCACTCTCAGCCAACTCGCCGCACTGGAGGCTGCTCGCCGTCTCGAGACTGATCGTGGTACCGAGCTCCTTCGACGCTTCAACGACACGACGCTCCGCATCGTCGAGGGACAGGTGCTCGATCTGAGTTTCGAAGGTCGAGAGGCGGTCGAGGCTGACGCATATCTCACCATGATCGAGCGAAAGACGGCTGCCCTGGTGGCGTTCGCTGCTTGGGCTGGGGCGACAATGGCTGGAGCCTCGCCGGAACAGGCGGAAGGGTTCCACGAGTTCGGGCGTCTGCTCGGGCTCGGCTTCCAGTTGCAGGACGATTATCTCGGTATCTGGGGTGATCCAGCGCTTACCGGTAAGCCGCACGGCGACGATCTCCGGCGACGCAAAAAGAGCCTCCCGATCGTCAATTTGCTCCAGCGAGCGAGTCCAGTTGACCGCCGGAGGGTGCAGGAACTCTGGGCAGGTCTTCGTGACCTGCCACCGGAGGCTGTCGATGAGATCCTGGCTTTGCTCGATCGATACGACGTGCAGGCAAGCGTACGAGCAGAAGTCCGGGACTACCACGAGGCAGCGAGCAGGCTCCTCGAGAAGCTCGTGCCGGACCCGGTCAGGGCGCGACCGCTTCAGGAATTGGTCGAGCGCCTGGTGATTCGGGAAGGTTAGGCGGGTGCCCCAGGCAAGAGCGACGGCTGGACAGTACCGGACTCTCGTTCCAGCAGTCGTAACGTCGCCTCGATGAGGCCGTACGAGCCGGTAACCATCATGTCACCGAACGGCGCTGCTTCGTACCAGCCGAGTGGCCGAGCGAGCGATCGGTTGGGGCCAGTAATCACGACGAAGGGGAACGGCGCAGCGTTACGGTAACCCTTCGTGAAGACTGCCCCGTGGCCACCGAGCGCGATGACCTGCTCATGCTGCAGCGTCCCTTCCTGCAGGGCATGAACGAGTTCGGCGAGCACGGCTGGAGTCACCCCACCGGTGTGGTGTTCGAACAGGCCATAGATCCGTGTCCCGCGGAGGGCAACAGCGAAGGTGTGCATGTTCCCGATGTTCACCACGACGGCGCCGTGCGTCTGCGCGGCAGTCCAGACGGTCGGATCGCAGAGTGCGCCGAGTACGGCAGCTGGTCCGGTGTCCATCAGCACGCACCCGGGAACCTGCTGTTGGACGCTCCGCATGCGGAGCAAGTATGGCGGAGGAGTTCGGTAGGCGAGCGCCCGCACATCGTTCGTCTGGGCCAGAAGGTCCTGCAAGAAGCGGTATCGGTACTCGTGTGCGTCCGTCCGCTCGTCGTACCCGTGGTCTTGCACGGCGATCGCCCAGATCGGTGGCAGCTCGATTTCGAACGCACGGAGCGCAGTTGCCAGTGCTGGGACATCGACATCACCGAGCCGGACGACCTCGGCACCGAGCGGCGGAAGCTCGGTAAGCACGATTCCGAGTGCCCGAACACGCTCCAGGTCGTTATGGAGCGTGCACGCGGCCTCGGGATGGGCCGTGACCGGAAGACCGGCTCTGAGATGCTCGCGGATAGCGTCGCTGCTGGCGCCACCACCCATCAGAAAGCCAGCCAGATGGAGCGGGGTGCCACGGGTCGTCACGGCGCGGATACGGGCGGCGACGACTTGTGTCGGCGCGGGAAGCACCAGCTTGACGAAGTTCTCCGGATTACACGCGGAGTCATACAGGACGATGTCCTGTGTTCCAGCCCCCACATCGATAGCGAGGATACGAATGGTCCGGTTCATCGTTTCGTCCCCCGGGGCGATACGGAGCGCGCTTCTTGGACGTACCGTCGCGGATGATCACACGGCCAGCGCGGATCATCGCCGCTGGCATCGAACTCCAGGAGGACGACCTCCGGCTGAGCGAAGAGGCGAAACGGGAGTTGTGTCTGTCCGATGCCCGAACTCACGTAGGCGAGCATGCCGCGTACCCAAAACCAGCCGCGCTGGAAACGCGCATGCGGCTTCCTCCTGATTTTATCGAGATACCACGCAGCGTCGAGCGGGTTGAGCCAGCGCGACCAGTTCAAGCGAACTTGCCCCCAGTGCGTGTGGCCGAAGAGACCGAGGTCGGCGCTTCCCACCGGGACTGCTTCGAGGACGGAAGGAGAATGGGCAAGCAGGAGGCGTGGACGCGTGTTCGACGGCCGGGTCAAGAGGGTGGTGTCGTGCAGGCCGCTATACGGGTCGTCCAGTGCGACGACTTCCAGTTGTCCACCATCAGGTAGGTGGACCTGAACGCATTCGTTCCGCAGCACCCGCACGCCGCGCTCCGCGAGCAAGCCAACGATCCTCTGAGCATTGTGCAATCCCTGTCGGTAATCGTGATTGCCCAGAACTGCGAAGACGGGCTGCAGGTCCCGCAGACCGTCGAAGACCGCCGTCTCGCTGATGTTGCCCTGGTCGAAGTAGTCGCCACCGAGGAGAACGAGGTGGGGGTGCCACGATCGGATGCGCGCGATCGCTTCGACCGTGTTTCGGGCGGAGGGGCCTGGACCTCCAACGTGGAAATCGGTGGCAAAGGCGATTCTCGTACCCTCTATGGACTCGAACGTTCTCGGAAGAGATACCCGGGCGTACCGCGTGCGGAGTGCATACGGCTCGAGCGTCGCTGTACCGGCGATGGTGAGGCTGGCAGCCGCCAGGCAACCGGCTACAATTCGCACTACACGGTAGCGTCGCGATACCATGCTGATCCTTCGAACATCCGTTCCAGGTATACTTTCCCCGAAATCGGGAGCGCGCCCACGAGTGGGCACGGTTCTCTGGGAGTGTACCAGTGCGGCAACAACGGCGAGCCGGCGGACGGCCGGCGATCACCCAGGCGATGGAGGACTATCTCAAGGTGATCTATGCCCTCGAGCGCGAGGAGGGGCGGGTCACGACACAAGCGATCGCCGCGCGCCTTGGGGTCCAGAGTCCATCGGTGACCAATATGCTGAAGCGTCTCGCCGCGCTGCATTTAGTCGAACACCAACCCTACCGCGGCGTTCGTCTGACGGAACGAGGCCGGGGTATCGCGCTCGAGGTGATCCGTCACCATCGCTTGTTGGAACTCTTCCTCGCCGAAGTGCTCGACTACCCCTGGGAAGCGGTACACGAAGAAGCTGACCGGCTCGAGCATGGACTGTCCGAGGAGCTCGAGTCCTGGATCGATGCGCGGCTCGGCTATCCGACAGCTGATCCGCACGGTCATCCGATTCCACGGGTCGATGGTTCCCTTCCCGAACGGCCTTGCGTCCGTCTCGATGGCGTTCGGCCCGGACGTGCTGTCGAGGTCCTCCACGTGGCTGACCACGATCGAGAGCAGCTGCGTTACCTCGCTGAACTCGGTATTCGCCCCGGTACGCGTGTCGAAGTTGTCGAGCGACTCCCGTTCGAGGGCCCACTCCGCATTCGCGTCGGTGACCGGGAGCACTACGTCGGACCGTCCCTCTCACGGGCAGTGTACGTCGCAGCGGAAGGTGTGGGTGCGCCTGCGCCGGAGTCCGAGTAACCGCGAGATCGGGAACGGAGCGTGATCTTGCAGCAGTTCCAGGTCGTGGGTATCGTCCGTACGCAGGAGATGACGTGAAGACGAGGGATCGAGCGATGCCGCGTTACCGGTGGCGCGAGCCAGCTGCGGTACCGGACTGGGCATATTCACTGGCTGACCATCCACTCGTTGCGGCGCTCCTCTACCGGCGCGGCATTCGCGACCCGCAGGCTGCTCAGCGCTTTCTTGTCCCTTCGTTGGACGATCTGGCTGATCCGCACGAATTGCCGGAAATCGACCGTGCAGTCGACCTCATCGCGCGGACGAGTCGAAACGGTGGACGAGTCGTCATTTTCGGTGATTACGACGTCGATGGCCTGACGGCGACGACGCTCCTCGTCCACCTCTTTCGATCCCTCGGAGTCGAACCGGTACCGATGGTGCCGCACCGACTCCGGGACGGCTATGGATTCCGGTCCCACCATGTGCCGCGCGTGCTCGAGCACCGTCCTGTTCTGCTGGTCACGGTCGACTGTGGCACTGGGGATTGGGAGGCCCTAGAAGCGGTTCGGCAAGCGGGTGTGCCGGTGATCGTGCTGGATCATCACGATGTTCATGAGGCCGCGTGGCCCGCGGAACTCGTCTTCGTTTCGGCAAAACGCAGCGATACACCGGCCCCCTTCCGGACGCTGGCAGCGGTCGGCGTGGCCTATCAGGTCGCTCGGGTCGTCTTCGGTGATCGTCGCGCTGTACGCTGGTTGCCGCTCGTCGCACTGGGTACGGTCGCGGACGTGGTCCCGCTCGTCGGAATGAACCGGGTGTTCGTGGCGCTGGGGTTGGACTCCTTTTGGGATGATGCCCCGATCGGCTTGCGTGCGTTGGCCGATCACGCTGGCTTACGAGCTGGTAGCCATCTCACTGCCTGGCACTGCGGATACATTCTCGGCCCGCGGCTGAATGCAGCTGGACGCATGGATGATCCAGTTCTCGCACTCGAGCTGCTCTTGACCGATGACGCGAGTAGGGCACGCGAGTTGGCACGCACGCTCTCGGAGCTGAACGCGGAGCGGCAGCGCGCGATCGAACGGATGTTGCGCGATGCCGAGGGGCGACTGCGCGCCCGACAGGCGCTACCGCCGGTACTGGTGCTGGCGGACGAGACGTGGCACGTCGGTCTGGTCGGTCTGGCAGCCAGCAAGTTGGTCAGCCGGTACGCTCGGCCAGTCGTCTTGTTGTCGCAAGAAGCCGAGGTGAGCCGTGGTTCCGCCCGGAGCGTCGACGGCTTCGATATCTCGCTCGCGCTGGAGCGTTGTCGCGATCTCTTGCTCGATCACGGTGGGCACAGTGCTGCAGCCGGACTCACGATCCCGACGGAGCGGATCGCCGAACTCGAAGCGCGTCTCCTCGAACTGGCCTGGACAGCGTTCGGGAGTGATGGACCAGCGCTTCCGCTCGACCTGGATCTGGAACTTCGACCATTCCAGATCACCCTCGACACGCTGGACGTGCTGGCACGACTCGAACCGTTTGGGCACGGGAACCCTGTACCGCGATGTCTCGTGCGCGATGTGCTGGCCATGAATCCGTCGGTGACGCAGGATGGACGACACGTTCGTTTCACGGTGGTGGCTCGGGACGGAACAGTGCGCCAGGCGGTCTGGTTCGACGGGGGGACCGAAGTCGATCGCCTCCGTGCGGGTGAACGCATCGACATAGCCTTTACACTTCGCCGGAACAGTTGGAACGGTGGCGAGCGAGTCGAGCTCGACGTGATCGACGTGCGGCCGACACAGGGTCGATCAGCAAGGAGCGAGCGAGCAGAGTGCGTCGTCGATTAGGGCGATACTCACGATCTCCCGATCGCCTGCACGAGTTGCCGGACCCGTTGCTCGTCGACCGGGTTCTCGGTTCTTCCCCCCACCTTCGTCCACGTACCGACGATCGCTCCATCGGCGCAGGCGAGATAGGAGCCGACGTTGTCTGCCGTCACGCCACTCCCGAGAAAGAGCCGAACGCTCGGAAATGCCGCGCGGAGCCTGGCGACGTCCGCTGTATTCGGAGGCTGACCGGTTATCTGGCCGGTGACGATCAGGGCATCGGCGAGCCCACGCTGGACGGTGTCGCGTGCCGCGTCTTCCAGGGATAGCGAGGCAAGGGGAGCAGCGTGCTTGACGAGGACGTCGGCCCAGATTTCCACCGGTGTCTCGAGTAACTTGCGGTAACGAAGCGTTTCATCGGCACGGCCCTCGATGATGCCCTGATCGGTGAGCATGGCACCCACGTGGACGTTAACGCGGATGAACTGTGCACCGGCCATCGCAGCGATACCGAGTGCAGCCTGCGCGTCGTTGCGGAGTACGTTGACGCCCACTGGGAGGCCGGTCGCTCGTTTGACCGCGTCGACGATGAGTGCCATGCCTGCGATGACATGTGGCGCAACACGTTCCTTCGGGAAGGGAGCGTCGCCGTAGTTCTCGACGAGGAGCATGTCCATCCCGCCTCGCGCGTACGCCTCGGCGTCACGCAGGGCGCGCTCGCGAACCTCTGCGAAGGCGCGGGCGCGCGGGCTACCGGGCAGGGGCAGGAGATGGATGACGCCAGCCAGTAAGAACCTGTGCGTTCGTTCCGTTCGCATCACCGTCGCACCGTTACGAAGGGACGCCGAATTCTGCTTTCCCGGAAGGAGCATACTTGAAACCGGCGAGGGGTAGTATGGCAGTAGAGACCCACGAGGAAACCTTGTCGATACACGAACTCGCCGAGCGGAGCGGCGTCCCGCCCCGTCGTATCCGGTACTATGTGGCGAAGGGGCTCCTCCCACCTCCGTTGGGGCGTGGACCGAGCGCGAGGTACGGTCGGCAACACCTCGAGCGCCTCCGCGCGATCAAGGAACTGCGTGAACGTCGCCTGGGTCTGGAAGCGATTCGAGAACGCTTCGCGCAGTCCTGGCCGGAGACTCCAGCAGGGCCCTCGCTCTGGCACCAATGGGAGCTCGCACCGGGAGTGCTGCTCTGGGTCCGAGTCGATTTGCCGGAGGACGAGCGCGAGCGGGTCGCTGCTCTCGTCGATGTGGGACGACGGTTGTTGCGGCGGGACGATAGCACATGACGGAACGCTATGAGTCCAGAACTGCTCTCGAACCGATCGTACACATTCTCCGTGCGGCCGGTTACTGGGCCTATTCGTTGTACGGCGAAGACGGGCGCTGGCTGGTCGCCTGTGACACTGAGGCAGGTCGTGTCGACGTGAGGGTCGGGAGGGATGGCTATCTCGTCGAGGTCTGGGATGTCTCTCCTGGCCTGTTCTATAACGAGGAGGACGAGCGCCGGCGAGTCGTACACGAGCGACTCGCTCGCCTGACGTTGGCCCGTCTCGCAGAGACGATACGACGCGCGCCGCTCGAACCGGGCGAGGAACTCCTGGCCGATCTCTGGTGGGACGACAACGAGCATGGAGTAGGGGCGCGTCTGAGCCTCGAGATTCCCTTCAGTGCCAGCGGTCAATTACCGTCGCTCGTCGAGATACTGCTGGAACAGTTGAATGCATTGATCGCTCGGGTCGAGGAGCGTCTCCTGGACTGAATGGAAGGAGAATACTTCGATGGTAAACGTCGGTATTGCAGACTTGACGCTCGAGCAGTGGCGACGGCTCCTGCGGGTGGCACTCGGTGCAGAACCGGCCGATCTCGTCCTGCGTCGTGCCCGAATCGTCAATGTCGCGAGCGGGGAAGTCGAAGAAGGCGATATCGCGATCGCGTACGGGCGGATCGTCGGGATCGGTGACTATCCGGAAGGGCATGAGGAACTCGACGTCGCTGGCTCCTATGTCGCCCCGTCGTTCATCGACGGGCATGTGCACGTCGAAAGTTCGCTCTTGTGGATCGACCAGTTCGCCCGTGCGGTCGTTCCGCATGGCACGGGTGCAGTGGTGACCGATCCGCACGAAATCGCGAACGTTGCCGGCCTGCCTGGCATCCAGGCGCTGGCGGAGGCCGCCGGAAAGCTTCCGATAGGCATCTTCTTCACGATCCCCTCGTGCGTGCCGGCGAGCCCGTTCGAAAGTGCTGGCGCGGTTCTGGGCGCGCGAGCGATCGCTGAGGGACTGGCATTGCCGAATGCCGTGGCGCTCGGCGAGATGATGAATTTCCCCGGAGTCCTCGCCGGCGATGCCGAGATCTACGAGAAATTGCGGCTACCGGCCCGTCGACGTGATGGCCATGCGCCTGGACTGCGTGGGCGTCGCCTCAACGCGTATGTCGCTTCCGGTATAGGGTCGGACCACGAATCGACCCAGCTCGAGGAGGCGCGCGAGAAGCTGCGCCGGGGTCTGCGCATCATGATCCGCGAGGGATCGACGGAACACAATCTTCTCGAATTGCTCCCGCTCGTGACCGATACAACCTATCCACGCTGTTGCTTCGCGAGTGACGACCGGGACTGCGCGACGTTGCTGCACGACGGTCACATGGACGCGGTGGTGCGGAAGGCGGTCGCTGCTGGTCTCGATCCGATCCGGGCGATTCGGCTCGCGACCTTGAACACCGCGGAGTACTGGGGGCTCGACGGGTACGGTCTGGTCGCACCTGGATACTGGGCCAATCTCGTCGTGTTCGACCGGCTGGACGATATCCGACCATCGCTCGTGCTGTACAAGGGCGCGATCGTCGCACGTGACGGGCAGGCGCTGTTCACCGTCGAGCAAGCGATTCCGGAGTGGTTACTCGATACCGTCCATGTGGCACCGGTTGATCGTGGGCAACTCCGGATTCCCGCCACCGGTCGTCTGACTGCAGTGGAGGCGATTCCGGGCCAGATCGTGACGCGGGCGATCGAGGTGGAACCGACGCTCCGTGACGGTGAGGTCATCGCTGATCCTGATCGGGACTTGCTGAAGCTCGTGGTGGTGGAGCGGCATCGAGCCACAGGACGGGTCGGTGTCGGTCTCGTCCGTGGGTTCGGGCTGAAGCGGGGAGCGATCGGGTCGTCGATCGCCCACGATGCGCACAACATCGTCGTCGTCGGTGTGGATGACGACGATATCCTCTGCGCCATCGATGCGATCGTGTCGATGAAGGGCGGGCTGGTCGCGGTCGTCGGCGCTGAAGTGAGAGCGAAGCTTCCGCTCCCGGTGGCAGGGATTCTCTCGCCGGAACCGCTCGAGCGGGTGGCGGAGGCATACGAGCGCGTGGAGCAGGCGGCACGTGAGCTGGGCAGTACGGTTCCGGCGCCGTTCGCGCTCCTCTCCTTCATGGCGCTCTCGGTGATTCCGGAGGCACGCGTGACCGATCAGGGGTTGGTCGTGTTACGCTGAGTTCGGCGCCGTACCGGGCCAAGAGCGGAGCCGGTTCCGAGCCACCGGAGCGGCGTGGATCCGCAGAAGCGAGCTCTCGTGTGGTATACTGTTTTCGAAAACTGGGGCGCCGTAGCCAAGTGGCCTAAGGCAGCGGTCTGCAAAACCGCGATTCGGCGGTTCGAATCCGCCCGGCGCCTCTGTTTCTTTGGACTGCTCGCGAGCGAGCGCCCTGGACTCACGTTCCCCGTGTGTCGTGTTTCGCTACTAGCCAATTAGAGAAGTTCGGTGCGTTCCTCTGCGCGGCTCGCACTGGAGAACGCATCAGTTTTCGAGGAGGATGATCCGATCGACCCACTTGACGCTCGTCGTGCAGGCGGCTTCCGGTACGAACGAGCGCCAGGGACCTCCGTGTTCGGGAGGCAATGGCTCCCCGTTCAAACGGTCGCAAAGAAGAGCGCGTGCTGCTTCCTGAGCGTCGAGTATGACGACAGAGTCTCCCGCGCCAACGACGACGCTGCTGAGCGCGCCGCTGTACTTGGCGAACCAGAGCAGGTCACGGAGTGAGAGACCCGACCATCGTTGTGGGGGCGTCTGCCACCCGTGAGAACAGACGAAGGGCATGGTGACTTCGAATCGTTCGAGAGGAGCGAGGTCGTCCGGTCGATAGCAGGCGAGCAGGCGCGCCCCGACGTACACGTGGAGTCGCGGGTTCGCCGGGTACCGCTTTGTACTCTCGGGAACGGGGAACTCCGGGAGAGTCGGCAGAGTACGCATCGCGCTCGCTCCGGGTGTCTCAGTCTCTTCGGGCAACAGTGTGCCACAGAGTTCATCGAGGGCGAGCAGCTCGAAGAGTGGAGAGCCGGTCGCATGCGGCTCGGGATGGCCGGGGGCGTGCTTCGGTCGAGCGTCGCGGTCCGTGACGATCAACGCTCGGGTGCGAAATCGTTCCAATGGTGTTTCGGAGGAAGGAGTAGAACGATGACAGTGGAACGCGTCGAACGAAGCGAGACGATCTTCCAGGGGCGGTTGCTTCTCGTCCGCCGGGACGAAGTCGTCTTACCAGACGGTTCGCATTCGATCCGGGAAGTGGTGCACCATCCCGGCGCGGTCGCGATCTTACCTGTGCGGCGTGACGGAAGCGTTGTCCTGGTTCGGCAGTATCGGCATGCGGTGGGGCGCATGTTGCTCGAGGTTCCGGCAGGCACCCGTGAACCGCACGAAACGCCGGAAGCGTGTGCCGCGCGGGAACTCGAGGAAGAGACTGGTTATCGGGCGACCGAGATACGTCTGTTGACGCGCTTCTTCGTGAGCCCCGGTTGGACCGATGAGGAACTCAGTGTCTATGTGGCAGAGGGGTTGGAGCGCAGCACGCCCCGTCCGGCACACGATGAGCGATTGCAAGTCGTGATCCTTTCGCCAGATGAAGCTTACGATGCGGTCCGTCGCGGGGATATCTGCGATGCCAAGAGTGTCGTTGCGTTGCTCGCCTTCTTCGGCTGGAAGCTGGCCTGATGTACCGAAACGGCATAGTACGTACATCCACAGTGTGTACTCACCGTCCTAGGACCGATGATTCTTCCGGTGTGACTAATTCCGCATCGCGCAATCATCTCGCTCGGTGGAAACTTGTAGCGAACATTCCGACCAAGGGGTGGAGGGATGGCGATGCGGAAGAGGGCGAACGGGCGGCGGGAGCAAATGCGAGTGCTCGTCGTGGACGATCATCCGCTGTTCCGGGTAGCACTGCGGCGATTGTTGCACAGCGAAGGGTACTTCCTGGTCGTCGCCGAGGCATCTTCGGCTCATGAGGCCGTGCAGCAGACCGACATTCACCGGCCGGACGTCGCGCTGATCGATGTACGTTTGCCGGGGATCAACGGGCTCCACGTGGCACGGCTGCTGAAGCGGCAGCACCCGAGACTCGCTGTCGTGCTCCTGTCAGCTGACCAGGACGAGCAGTGGCTGCTCGGTGCCTTGCAGGTCGGTGCGGCAGCGTTCTTGCCTAAAGATGCCGAGCCTCGCGAGATTCTGGCGGTCTTAGAAGCAGTGGCAGCTGGTGAGGATCGGCTCGCGCAGCAGATCCTCGAAAAACCCGACCTCGCTCGACGCGTGCTCGGTGAGCTGCAACGCTACGTCAGTGGAGAGAGAACTCCGGAGGTGGTGGACGCAGCGTTGACGGTGCGCGAGTTGCAGGTGCTCGACTGCGTAGCCCAGGGGATGTCGAACAAGGAGATTGCGGAAGCGTTGTTCATCACCGAGCAGACGGTCAAGAACCACATGACATCCATACTCCGAAAACTCGGAGCGCAGGATCGGGTCGACGTGATCCTCGCGGCGGTCCGCAACGGCTGGGTCGCGATCACTCCCGCTCGGCAAATGGGGTTGCCTGCATAGCGACCTCGGCCAGGGCGATATCGCGGCGGTAGGTCATGCCGGGGAAGCGAATCGATTCGATCGCGGTGTACACCCGCTTGCGTGCGGCAGCGAAGGTCGGAGCGACTGCAGTGACGTTCAGGACGCGTCCCCCCGCGGTGACGATCTGCCCATCGTCGCGCCTGGTTCCTGCGTGGAAAACGAGCACGTCATTTGGCACGTCGTCGAGACCCGCGATCGGGAGTCCGGTGCGGTAGGTTCCCGGATAGCCGCCCGATGCCAGGACGACGGTGACCGCGACGCCTGGGTACCAGTGCAGCGTACCGATCTCGTGGAGCGTGCCACGAGTGGCTACCAGGAGAAGCGCTGCCAGGTCGCTTCCGAGGAGCGGCAGGATGACTTGTGTTTCCGGATCACCCAACCGGCAGTTGAACTCGAGGACTTTGGGCCCCTCGGCCGTGAGCATGAGCCCAGCATAGAGGACGCCGCGATAGACGATGCCGCGGCGGCGCATTTCTTCCAGGGTCGGTACGACGATCCGTTCGAGGATCTGCTGCTGGAGTTCTGGTGACACGTCCGGTACCGGTGCGTACGCTCCCATGCCACCCGTGTTGGGGCCAGTGTCACCATCACCGAGTCGCTTGTAATCGCGTGCCGGCTGGAGCGGTACGACCGTCTCGCCGTCGGTCACGACGAGAAAGGAAGCCTCCCGCCCGACAAGGAATTCTTCGATCAGTACCTGATCGGCAGCCGAACCCAGGCCGCGTTCGACGAGCATCCAGTGCAGGACTCGTTCGGCTTCATGGCGGTCGTTGGCGATCACCGCGCCCTTGCCGGCCGCGAGCCCGGATGCCTTGACGACGAGCGGATAGGAGAAAGCGGTGAGAGCGGTGCGCGCCTGATCGAGGTCGCTCACGATCGTCGCGCGCGCCGTCGGGACACCGGCTGCTCGCATCACGTCTTTCGCCCAGGCTTTGCTGGCTTCGATACGGGCTGCCGCCGCAGTGGGGCCGAAGGCGAGGAGCCCCTCCTCCTGAAAGGCATCGACGAGTCCCCGAGCGAGTGGTTCTTCCGGGCCCACGACCGTGAGATCGACGCGATGCTCACGGGCAGTCGCAACGAGTGCGGGGATGTCTGTTGCAGCGATGGGAAGATTTTCGGCAATCGTCGTCGTACCACCATTGCCTGGTGCCACGAGAACCCGCGAGACGGATGGGGAACGCGACAGTGCCCAGGCGAGCGCGTGTTCTCGCCCGCCGCTTCCGACGACCAGGACAGTGAGCCCGCGTGGTGCCATCGTGTTCACTCCCACTCGATGGTGGCCGGCGGCTTGGACGTGATGTCGTAGACGACGCGATTCACACCAGGTACTTCGTTCACGATCCGGTTGGCGAGCCGGGCAAGGAGGTCGTCCGGCAGTCGCGCCCAGTCCGCGGTCATGGCATCGGAACTCGTGACGGCCCTGACAGCGATAACGCGAGCATACGTCCGTTGGTCACCCATCACGCCGGTCGAATAGACCGGCAGGAGGACAGCGAAGAACTGCCAGAGTGCATGCCCGAGTCCGGCTGCTTCGATCTCCTCGCGCACGATCGCATCGGCTCGGCGCACGATCGCCAGCGCTTCCTCTGTCACTTCCCCGAGTATCCGTACGGCGAGACCGGGCCCTGGGAAGGGCTGGCGTTGCACGATTTCTTCGGGGAGGCCGAGTAGGCGACCGATTGCCCGTACCTCGTCTTTGAATAGGTATCGGAGTGGTTCGAGGAGTTCGAACTGGAGGTCTTCCGGTAGTCCGCCGACGTTGTGGTGCGTCTTGATCTTGGCGGCGGTCTTCGAGGCATGTCGCGCGGCGCTCTCGATGACGTCCGGATAGAGCGTCCCCTGTGCCAGGAAGCGGAATGGCCCTCGCTCGCGCGCGACCTGCTCGAAGACACGCACGAATTCTTCACCGATTCGCCGACGCTTCTCCTCCGGGTCGACGACACCACGCAAACGTGCGAGGAAACGCTGGCGGGCATCGACCGCGACTAGCGGCATGCGGAAGTGCCGTCCGAAGACCTCGCGAATCGTTTCGGCTTCCCCTTCCCGCAGGAGACCAGTATCGACGAAGACGGGAGTGAGCTGGTCGCCGATGGCCCGGTGGATGAGGGCCGCGACGACGCTCGAGTCGACCCCACCGGACAGGGCCAAGAGCACGCGATCGCGACCGACTCGTTCGCGGATCTCGCGTATGGCTCGCTCGACGAACGATTCCGGCGTCCAGGTCGGTCGACAACCGCAGACATCGTACAGGAAGTTCCGCAGAATCATGCTCCCGAGTGGCGTATGAGCGACCTCGGGATGGAACTGCAGGCCGATAAGGCTTCCCTTCGCCATCGCAGCGAACGGGGCGTTCGCTGACCGGGCTAACGGCAGGAAGCCGGGCGGGAGTTCGTCGATGCGATCTCCGTGACTCATCCAGACGTCGAAACGGTGGGGGAGGTTCGAGAAGACCGGATGCTCCGTGACGACCTCGACGACAGCAGGGCCATATTCTCGTTCGCTCGCCGGGGCAACCTTGCCACCCAGCGCGTGGGCGAGCAACTGCATACCATAGCAGATGCCTAGTACGGGGAGTCCGCTCTCGAGCACCCAGCGTGGAAGCTGTGGCGCACCTGGCTCGTAGACGCTCGCGGGCCCACCGGAGAGGATAATTCCCTTCGGTTCGAGATGCTGAATCGCCTCCCACGTGACATCGTGCGGTACGAGTTCGCAGTACACGTTGGCTTCGCGGACACGGCGGGCGATCAACTGAGCATACTGCGAGCCGTAGTCGAGAATGACCACCGCATCGGTGACGAGAGAAGCGATTCGTTCGGCACGTTCCGGGACATCGGTCGGTCGGGACACGTCGTGCCGCCTCCGTTCAACGGCGCTCATGAGCGTCCACGTCGAGCGAACGGACGTGGACAACAGCTCGATTGTACCGAACACTGGAAGATGATCAGGGCGTGGTGGCTGAGTGAGCAGCGGGGAATGGAGCAGGTATGCCTGAGCTACGGATCGCGATGCTCATTTCTGGAGGTGGGCGTACGCTCGCCAACCTGCTGCGGGTGCAGGAGCAGGGTGACTTACCAGGGCGGATCGTTCTCGTCGTGAGCAATCGGGAGCGTATTCCCGGCAATGAGATCGCACGCCAGGCTGGCGTCCCACTCGTGATCGTGCCGTCGCGTGGGTTGTCGGAGGAGACGTTTGCCGAGCGGGTCTATGCGGAGCTCGATGCTTATCGGATCAATCTGGTGTTGCTCGGAGGGTTTCTCCGGCGCTTGCCCGTGCGGCCCGATTACCGGTGGCGGATCATGAACATCCATCCATCGCTGTTGCCACTTTTCGGCGGTCGCGGTATGTACGGTGAGCGTGTGCACCGTGCCGTCCTGGAGAGCGGGATGAAAGTTTCCGGCTGCACGGTTCACTTTGTGACCGACGAGCTGGATCGGGGGCCGATTATTCTGCAGGCATGTGTCCCGGTCGAAGAAGACGATACACCCGAAACGCTCGCTGCGCGCGTCTTCGCCGAAGAATGTCGGATCTATCCAGAAGCAGTACGGCTCTTCGCTGCAGGCCGCCTCGTCGTCGAGGGGCAACGTGTCCGCATACTGCCTGTCCCTGCACATGGAAGGGTGGAGGAACCATCATGAATGCGTTGTCGTATCGTGACCAGCTCGACACGCCGTGTCTTGTGGTCGACCTCGATCTCCTCAGGCGGAATATCGAGGAGATGAGCACCTATGCACGATCGCGTGGCCTCGCGCTGCGACCGCATCTGAAGACGCACAAAACGGCGGAAATCGCGGCGCTGCAACAGCAAGCCGGGGCAGTCGGCTTTACCTGTGCGAAGCTGGGGGAAGTCGAAGCACTGGCCGATACCGGTGTGCTGGACGACGTGCTTGTAGCCTATCAGATCGTCGGCGCGCCGAAGATCGGTCGCCTGCTGAGCCTGCTCGACCGCGTCCGGCTCACGGTCGCTGTGGACAGTATCGCTGTCGCAGAGCCGTTGAGCCAGGCGGTCGCCACTGCTGGAAGGCAGCTCGACGTCGTGATCGAGATCGATACCGGCTTAGGACGGGCCGGTGTCGCTCCGGGCGAGCCAGCGTTGCGTTTGGCTCGCGAAGTCGTCCAGATGCCGGGTCTGCGTCTCCGCGGGCTCATGACGCACGAGGGGCACGCTGGTCGGGCAGCGACTCGTGAAGAGATGGAGGAAATCGCACGAAGAGCAGGAGAAGCGATGGTGACGACCGCGAACTTGTTGCGACGATCCGGGATCCCTATCGAGGTCGTCAGCGTTGGCTCGACACCAGCAGCGTTCGCAACGACGCAAGTCGAGGGCATAACGGAGATGCGACCGGGTACCTACGTCTTCTACGACGCTGCCGCGTTCCGTTTTGGCCGCATCGGCCCGGATCGCGTGGCCTTACGCGTCCTGACGACGGTCATCAGCCGGCCAGCACCGAACCGTGCGATCATCGACGCTGGAAGCAAGACTCTGACGACCGATCCCCCGCCGCCAGGACGGAATGGCTTCGGGTATCTCATCGACTATCCGGATGCCACGATCGTGCGGCTCAACGAGGAACACGGGATCGTCGAGTTCCCACCAGGATCACCGGTTCCGGCGGTCGGTGATCGTCTCGAAATCATCCCGAACCACGTCTGCCCGGTCGTCAATCTCCAGGACGAGCTCTTCGTCGTCCAGCATGGCCAGTTCCTCACCACGTGGCGTGTCGTGGCACGAGGCAAGGTTCGGTGACTTCCCGATCAACCCGGCGGTGGCAGAATCTGGTCGCGGGCCCGGAGTTCCTGGAGACATTCGTGGCAAACGAGAACGAACTCCGCGTCGGTCATCCCGATCTCGTCTCCACGTATCGCTCGTGCTTCGCGCCTGGGAAAGGTGTGTTGACACAACGCACACGTGAAAAACTCCTGGTCACCGAGGAGTTCGCGCCGGAGGATCAGCTGTTCTTCTTCTTGCATCCTCAGGAGGGCCTTTCGCTGGTCACTCGATTCCGAACGTATCCCATGGTTTCCTGCACCGACTCAACCGGCCCGGTGAGTGCCTGCATCGTGGCGAGGAGCACCTCATCCAGCATCATCGTGAGCTCGCTCAGGAGACGCACGACGCGACGAGTTGGAATTTCCTCCCGTTCGGCGAATTGGGCGATCGCGATATATGTCGGTGCGCGGAACGCGAGGAATGCTTCGACCGCCTCGGCCGGACTCAGCCCAGCCGCAGCGCTCAGTTCGCCGTAGCGACGCCCGATCGCTCGGCCGGCTTCGATCAAGGAGGTACGGTCGACAGCACGATTGACGATTCGGAAGGCGAGGTCGACGAGCTGCTTCCCGAGAGCCCGAAGTTCGGCGAGATGCTCTGGGCGATATCGCCGATACCAGGGTCGGGTCGTGACCTGGTGAATGAGCTGCGACTGATAGAGCGAGTACGAGAGATCAGTCAGCGCCTTTCGGGACAACCGGCGTCGCGGACGCGTCTCGCTCCGCAAGACGGCCAGGAGGTCGGCTTCGCGATAGCGCCGGTGGCCCCCCGCTGTCCGGTAAACGGGAACGAGCCCGGCGTCACTCCAGCGGCGAAGCGTGGATTGCCCGACACCGAGGAGACGTGCTGCCTCGTCGATCGTGAGCCAACGATCGTTTTGGGTTGCCTGAGGTGTCTGTGTCCGTTGCACGCGCGCTCCCTCGCTACGCCGTCTCGTTCGTGCCCGTTCATTGTACCGCTTCGGCAAGGTTTTCGGGAAGCGGGAGAGGAGGGTGCTGATCGAATGGGTAGCTGCGCGAGCGGAGCGCGGCGAGCAAACGGTCGCGTGCGGCCAGGATACACGCGTACGCATCAGGGTCGCGCTCGCGGAGGCCGCTCGTCTCCAGCTCCTCTTCGTCCAGGACGGCGAGGTGCCCCTCCGCGTTCACCACGACATCGATGTACAGATCGCGCCAGTAGAGCTCGTTCTCGACGAGGAAGGCCGGGCAAGCGACGTTCGTATACCAACCCTTGAAACGTCCTGCTGCATCGTACAGCGCGAAGGCATTGATGGGTTCGATCAGCGAGAAATATTCGACCAGTTCGTCACCGCATTCGAAGCGGATCGGTCCGGAGACGACCGTCCCGAGGCTCCAGCGTGCCCGAAGGACGACCCAGCCGGGAAGCCCGGCTTGGGTCGTCCCACGATACCGTGCGACGGGCTTGCCCAACGGATCGAGTTTCACGACAGTCAGTTCGCGGTACGGTGCCATGTTCATGCGCGTGACTGGTCTCCGGTCACCCGTTGCACGATGTCGAGCACTTCTCGCGCCTTCTGCTGCAGCAGTTCAGGTGTCGTCGCTTCGACGTTGATCCGGAGGAGCGGTTGGGTGTTGGACGGTCGAGCGTTGAACCACCAGTCTGGGTACTCGACCGTGAGGCCGTCCAGATGATCGATCTGCCCGTCGCGGAAGTGCTCCTCCAGTGCCTGCAGCACGGCTGTGACGTCACGCGCTTCCACGTTGATTTCACCCGAGCGGTAGTAACGGTCGATCGGCGCGATCGCCTGCGAGACGGTGACTCCCTCGCGCGAGAGAAGCTCGAGCACGGTCACGGCTGCGATGATGCCCGAGTCGGCATACCAGTTGTCTCGGAAATAGAAGTGTCCTGAGTGCTCCCCACCGAAGATCGCGTCGTGCTGCCGCATCAGGGCTTTGATGAAGGAGTGACCGACTCGCGATCGGATGGGAATACCGCCGTACTGACGGATCGTCTCGGGAACGGCGCGCGAGCAGATCAGGTTGTAGACGATCTTCGCGCCAGGATGCTTCTGGAGCAGCGCTTTCGCGACGAGGGCAGTGACCATATCACCGCCGACCAAACGTGCCTGTTCGTCCAGGATGAACATGCGGTCAGCGTCACCATCGAAAGCGATACCCATGTCTGCCCCGTGCTCGCGTATCGCGCGCTGCACGTCTCGGACGTTTTCCGGTTCGATCGGATTGGGCACATGATTGGGAAAGCGGCCGTCGAGTTCGAAGTACAGCGGTATGATGCGCACCGGTAACCGGCCGAGGACCTTGGGTGCGATGAGCCCGCCCATACCGTTTCCTGCATCGACCGCAATCGTGAACGGCTTGATGACGTTAGGGTCGATGAACGACAGGACATGTTGGGCGAAATCATCGAGGATGTCGCGCTCCGTCAGTGTCCCCCGCCGTTCTGGCTCCGGAAAGTCCCCCTGGACGACGAGGTCACGGATCTCAGCGATACCGGTATCGAGGCTCAGCGCCTGCGCTTCCTCGCGGCAGAGCTTGAAGCCGTTGTATTCGGGCGGGTTGTGGGACGCGGTCACCATCACGCCGCCGTCGAAACGATAGTTTCCGACGGCGAAGTACAGTGCATCGGTGCTCACCAGCCCGACGTTCGTGACATCGACGCCTTGATCGAGGAGCCCGCGAATGATCGCGTCAGCCAAGGCGGGGGACGAGACACGCATGTCTCGTCCAACAACGACCTGGCGGGGGCGGAGAAACAGTGCAAACGCTCTCCCGATGCGGTAGGCGAGTTCCTCATCGAGTTCGTCCGGATAAATCCCGCGGATATCATAGGCCTTGAAGACGTTCGTGATCGCCCGTGCCATCGTCCGTCCTCCTTTCGCTCGGGCCAGGCTCAGAGCGGATTCGGGTCATGGAGGAAGGTGATTTCCAGTCCGAAAGCCGACGACAGGTGGCGTGCCAGTGCTTGCACTCCCAAACGCTCGGTCGCCTCGTGCCCCCCGACGATCACCGTCACACCGAGTTCCCGCGCGAGCGCCATCGTCGTCTCGCGGGCCTCACCGGTCAGGAACGCTTCGCACCCGAGAGCCGCTGCCTCCTCGAGTGCGCTCGCACCCGACCCGCTGAGAATCGCGACCTGCCGGACAACGGGAGGGCCACCGGACAAGACGATCGGCGGCCGCCCGGTACACTGCTGGACCGCCGCCACGAGTTCATCGAGCGAGCGGGGCTCGTTGGCGCGCGCCACCCAACCGATCGGCTGCCCAGCTACCTGGGCGAAAGGCTCCGCCGGTTCGAGACCCAGCGCGAAGGCGAGCTGCGCATTGTTCCCCAGTTCTGGATGTGCGTCGAGCGGGAGGTGGTAGGCAATGAGACTGACCTCGTGCACGAGAAGCGGGCGCAGGCGTTCGCGCACGATACCGGTCAGGCTGCGCAGGCCGTCTCCCCAGAACAGACCGTGGTGCACGAGGAGCACATCGGCGTCCCAGGCCACGGCGCGTTCGATCGTTGCACGGTTCGCACTGACGGCGACCGCGAGCCGTCGTACCGCCGTCCGGCCCTCGACTTGCACGCCGTTGGTCGCTGCATCGCGGAACCGGCTCGACTCGAGTAGCTGGTCGCAATAGCGAACGAGGTCTCGAAGGGCAATCATGTTGCGACTCCTTCCCTTCGATTCTGCCATGCCGACTCCTTGGTGAGTCGTATACTGGCATTGAAAGGACTGGAAGCGATGCCGACGATTCAGCCGGAGTACGCAGTCGATTTCCACCTCCACACGCTGGCGAGCGACGGCGGATGGACGGTGGAGGCGCTCATCGAACATCTCGCAGAGCGTTCCTTTCGCATCGCGGCAGTCTGCGACCACGATACGATGGCTTCTGTTCCACATGCTGTCGAGTTCGCCCAGCGGCTCGGGCTGACGATCGTCCCCGGTGTGGAAGTGACCACGCGTTGGGACGGTCGACAGTGGCATGTCCTGGTGTACGGGATCGATCCCGTCTCATCGAGTGCGCGAGCGTTCCGAGCCATACTGGACGAACTCGCTGATCGACTCTGGGCCGCGTCCGTGGACGCGGTGATCACGCTGGAGCGGAAAGGCTACCGCTTACGCTCCCTCCGCGAGGTGGCCGCGGGGCGGCCGCTGCGACCGTATCACGTGCTCGTCACACTCATCCGGGAGGGCTATGCGACGAACCTGGCCACGGCGCACGAGTTGACGAAGCGGCTCGGTGAGCCGATGCAGGTCGATGTTCCGCTGGAACGAGTCGTGGCCGCTGCCCATGCTACTGGCGGCGTGTGTATCCTGGCGCACCCGGGGCGTGACGACGGCGTCGGCGTGCTCGATGAGGAGACCTTGGGACGCCTCCTCGCGGCCGTACCGATCGATGGGCTCGAGGTGTACTATCGCTCGCATAGCGCCGAGCAGAGCGCGCGCTTCCGGAGCTGGTGCGAGCGGTTCGGGCTCCTCGCCAGCGCTGGTTCCGACTCTCATGCTCCCGGTGTGCCGGTCGATCCGATTCCCTACCGTGCCGCATGGGTCGCAGGCTTGCTCGAGCGGCTGGGTTTCGATGTGCCAATACCGCTCGAACAGACCCGCGCATCGAACGGGAAGTATGACTGAGTCCACTCTTACCGGACCAGCCCGTAGAGTCCAGCACCGAACGTGATGAGGCCGGTACCGGCGAGGACGACGATCCAGACGAGGTCGACATTGAACCAGGCACGGTTCAGGATCTGAACACCGAGTTCGCGATAGACGACCAAGGCTGTCAGCGTCATCGCGCTGAACATCGCGAGCGTATGCACGGCGACGGCGAGGATCCCGAGTGTCAGAGACTGACTCGGCAGGTGCAGGCTGTGCTCGCTCATCGGCGGAGTCTGGGGGGTGAGGGCCGCGATGACTGGTGCGAGCATGAGGCCGGCACCATGAGCGGTAGCCATGAGAAACGACCAGAGAGCGAGCTGCAGCGCATTCGCTCGGAAACGGGTCCGTGGATGGCGTGTGCGTCGCCAGATGCGCCAACCAGTGAAGAGCAGGAGCACCGCACCGGCACCGGTCAGCACGACCGGGCGTGGGAGTGTCGCACCGAGAAGAGCTGCGGCGATCGCGACGACGCCAACCGCACCAGCATGACCGAGCGCGATGGGTACCAGCGCGCGGAACACCGCTGACAGTCGACGCTCCTGGAGGCCCAGCGCGACGGCGAAGAGCCAGCCCATAGCCGGGTTCAGCCCGTGGAAGAAGCCGAGGGCGACGAGCGAGCCCCAGGCCCAGACCTCCTGTCCCATCGATCGAGAAAGCCTTCCGAATCCGAGACAGGAGAACGCCCCTGGTCGGCCAGGGGCGTTCTCCTGTGCAGGCCAATCCACTCACGGGTAGCAGTACGAGTCGCTCGATGCGTCGCCACCCTGGAGGCGAATCTGGTGGGCGCGCTGGTCACCGAAGTCGACGAAGAAGTTGGGGTCAAAGGACATGCCGCCTTCGGGATCGACGTCGACCTTCACCATCCAGCCGCGGATCCCGTCTGGATAGAACTGAGCGTCCCACGGGAGATAGAGCGAGTTCGTGAAGTAGATGCGTCGGCCGTCTCGGCTGACCTCGACCATCTGCGGGCCACCGTTGAGCGGACCGGAGACGGCCGGATGACCGGCCCGGCGCACGATCCCACCGATCTGGAGCACGCCGGTGAGCTTCGGCTCGAAGGGGTTGGACACATCGTATTGACGGAGTTCACCGGTCCCCCAGCAGGAGACGTACAGGAAGCGATCATCGACACTGAGATCGATGTCGGCAACGAGGGGTGGTACGGCTTTGAACGGCTTCAGAATGTCCGGAAGCTGGTCTTCCTCCGCTGGCTCTGCTGGAATCTCGATAACCTTCTGGATCTTCCACTCACCGTTGTGGCGGTACCACAGCCAGATAGAGGACGAGAGATCCTTCAGGCTGACAACACTGTTCACGAAGCCGTAGGCCTTCGTGGGATCGTGGGCCGGACGGAGTTCGAGAATCATCTGCTGTTCGGGCCCGAGGTCGAGTGCCTGGAGCCGGCGGCGGCGGTGCAGATCCCAGATGTGAATGCGGTGACCGTATTTCCCGGCCAAGAGTTCCTCGCCGAGCACACCGTTCTCGACCATCCGCGGCGTGCCCCATTCGCTGGTGATCATCGTGTCGTAGCCGAGGTGCCACCAGAAGTCATAGTGCAAGTACTGGTCGCCGCGGTCGATTTCCCATCGCCCGAGCACCTCGAACGTGTCGTGGTCGAGGATAAAGATGCCGCCTGGGCCATCCCCTTCAGGCGTGCCGAACGCGGAGATGTAGATGCCGTCCGGCCCGCAGTGCACGGTATGCGGCCGGGCGTAGTATGCGCGCTCGTAAAGCTCTTCCGGCTCGATCACCTTGACAACGCGCGGTGCCGTCGGATCGTCCTTCGTATCGAGAAGAGTGATGTGCGAACTCCGGATGTCCGGTACGACGAGGTAGCGGCGTTCGACGTGTGGGTGCGGCGCGTTCGGGCAGAGCATCGAGCTGCAGGCGTTCCAGCCGAAATGGTGCAGCTCGCCGCCGGTGTACGGCATCTCGGTCACGCCGACGACTTCGCCGTACGTGCTGGAGGAAGGATCGACATCGACGACGCACATCGCGTCGGGGCGGCCGTCGCCGTTGGGATTGATGCGAACGACGTAAGCCAGTTTTTCGGGCGGTGCCTTCATGGCGAGACGGGGTGACGGGTAGAAGGTCGGATCCGGGCGCCAGGTTGCCATCGCTACACCTCCTGAATCCTTCGTCCTTTCCCGCTTCCCTCTTCCGTTCGTCACCGAGCGAGTACCGGTTCACGACTCGTCTTCGCTCTCGGTCAGGAGCGAGCGGCGACGCTCGCGTTCGTACTTCTGGATCGCTGCTTTCAGGACGCTGAGAGCGAGCGAGGCACATTTCGGTCGCGATCGGGCCGCTTCGAGGCCGACGAGCTCTTGCACCAGGGTAAAGTCCGCGGCAGCCACGCGGCCAGTCGTCCAATGTCCCTCGTGGAGCCGTTCCATCAAGAGCGACGCCGCGGCCTGACTCACGCCGCAACCGACTCCTGTGAAGTGCGCATCTTCGATCGTCTCGCCGTCAGCACCGATTTTCAGGTATATGGTCACCACGTCACCGCACTCCGGATTCCCTCCTTCGACGACGACCGTAGCATCCTCGAGTGCACCCTGATAGCGCGGGTTGCGGACATGGTCACGGAGTCGATCGAACGCGCTTTGGGTCATCCCCCACCCCCGTTGCCTCGCAGCGACCTGCCCGGGAGCGATCGCGATACCCAGCAACAGACTGTTCGGTACCTCCGCTACTGCGGGACGATCGGTTGGCGAAGGAAATGCTGGCACCTGCAGCCCACGGTCCCTCGCGATCCCGATCGGTCAGCGCTGTCCACTCCCGGTCAGGGAAGGTAGTCGAAATGTGCTTGAACGTGGCTGACATTGTGGCGTCTCCCCAACGAGGGAGCAGCGAGTACGCTCGCTGCTCCCTCGTCGATCAACGCTCGATCGGTAACCCGACCACGTTCCCCCACTCCGTCCAGGAGCCGTCGTAGTTCCGTACCTTCGGGTAGCCGAGCAGTTCGTGAAGGACGAACCAGGTGTGCGACGAGCGCTCGCCGATGCGGCAGTAGACGATGACTTCCTTATCGGGTGTCACGCCCTGGTTCTCATAGAGCTGACGCAACTCCTCGGGCGACTTGAAGGTCCCGTCTTCATTGACGGCCTGGGCCCATGGGATGTTGGCAGCACCCGGGATGTGACCACCACGGAGCGCACCTTCCTGTGGGTAATCGGGCATATGCAAAAGCTCACCCCGGTATTCGCCCGGGCTGCGGACGTCGACCAGGGCACCACGCGGCTCGGCCACCTTCTGCCGATCGCGATAGCCGATGAAGGCGAGAACCTCGTCGCGGAGGGCGCGCAGTTCCGGATTCGGCTTCGGAACCGGATAGTTCGTACGCGGGTAGGTCGGTACTTCGCGGGTCAGTGGGCGCCCCTCAGCTTCCCACTTCTTGCGGCCACCGTCCATGATGGAGAGCGGGCCATGTCCCATGTATCGGAAGAACCAGAAGGCATACGCGGCCCACCAGTTGTTCTTGTCACCGTAGAAGACAACTCGTGTCTCCGGGGTGATACCGAGCCGCGAGCAGAGTTCTGCGAACTGCTCAGGACCGATGAAGTCCCGGACGACTGGATCCTGGAGGTCCGTGTGCCAGTCGATCTTTACCGCTCCCGGGATGTGCCCGAGTTCGTACAGCAAGACATCCTCGTCCGACTCGACGATGCGGATATTCGGGTCGTTCAGGTGCTCGGCGACCCACTCGGTCGTCACCAGCGATTCCGGATGCGCATAACCGCGTGCAGCGATACGGGGATCGATCTCGATCGTCGCCATGCTCCACCTCCGCGCGTGGTCTCAACTTCTTCCACCGCGAGACAATTTCACGTTACTACGCCAAAATCCGGTTGTCAAGTCTCATGAGCGGGTGCCTTCTGGTGGACTCACCTCGAGAGTCATGTCGATCGGCACCGGGCTGCGGAGGACATCGGACACCGGGCAGAAGCGCTCGGCGCGCGCCAGGAGATCCCGGAGCCGCTCCTCGGGTTCTGGGCTCGTGATGTGCACAGCGATCTCGATGCGCTGGAAACCTGGACGGATTCCTGAATCGATCCCGAGAAAGCCACGCAAATCGAGGTCTGCAAACACCTCGACCTCCATATCGTCGATCCGGAGCCCGAGTTGCTCCGCCAGGATCGCGAGGGTGAGTGCCTGGCAGGAGCCAAGTGCGACGAGCAGGAGTTCAGCCGGGTTCGGCCCACGGTCGGTCCCACCGAAGGCCGGTGGTTCGTCGATGATCAGCGGCTCGAACGAACGGACGTGCCCGATCGCCTGCGTTCCGCCGGACCAGCGCACACGGACACCGGTGGTTCCGGTCGCGAGGCTGGGGTTCGCGCGGATCGCAGCTGCGAGGTTGCTGAGCGCTTCCTTGACGGCTGTTGCCTGGATATGCACTGCCATACGGCTCGTCCTCCCAATATCAAGCACCAGCAAACGCGCACAGGACATCTCCAACGCGCAGGCCGGTAGCCGGTTGGAATCTCAGAGGATCGTTCGTTACCGCTCGCTCAGCGGAACGAGGAGGTCAGCGAGGGCTACAGTCGCAGATCCGAGGCCAGAAGGAGTACACCCCGATCATCGAGGGGCACGGGGGAACACGCAACGGTTGGAGTCGTTGACGAGCGAGTCGTTGAGCTGAACGTGTCATCACGATCCGAGCCACGCGGCAGCTCCCCGAGCGAACCGACTCACGGATCCACAGTTTACTCCTGCCTCGTCTGACGAGTCAAGACTGGACAAGTGCGCGAGCGTTATCGGGCAGGCGACTCGGACAGGACGAGCTATCGATTGGGCAGCCGAAGCGTTTTCGGGCCGATCGTGCAGGAGGTCGTTTCGGCAGCACAGCGCTCCCCCGGTCAGTTCGCACGCAGAGCAACGAGAGGGGAGCGAACCCGTTCCGATCGGTTCGCTCCCCGATCGAAGTTCCTTTCGATGCCTCAATGGCTGAGCGCTGCTGGTGGCCGAGCATTCGAACGACGGAGTGGTACCTCTGGAATCAACATCGTACAAAGCAGAGCGAACGCCAAAATGATCGTGCCGGTTAAGAAGACATGGTCGAGAGCCGTCGCCAGCGCCATTCGGACGGCGCTGAGCACGAGATCGAGCAGTTGCTGACCCTGCGGGCCGAAAGCCGCAGCTTGCTGGCGCATCTGTTGCATTGCCTCCGGACTCATGAAGACTTGTGGATTTTCGAGGGCAGCCAGACGTTCAGGAGGGACGAGTGCGCGGATCTCGTTCGGAATACGTCCACCGAGTTCGCTCTGAAAGCGGTTCGTCATCACCGTGCCGAGAATGGCAGCGCCGACGGTGCCACCGATCGAGCGAAAGAAGGTCAGGGCAGAGGTCACTTCACCGAGTCGCTCGGGGGGGAACGCGTTCTGCATCACGATCGTGAACAGGCTCATCGTGGTCCCGATCCCGAGGCCCAGGACGATCATATTGCGAACGACGGTGGCGTTGGTCGTCCTCACATCCATGCGAGACAAGAGAAACATACCGAGTGTGGCGACTGCGACGGTGGCGATCGCGAGGACCTTGTAGCGTCCTGTGCGGGAAAGGATCTGTCCGCCGACGACGCTCGAGAAAACAAAGGCAAGCATCATCGGGGTCAGCACGGCGCCGGAATTGGTCGCAGTACGACCGAGCACTGCCTGGACGAACAGTGGCAAGTAGAGGATGGTTCCGAACATCCCGATCGCGATGAGGAATGCAGCCAACAGCGTCGGCGTGAAAATACGATTTTTGAAGAGGCGCAAGTCCAGGATCGGTTCCGTCGCTCGGAGTTCCGCGACGGTGAAGAGGACGAGGAACAGAACGCTCACGACAAACAACCCGATGATGCGCACTGATCTCCAGGGATACTCGGTGCCGGCCCACGAGAAGGCGAGCAGCATCGGCGTCACGCCAGCGACAAGCAACGCCGCACCGAGGTAGTCGATACGATGCTGGCGTCCACTCGCCAGCTTGGGCATCGTGAGACCGGTCGTGAGCAACGCGAGCAGGCCGATCGGCATGTTCACGTAGAAGACCCAACGCCAGCCCCAGTGGTCCGTGATCCAGCCGCCGAGGCTCGGCCCGATGATGGCACTGAACCCGAAGACGGCTGCGAAGAGCCCCTGCCACTTCCCGCGCTCCGCCGGTGGGAACAGATCACCGACGATTGCGATTGCGATGGGGAAGAGAGCGCCGCCACCCAGGCCCTGGAGGGCTCGGAACAGGATCAACTGCGTCATGCTCTGCGACATCCCGGAAAGAGCAGAGCCGAGGAGAAACACGACCATACCGAACAGGAAGAAGGTTCTCCGTCCGTAGATGTCGGAAAGCTTGCCGTAGAGTGGGACGGTGACGGTCGATGTCAGCATGTAGGCAGTGAAGACCCACGCATAGTGCTCGAGGCCTCGTAGTTCGGCGATGACGCGCGGCATGGCTGTGCCGACGATCGTCTGGTCGAGCGCAGCCAGGAGCATGCCCAGGAGTAGGCCGGGGAGGATGAGCACGAGGCGGTGTCGTTCCGGGGCATGCGCGCGTTCCACCGAAGGGGCAATCGTCTGCGTTTCCATAGATCATTCGGTCCTTTCCTGCTTCAGACCTGACTACCCGTGCGTGCTTGTCGGACGACCGTCGTGAGCGCTTGGACACCGCGGAGCAAGGCTGCGAGGTCATCTGCGGCAAGCTCGGCGAGGAGCTCTCGCCACGGCTGTTCGTTGCCTTGGCGAACCTGCCGCAAGAGCGCGTCCCCGCGCTCGGTGATCTCGACGAGCGTTCGCCGGCGATCGCGTTCGTCTTCCCGGCGTGCGGCCAACCCAAGTTGCACGACACGGTCGACGAGGTGGCTGGCCGTCGGCAGGCTAATGCCAAGTCGCTCAGCGATCTCGCTGATCGTGAGCGAACCGCCACAGCTGACAGCGAACAGCACCTTGAGCTGCGCCATCGTGAGGTCGAGCGCATCGAACGGTGGCGGGCTGCGCCGATGGAGATAGGCGACGATGTCGCGCATTCCCTCAATGATCATCTCGATCAGCTGATCGCGGTCATGCATTCTTTCCTCCCGTCCTGCACACACAGCAGCGAAGTCTACGTCACTGATTCGACGGCGTCAAACTATTTGAGGAATTCGACTGGTTCGATCGCCCGATCTCCTGGCGGTAGCTTGACGTATAATGGTGGTGGCTCCGGTGTCGATGGTCATATCCGCACACACCGCTCCACCCCTCCCCTTCCCGCGTTCGAGCCGGGCACGCGCCCGGCTCGGCGTCTTCGCTCGTGCCTCGGAGGCACTGGTTGTCAGCAGAGTGCACCCATGCTACGATCCAGGTACGTGTGTACGTACACGCCCGTGGGGGACAGGCATGCGACCGAAGCAGCTGTGGCAAGTGGCCCTGGGAGACCTAGCGAAGCGCGTGTCGCGGGCGAACTTCGAGACGTGGCTCAAGCACACCCAGCTCGTCGCCTTCGAGGACGACTGTGCGACCATCGCTGCGGCATCGAGCTTCGCCGCTGAGCAGCTCCGCAGCAAATTCGCTGCGGATATCCAGGAGACGTTATCGCTCCTGCTCGGTCGACCGGTCACGGTGCAATTCACCGTGCTCGGCGCAGAAGGAGAGGTGCTGCCCAGCTCTCGCAAGAGCCAGCGCCGTGTGGTGGCGGCTGATGGTGCCGAACCGCAAACGAAGCAACTCGCTTTGGCTCCCTCTCCTGATCATGGCTTGAATCCGCGGTACACGTTCGAGAAGTTCGTAGTGGGCCCGAACAATCGCCTCGCCCATGCTGCTGCACTGGCGGTCGCCGACCGACCCGGTGAAAAGTTCAACCCATTGTTCATCTACGGGGGGGTCGGTCTCGGAAAAACGCACCTTCTCCATGCGATCGGTCACCGCGCACTGGCAAACCGCCCGACGCTCCGTGTGTGTTACGTCTCGTCAGAAGTCTTCACGAACGAACTCATCAATGCTATCCGTCATCAGCGGACGGACGAGTTCCGCAATCGATATCGCACGATCGATATCCTGATGATCGACGACATCCAGTTCATCGCTGGCAAGGAGAGTACTCAGGAAGAGTTCTTCCACACGTTCAACGCGCTCTATCAGGCTGGCAAACAGATCGTCATTTCGAGCGACCGCCCGCCACGGCTCATTCCGGATCTCGCTGATCGCTTGCGCTCCCGCTTCGAGGGAGGATTGCTTGCCGACATCCAGCCACCGGATCTCGAGACACGACAGGCCATTCTCATCGAAAAGGGACGCGAACTCGGCATTCGGATTCCGGACGATGTAGTGGAGTTCGTGGCACGCCGCGTCGAGAGCAATATTCGCGAGCTCGAAGGCGCACTCAATCGGATCGTGGCGTTGTCGCAACTGTTGCATCAGCCTATTACCTTGCAGCTCGCCGTCGAGGCGCTGAGCGACGGCGACGCGCGCGGGCGGCGCGAGCAGCTCACGCCCGAGCTGGTGCTCCAGTCGGTGTGCAACTACTACCGGGTCTCGCTCGCCGAACTGGTGGGACCGGGACGCCGCCGGGAAATCGTCGTGCCTCGGCAGGTGGCCATGTATCTCCTGCGAGACGAGCTCGGCTTGTCGCTGGTCGAGATCGGCCAGCGGCTGGGTGGCCGAGACCACACGACGGTCCTGCACGGCATCGAGAAAATCGAACAACAACTGCGCCAGGACGAACAGCTTCGTGGTGACCTCCTGGCGCTCCGGGCACGACTGTACCAGGACAGTGCAGCACCGATCGGTGCGTGAGGTCAGACGCGGTACGCGAACCCTGCTGCGAGAACGAGAACGACGAGCCCCACCCAGACGACCGCGATGCCGGTCGCGCCGGCAGTGAAACCAGCGACGAGGGTCAGCCGGATCGCTGCTATCAGGACGAGAAGGAGCGTGAGTCCCTTTCCGAAGGCAGCCCGACGGCGTCGGCGTTCGCGCTCGTGCCAGAGGGTGTCGATACGCTCTTCGATCGCTGCTTGGATCTGCACGAGGAAGGCGTCGACGAGTTCAGGATCGTACTCCGATCCCAGCTCTCTGCGGGCACCCAGAAGGATCTCGAGTTCCTCGGCGATCCGGCGATCGGGCGGTGGTGGGGGACGATCGGGCTGACAACGGACCGTCGCGAGGATCGTCCCGAGCGTGTCCTCCCAACGAGGCCGTCGGTTCGGTGATGCCACCGTGAGCCCTCACAGCGAGCCTCAGTCGGCAACGATGCTAGCATGCTGCGCGTTCTCGAGGCGATGGGCCAGTACTTCGGCGAGATGGAGCGGTCGGCGTCCCGTGAAGTGCGCGATCTGCTCGCGACACGAGACGCCCATGACCGCGACGATCGTCTCCGCCGGTTGCTCGAGCACCTTCGGGAAGAGTCGGTCGGCACCGATCTTCTCCGAGATCGCATAATGCTCGGCCTCGTAGCCAAAAGAGCCGGCCATTCCGCAGCAGCCCGCGCCACTCTCCTCGGCCTCGCAACCCGCTGCCTGGAGAAGCGTCAATGCGTGCTTGGTCCCGACGAGCGCTTTTTGATGGCAGTGCCCGTGGAAGAGGACGCGCGGTCCACGGTCTCGTTTCCAGGGCAGGGAGAGGTTGTCCTGCTGCATCGCGCGGACCAAGAACTCGTCGAGCAGGAAGCTCTGCTGGGCGACGATCTCGACATCCTCGCTCTTCGGGAGGAGATCCGGGTATTCGTCCCGGAAAGTCAGGATGCAGCTCGGCTCGGTTCCGACGATGGGAATGCCCGCGCGCGCGAACGGGGCGAGCAATGCGACGTTTTCTCGGGCCAGCCGCTGAGCCTCTCGCAGGAGCCCCTTGGAGATCATCGGTCGACCACAACAACGTCGGCGTTCGAGAACGAGCACCTGATAGCCGGCTGCCTCGAGCAGAGCGACGGTGGCACGACCGATCTCCGGGTAGTTGTACGTGGCGAATGTGTCTTGGTAGTAGATCACTGGCCCGCGGATTCCATCGGTCTGCGGCACATGGCGCTCGCGGAACCAGCGGTCGAACGGTACGCGCGCGAACGCCGGCAGGGATCGTGCTGGGTGCACACCGAGCACGCGCTTACCGACAGCACTGAGCGGGCTGCGAAGCAGCAAGTTGCTGAACGGTGCGGTGCGCGAGCCGATCCGGTTGAGCAGATGGATGTGCCCGAAGGCGCGAGCACGCAGCGGAGTCCCGTGCGCGGCGTAATACTGCGCGAGGAACTCCGACTTGATCCGCGCCATGTCGACGCTCGACGGGCACTCGGTCTTGCAGGCCTTACAGGCGAGGCAGAGATCCAGCACCTCGTAGGTGCGCGGGTCAGTGAAGTGGCGCGGCTCGAGGATGCGGCCAGCCAGCGCGTTCCGCAAGGCATTGGCCCGTGCCCGCGTCGTATCGCGTTCGTCGCGAGTCGCCATGTACGAAGGGCACATCGTTCCGCTGCCGATCTTCCGACAGACGCCAGCACCGTTGCACATCTCGATCGCGCGGAGAAAGCCGCCGTCCTGTTCGAAGCGGAAGAACGTCTTCGGCTCGATCGGTCGATAATCCGGCCCGTACCGGAGGTTCTGGTCGAGGGGTGGACAGTCGACGATCTTGCCGGGGTTGAGCAAGTTGAGCGGGTCGAACGCCGCTTTCAGTTCCCGCATGCACTGGTAGAGCGTCGGTCCGAAGAGTAGCGGATTGAGTTCACCACGGGCGAGGCCGTCGCCGTGCTCGCCGCTCAAGACACCGCCGAACCGCTTGGCCAGCTGGAGCGATCCTTCCGTGAGCGCTCGCATCGTGCGCACGCCGTCGGCTGTCTTCAGGTTGACGAGTGGACGGACATGGAGGCAGCCGGCGCTAGCGTGGGCGTAGAAGGCCGCCTTCGTACCGTGTTCCGCGACGAGACGAAGGATCTCGCGGACATACTCGGCCAGGTGCTCGACCGGAACCGAGACGTCCTCGATACACGCGATCGGCTTGTAGTCGCCCCGGATACTGTAGAGCAGGCCGAGTCCGGCTTTGCGCACTGCCCAGACGTCAGCCTGGCGCTGCCGATCGCTGATGGCGATGGGGTCCCGTCCGAGCTTGCGCTGCTCGACGAGCTGGACCAACGCTTGGAGCTTGTGCTGGAGCTCGGTTTCGGTCTCAGCGTAGTACTCGACCATGAGGAGGGCTTCCGGGTTGCCCCGGAGGAAAGCGATGCGGTGTGCGTATCCTGGTTGCTCGCGGGTGAGCCGGATGAGCAGACCGTCCATCAACTCGATTGCTGAGGGGCCCGTCTCGAGGAAGGCCGGCGTGGCCTCCATCGCTGTGACGAGGTCATCGAACTGGACGAGCACGAGCCCGGTCAGTCGCGGCACAGGAACGAGGTTCAGCGTGTACTCGAGGCCGACCGCGAGGGTACCCTCGGAACTGGCGAGCAGGCGTGCCACGTTGAGCTGCGGCTCGAGGAGGACCGGCAGACCATAGCCACTGGCCCGGCGCCAGTGCTTGGGGAAATCGCGAGCGATCGCCTCACCGTACTGTGAACGGAGCCGGAGGAGCTCGCGATAGAGTGCTCCTTCGCGGGTCGTTGTACTGGCGCGGCGTTCCGCTTCTTCCCAGGTCAGTGGGGAAAAGGTCAGTTCGCTGCCATCGGGGAGTAACGTGTGAGCCTCGAGGACATGGTCTGCCGTCATACCGTACAGGATCGAGTGCGATCCCGAGGCGTTGTTCCCGATGACACCGCCGATGGTCGCGCGGTCCGCACTCGAGGGGTCTGGCCCGAACATGAGCCCCAAGCGCCGGAGTTTGGCGTTGAGCTGGGCGAGCACGATGCCGGGCTGGACACGCACCCGTCGTCCGGCCGGATCGATATCGAGCACCTGGTTCAAGTACTTCGAGAAGTCGATGACGATCGCTCGCCCGACCGCTTGCCCGGCGAGACTGCTGCCTCCGCCGCGTGGCAAGACCGGTACCTCGAACTTCCGAGCCAGCTCCATCGTCCAACGGACGTCATCGTAGGTACGCGGGATGACGACGCCGATCGGCTCGATCTGATAGTTGGACGCGTCGGTGCTGTAGAGCATACGAGTGTAGAGGTCGAAGCGGACTTCGCCATCCAGACGCCAGCGCAGTTCCTGTTCGAGGGCAGTGATCTTCTCTCGCTGGTCACGGCGAGTGATGCCGTTCGTCGCGACTGTCGTGGGCACCGTGCGATCCTCTCTCGACGCTCGACCAGTTCGATTTCGCACGGTGCAGTCTAGCACTCGGTGACCGGTCCCGTCAGTCCTCGAGGGACTCGAGATCCGGATCGTCGGCGCGCCAGAGTCGTTCCGGTGGAGCGAAGCCGAGATCGACGAGGTGAGCGATCACGGCGAGGATGACCTCGTCCGGGGTCGAAGCACCCGCGGTCACGCCAACCCGACGAACCGACGCAACGAGCGCAGGCTCGATCTCCTCGGCACGCTCGACCAGGACGCTCGGTGTGCCGAGAGCACGACTGACCTCGACGAGCCGGGCTGAGTTGGAACTCTTCCGGCCGCCGACCACGATGACGAGGTCGACATCGCGCGCGAGACGAGCGAGGGCTTCTTGCCGTTCCCAGGTCGGTTGGCAGATCGTATTGACCACCCGTAATTCGCCGCCGTGCGGGAGAACCCAGCTCGCGAGCTGGTGCGCGAAAGCGATGAACTCCTCGGTCCGTTTCGTGGTCTGGGCGAGCAGTGCAACCTTTCTCGGCGGTTGTTTTCCGCTGGACCCGCCACGCGGTGCGTCCCACGGCAGATCGTTGAGGTGCTTCGCCGCACAGGCTCGCTCGGTCCCGGCCCAACCGAGCACACCGCGGACTTCGGGGTGCTGGGCGTCACCGAAGATGACAAGAAAATAGCCTTGCACCGCGAGCTTTTGGGCGAGGCGCTGGACGCGTGTGACCAGCGGGCATGTGGTGTCGATCACTTGGAGTCCGTGGCGAGCCGCTTCCTGGTAATGCTGGGGTGGTGCGCCGTGGGCGGTAATCGCGACCGTGGTAAAGCCACGCGCCTGTGCTTGCGCGACCTCACTGATCGGTTCGATCCGTTCCTGCTGCAGCTGCTGCACGACGATCGGATTGTGGATGATGTCACCCAGCGCAGCGACCGGTTGCTCGCGGGCGGCGGCACGCACGATGTCGAGTGCTCGGCGAACACCCCAACAGAAACCGAGCACCTCAGCGACGAGAATCTCTTTTTTGGCTACGGAGAGAGTCATGTCTTGTTCACTCTGCATCGATCCGTCCCCCTATTGCTCTCGGTCTCTCGTTCACCATCACGGACACGCTCTTGCTCGGCGGGATATCCTCGCAGAGGACGCCCGTGGTCACTGCCGCGGAAAGGAGGACTCCTGGGATGCCGGCACCCGGGTGCGTGCCGGCGCCGACGAAGTACAGGCCAGGAATGCCCGCTCGGTTGTGCGGTCGGAAAAACGCGGACTGGAGGAGTGTCGGCTCCAGCGAGAAGGCCGCACCCTTGAAACTTCGCAGGACTTTCCAGAAATGCATGGGCGTCCACTCACGTGCAACCCGTATGGCCCGACCCAGTCCTTCCAAGCCGTGGACGTATTCGAGTGTCGTGAGGACACGCTCGCGAAAGCGGTGCTGTTGGTCCTCAGACCATGGACCGGTTTTCCCGAGATGCGGAACCGGCACGAGAATGTAGAGACTCTCGTGTCCAGGCGGTGCGAAGGTCGGATCGGTGCGAGCTGGCGCGTGCAAGTAGAACGCTAGTTCCGAGAGGGTGCTGTTTCCATCAAACAGCTCTCGTAACTGTTGTTCGTAGTCGAGCGGCATGATGATCGTATGGTGTCGCAGTTGCTCGAATTGCCGATCGATCCCGAGATAGAGGAGATAACAGCTCATCGAATAGCGTGCCCGGCGGAGCCAGGCAGCCAACAGTCTCGGTCGCTCGGCAGCCGGGAGCAATTCGAGGATCGTGGTGGCGACATCACTGTTCGCGACGACAGCGTCGGCCGCGAGCCCGGTGCCATCGGCCAGCACGACGCCGGTCACTCGTCCATGTCCGTTCGTCAGAAGCCGCTCGACCGGAGCGTTGAGTTGGATCGTGCCACCGAGTCGCTGGACCAGCTGTCCGAGGAGCGCGACGACCGAAGCCATACCGCCGATGGCGAAGAAGACGCCTTCGCGCCGTTCGAGGTAAGGGACGATGCTGTAGATCGCACTGGCTCGGAGCGGATTGCCACCGATGAAGAGCGGGTGGAACGAGAAAACCATCCGGAGATGAGGTTCGCGCAGGAACTGTCCGACGAAGCGATAGACGCTCTCGTGCGCGCGGACAGCCAACAACTCCGGAAGAATGCGGAGGAAGGTCGTCAGTCGATCGAACGGGACACGAGCGAGGTCCTCGAAGGCTCGTTCGTAGATCCGTTGCGTTGCCGTCAGCAACCGACGAAATCCCAGTACCGCGTCGGGGGAAAAACGGGCGACCTCAGCTTCGTCACGTTCGGCTTCGCCCCAATAGTCGAAGCACGCACCGTCGCTGAAAAGGATACGGTAGGCCGGTGTGAGTCGGACGAGACGCAACTCGTCATCCAGCGTCGTTCCTGCGAGCCGACAGAGGTCGTCGAGCAATGACGGAAGCGTGATCAGCGTCGGTCCGGTATCGAAACGATAGGGCCCGAGCTCGAGGACACCGGCACGGCCACCGAGCCGATCGAGCGCCTCGACGACCGTGACACGATATCCGTGGTGGAGAAGGCGGATAGCGGTGGCGAGTCCACCGATACCAGCACCGATAACGAGTACGTGCGTCACTCAACGATCCTTTCCGACGATTCCCACAGCTGGCTCGCGTATGTCGGTCGCGGCTCGGTCCGTATGTAACCCGAGGCGATCGGCGAGCAGTTTCGCGATCGAGTCGGTCGACGAGTCGGCGTTGACCCAGATGGGTGGTTCGAAAACCAGTTGGGTGTCACTGGGCTCGAGAATCAGACGAACTGGAATGACGGGAACGGCGGTGGCGAGACGACGGGCGGCTTGTTGGGCGATCCAGACCGCGCCTGGTTTCATCCCGCCGACCATCGCCCGGCGCCCAGGAAGGTGCGGGTCGATGACGGGATACCCCTCGGGAAACACGACGAGGAGTTGTCCGCTGGATACTCGATGGATCGCGTCACGCAAGCCGCGAACCAGCAGGAGCTGCGCTTCCGTGGTGCCGTACTGTATTCCTGGGCGATCACGCTCCGATGGGCGGACGATCACCGGCCAGCCAGCGAGGCGGCACAGGAACTCCATGAGCCACCGCCATCGCTGGTTGGGTACCCAGTCGAGGGCAACCAAGAAACGGAGCGGCCGTGGGACGGTCGCTAACAGGATCCGACCATCGTCGAGGTGATGGATATGCTGCGGAGCCAGCACGACCGGACCATGGGCTGGCACGAGATCGAGTCCGTGAGTCTTGAGCCGGCGGTCCCGGAGCGTACGCCGTGCCAGAGTCGCGAGAAACCGCCAAGCCATGTCTTCCGCGAGAGCGTTTCTGGCTGCTCGCCGTTCAGCACGGGGAAGCGACCCCTTTTCGCCGATTCGACCTCGCAGCGCGATCGTCGCTGGGAGGAACCCTCCGAGAGCCGCGAGAGCGATCGGTCCCCAGAGACCGACTGCCGCGCAGAGTGCACTCGCGAAGAGAACGTTGGCACTGTAAATGGCCCACGGGAACGTGGCGGAGAAGTGCTCAGGCTCCTGGCGCCAGATCCATCGGCTGATACTCATGAAGACGAACCCTGTCAATGCCCAACCGAGGAAGTTGATCACCGGCATCCCGTAGTACGCACCGCTCTGGTGCCAGACCCAAAAGCGCGCTTGCATCGACTCGTGTGCCATCGCTGGGTCGAGCACGAGATCCCAGACGACGAGTAGCCAGACACCGATCGGAACAGTGCTCCAGGAGGGAAGACGAGGGAACAATCGGCTGCGGAGTGCGATTGCCAGCAGATACGAACTCAGACCGACCGTGAACCAGGAGAGCGGGATCGTGAATGGCACACGGTCGAGAATCTTCCAGCCGAGTCCGGACGTGTAGCTGTAATTGCCGAATGGCCAGCCGGTGCTCGTCCCGATCAACTCGGCCGCGAGCGAAGTTGGGACCGTCACGAGGAAGAAGCCGAGCGTCTTGCGCGGGCCGATCGCGTGCCAGGCCCACACGAAGAGGGCAGCAGCGCCGAGAACGATATAGGCAGTGCCGCCCCACTTCATGCCAAAGGCATAGACAGCTCGCCCAAGCTCGAGATCGGCCCAGAGCTCGGGATTCTCGAGCGCGATAGCGATCCCGCCGACACCGAAAGCCAGCGCCAGCACATATGCTGCATACAACAGCCAGGCAAGTGACAGCCTACGCATGTTTCCTCCTCTCGATGACGCGTCCACGCCAGGTCGGCGTACCGACGAGGGCCTGTTGGACGAGCCGGGCGACGACCAGCGAGTCCGCCAACGGTGCGAGCCAGTACCACCACTGCAAGGGCCGATAGGCACGCCGCATCCCGAGCGCCATCCCGAACCGCACGGCAGTTGCGAGGGTCGCGAGCAGTCGAAACGATCGCTGGCGCCAGCTAAACAGGAGAAGCGGGAACCACGCAGCCTGTGTCGTCAGCAGGAGGAGAAAGTCGAGTACGCTCCGCCACCTCGGCTGCTCGTCGGTTGCCGGGAGAGAACGGGGCCAGGACCGCCAGAGTGCTTTGCCATCTCGGTACATGGTCACGAACGAAGCGTCGCGCAGTTCGAGGAATGCGACTCGGTAACCGAGTCGAGCGAGTCGGCGCCCGATCGCGACATCTTCGGCGACTGCGCGGGCCACGGCACGGAGGCCGTCCAGTTGCTGGACAGTCTCGCGATGCAGGAGAAGCGCTTGGCCATTGACGAGCACGTGGTGGGACTGCGAAAAGACCTGTCCGGGGATACCGTAGCGGTAGACCAGCGTCGCTAGGAATGCGGGGTGGAGGAGCCAACTCAGAGGATCCGGCATGAGTGTCTGGGTCAAGGCCACGCTCACACAGTCGGCCTCGAGTTTCCGCGCCGCAGCCAGGAGGCGCTCGGCGAGTGCGGGATCTGGCCGCACGTCAGCATCGAGCACGAGGTACCAATCGGCGTCGACCTCCTGGCAGGCTCGCTGCAGCCCCCATACTTTCCCGTTCCAGCCGATCGGTGGTGCACCGGCCTCCAGCCAGCGAACCCGTGTGTCGCGCGCGCGATACGCAGCAACCACCCTTTCTGTCCAGTCTGTCGAGCCCGTATCGACGATGACGATCGTTCCGACGAGGTCAGGCGGTTGCTGGATCGCCCCCTCCAAGCACAGTGCGAGTCGTTGTTGTTCGTTGTAGACCGGAATGAGCAGTGCGACGGATCCGGATCGCTCCGGAGGCGTCACCTGGGCGAGTTCCAGCCTGACCCTCCGACTCTCGATGGCGGAGTCGACCAAGCGAACGATCGCGAGCCCGTGCCCGAAGGCGACAGCTCCTTGGATCAGAAGTCTCATCCAACGCATGCTCATTCGCTCGACCCTTCACCACGATCCATGAGCAGTCTCTCGAGTAGACGGAACGCTGGGTGGGTGGGGTCGACCAGCTGGTGATCCCCGGACGTTTCGATATAGACCTCAAGCGTTCGAAACGCTTGCGCGAAGCGACGCGTGTCTTGCGGACGCACCGTCCGGTCAGCCCGGCCTTGGACGATCGTGACTGGGCACGTTACGCGGCATGCAGCGGCTCTGGCTCGCCGTGCTGTCTCATCCAAAGTCCGCAGCAGTGACCACGGAAAGCGGACCGCACGAAGTTCTTGGCGGACGATCGGGTCGGAAAGATCCAGGGTAGCGTTCCAGCCGGAGAAGGCTCGACTCACTGCTGGATCGTCGAAGTCGATGCGGGCGAACGGTCGCGGTCCAGCTGTGAACCGTGCGAGCACCGGGACGATGGCACGATACCAGAAGGGCAGCGGCAAGCGGGAGAACGGGGCGAGGAGGACGAGCTGGCTGGGTGGAACGATAGAGGCTGCGATGGTCGCCAGTGCACCACCGAAGGAAAAGCCGACCAGGATGACTGGAGCAGGGGAACAGTCTCGGACGGTGGTGAGGACGCTGTCGAGCCAGGTGCGAAGCGAAACGCGCGGTAGTTCTGGTAGATCCGGTCCGAAACCCGGTAACAGGGGTGCCTGAACTGCGAAACCGGCGTGGTTGAGTTGCTGGGCGAGCGGCAACCATTCCCGCGGTGTGCCCATGAAGCCGTGCAGGAGTACGAAGACTGGGGAGCGGCCTGTCAGACGAATGGGATGATGCTCTGGTCCATTCAGCGAGTTGCGCAAAATCGTCCACAGGTTCGACACGGTTGGTCCCCCTGACGCCGTAGGTCGAGATGAGCCTGCCACGCTCGGAGCAATGCACAGAGCTTGTCGTCATACCCGGCAATGGCCCGGACACGGACGGTGTCGAAACGATTCCGTTCGATGGCACGGAGGATGGCTGCATAGATCTCTGCTGCAGCGATGATGCCGAAGCGTACCCGCTCGGGGAGACAGCGGTAGCCGATCCGTGCTCGTTCGTAGATTTGTCGGGCACGGGTGATCTGCAGGCGAACGACCATCTGGAGCTGCGGGGTCGGTGGGCTGAACGTCTGAGCGAGATGATAGAGGCTCCTCAGCTCGATACCGTAGCGGGACAGGTCTTCGGTCGGGAGATACAAGCGCTGGCGGCGGAGGTCCTCACCGAGATCGCGCGTGATGTTGGTGAGCTGCATCGCGATCCCGAGTGCGTTCGCGGCAGCTTGTCCAGTATCACACCGAACACCGAGCACGGGTGCCAAGGTCAGGCCGACGGTCCCGCCGACCTGGTAGCAGTACCGGTAGAGCTCATCGCGGGTGCGAATCTGGCGAGGCGTGATATCAGAGAGTATGCCCGAAATGAGGTCAGCCGTATAAGCTGTTGGGATATGGTACCGTCGATAGACACCAGCGACCGCCTTGGCGAGTGTCGGCTCCGGACTGCTCGACGCGAGACCCGAGACGACCCACTGGTACCATTGCTGGAGAACTTGCGCGGCGAGACCTTGCTCGACGGTATCGGTATCGGCGAGATCATCGAGATAACGGAAGAAGGCGTAGATAGTCGTGACATCACGGCGGATGTCGGCCGGAAGAAAGCGGCTAGCGAGCCAAAAACTCCGTCCGTACCGAGCGAGGATCTGTTCGCTCGGAACCTGGCTCCGGGGCGGAGCGGTCTGCGCGGCGAAAGAGCTAAAATTAGTTAACGGACTTCTCGACTCTCGCTCAGTGACGGGCATTGACCAGATCCGCACCGCGACCTTCTGCACCTGCAACGAGCAGTATAGTGACGATCGACTTCGCGATCAAGGCACCAGTCGGTCGCGAAGCCCCTGGATGTCCAGATTGTATTGGGTACGAACTGTCTCGGTTCCGCTGACGGGGCATCCTGTGGAAACGCGAGGCGAGACGCTGCACAGCCACGCGAACCGCGATGGGGATCGGACAGGAGCGTACCTGCCAGGCGACGGCCCAGCGAGGACACGACGTCGACGGAGGACACAGCGTGTCTAGTGCTTGAGAGGGGCGGCTGACACGGTCGTACTGCAGCCTATCGTTGCGCGTAAGAAAACGAGAGGGAGCGCGTGAGGCGCTCCCCCTCGTTCATCGATCGCCCGGAGCGATCAGCCTTCTAGGCACGGAGTCCGTCGAGCAGCATGGGAAGGGCTGTCTCGACGAGCTCGGTCGCCTCCTTCCCGGTTAGCCGCGCGTGCGCATGCAATGCCTCGGCCAGCGAGAGAATCGCGAGGGCCGCGAAGCGCGGCTGAACCGACCGTGCCTCTCCGCGCTCGTGCGCTGCTTTCAGGAGCTGTTCGATCGGCTGGACCAGACACTCGGTCACCAGCTCGGTGAGCCGCTTGCGCGGTTCCTCCGAGATAGCTGGGAGGTCTGCCAGCAGCATTCGGCCGACATCGACCGGTGCATGAGCTGCGAGCCATTGCAGGATTGCCCGGAGGCTCGACTCTAACGACGCCCCAGCGCTGGCAATCGCTTGCTCGAGACCGTCACGATGGGCCCGCAGGTTCCGCTCAGTGACCGTGACGTACAGTTCCTCTTTCCCGCCTGGAAAATGGTAGTACAGGGACGCTTGGCGAATCCCGAGTTCCTGCGCGATATCGCGGAGCGTCACCGCTTTGTAGCCACGTTCCGCGAACAATCGCTCCGCTGCTGCTTGAACCCGCTCGCGTGCAGCGCTCGTCGTGCTCACCACGGTTGCCTCCTCCTGATGGTTCATTCGCACTTCTACTGAACGGCCAGTCACACTATAGCAAAACTTGTCTGCGTCGTCAACTGGCCGTTCCGAGCCTCTTGCCCCGGTATCGAGCAGAATCGTGTCGTTATGGACAGCCAATCATGTGCCGAAAGCGAATCGAAACGTGTCCGTTGCTGATTCGCTTTCTGCTCACTGCACTGTGATCAGGTATGATCGAGTTTGGGTAGGTGAGAGGCGACGGGATGCAGGTGATGCAGCACGTTCAGGTAAAGGTGCCGGTTGGGAGCTTTTGGGTCTTGCGCCTGCTGCTCTTCGCGTCGTTCTTCGACCTGTTCGTCCAGTATCCGATCGCCGCTCCCTATGCTTCCGCGCTCGGTGCCTCTCCAGCGCTGGTCGGAGCGATCGTCGCTGCGTATTCTGTGAGCAATCTCCTGGGAAACGTCGTAGCCGGTATCGCGCTCGATCGCTTCGGTCGCTTCCCACTGCTCGTCGCCGGTGCTCTCACCACCGCCGCTGTCGTCGCTGCCTACACGCTCGCCCGGACACCAGCTCAGCTTCTCAGCCTCCGGTTGCTCCACGGATTGACGGTGGCAGCGCTCGCACCGGGAACCTTCGCGTTGTCGGGTGACCTGGCTCAGGGAGATCGCCGTGCACGTGCGATGGGAGCGAACGGTGCAGTCATCGCGCTCGCGGCGATCATCGCTCCTGCTCTCGCTGGTATCGTGCAGGAGCGAACTGGATTCGCGACGGTCTTCCTTCTCGACGCGCTCGTCCTCGCTGTGGCAGGTTCGCTCGTGTTGGCCGCCGGTCGATCGCTTCGGCGCCTCGAGTCAGCTCGTGGTGGCCGCGCGCAGTCACCATCCAGTGCACTGACGGCCCTTCGTGCTCTGACGGTTCCGTACGGTGCTCTTCTGCTCTTCGCCTTCGCACTCGGCACCTTCGTGACTGGACTCCCCGAACAGCTTCATGCCCTGGGTATCGCTCCCTCGATTCGTGGCGCGGCGTTCAGTACCTACGGACTGGTTGCAGCCGGAGTGATGGTGAGCCCGATCGCGAGCCGTCTCATTCGGCGAGCCTGGCGGCTCGGAACTGCTATCGGCTCGCTCTCGATCGCCATCGGACTCGGTCTCGCCGGTACGGGATCGGCCGTCTCGACCGTCGAGCGCGCGGTGCTCAGCGGTGCAGCGTTCTTCGGTTTGGGCTTCGGATTCCTCTTCCCTGCTCTGACGACCGAAGTCGCTCGCCGTACCGAACCTGGACAACGAGGCCGCGCCTTCGGGGTCTTTTATGCCTTGTACTCACTCGGTGTGATCGGGGGATCGCTGGTCGCTGGCTGGCTCAGCGAGCGTGCTGGAGCGGACAGCGGGTGGCCTCTCTGGATCGGGGCAGCGGTCGCGCTCTGCGGTGTCGCGTTCCCGCTCCTCGAGCGATGTCGGTCGGCCCTTCCAGCTGCATGACGACCGCTCGGTAAGCGTTGACTAAGCCGTGCGAGCAGTGCCTGGAGCCCATTGACGAGCGCTGAGCGTTCGGCATCGGTCAGTTCGTCGATCGCCTGCGCGAGGACAGCGGCGGGTGCGATTTCAGCGAGGGCGACGAGACGTCCGGTAGGGGTCGCACTGACGAGGACAGCGCGACGATCGCGCGGATCGGGCTCGCGGTGGGCAAGGCCAGCGTGTTCGAGACTATCGATCAGTCGGGTCGCAGCAGCGCGCGAAATGCGGAACATATTGGCGAGATCGCTGGCTCGCTGTGGTCCGAGAATGACGAGGACATGCAGTGCCGCGAGATCCCGCTCCCCTGCCGTGAGTTGCGTCACTCCGGAGACGATCCCGACTGTCCGCGCGGCGGCGATGGCGTGGAGCAGCAGCTCTGTCGCTGGTAGCTGCGACGAACTCGCCCGTTCTGGTGACGACTCCACAGCTCGCTTCCTCTCGTCTTGGAAAGCTACCGCGTCCGCCGGATGCCGGAAACGGCGGTAGCCTAGCCGATCAGTCATGAACGAGGTGGCCAGATGGTCCCGATACTGCGCTCCGCTGCACTTCACCGAGCGCTGACCGAGCATGCACCGTGCTGATCACGAATGATCGGCATCCGAACGGTGGTCCATTAGGGGATTGGCGAATCATGTGGCAGAGGAGCATTCGCGGTACCGATGTGCCTGCAGATCTTCAGTCATCCGGATCGCGTCGTGTAACTTGTCAGGGCGGAGAAGGTACCGGTTGGACCGCTGGCAGGCTCGTCAGTCGCGGCATCGATGGGTTTGGCGTTCTGGCTCCCGTCGTGTAGGCTAGCGAAGTTGGAAAGTGGAGACGTGGGGGACGCATCGATCGAGGGACGGAGCGAGCAGCGATGGCAGAGCATCCTGTAATCACCTGTGAGCGCCGTGAAGTCATCGGGAAGAAGGTGAAGCGAGTTCGACGTCAGGGTAAGACTCCGGGCGTCATATCCGGGCCGGTCGTGTCCGAACCCCTGCCGATCGCTTTCGATACGCGCGATTTTGAACGGGTCTATCACCAGGCTGGCCTGGCTCGCCTGGTCGATCTCGTCGTCGATGGCACAACGTATCCCGTCTTCATCCGGGAAGTCGCCGTCCATCCAGTGACGCGCGAAATCCTGAACGTCGAGTTCTACGCGCCGGACCTGGCACGACCGGTGACGGTGACAGTTCCGGTCGTCACCGTCGGGTCGGTGTCACCGGACGTGGTCGGTGTGGTGACGGTTCAGACGCCGGAGCTGGCGATCCGGGCTTTGCCGACTGCCGTGCCGGAGCATATCGAAGTCGACCTCGGTCTCCTCTCGCCGGAGCGCACCGCGATTCACGCTGGTGAGATTCCGCTCCCCGCGGGAGTCGAGCTCGACACGGACCCGGATGTGGTGGTCGTGGTGGTGGAGGAGGCCGAAGAGGTCGAGGCTGCCGAAGAAGCAGCGCATGTTCTGGCTGAAGAGACCGGCGATCGCTTGCGGGCAGTAGAACAGGGCGCTGCCCCGGTGCACGAGCGCGAGCTGCGCGAGTCCTAACGCGTGAGCCTATCGCTCCGGCCGCTGGAACAGGAGATCGAGACGGACTGATCGCGTTACTGCCCAGGCCAGTAGGCTGAGGCAGGAGACTCCGAGTAGCCATCGCCCCGGAAGCCCGCGGCGCCGGGGCTTTTCCATACTCACGTGCTCCAGTTCCCACAGACGGGAACCGTCCGCGTCCTCGAGGAGCCGGATGCTGAGCGCCTCGACCAGGACGAATCCCTCCGTCGAGGGTGGACGCGGCACGCGCTCAGGCCGCGCCAACCGGTGCACCAGTTCCCCAACCACAGGCGCGAGCGGCGCGGCCCGCTGCACCAGGTCACGCGCTCGGCCGAGCGACGCGACAGCCTGCCTCGTTTTGTCGGGAAATTCGGACACTGGCACCGGGAGTGGACGCGTCATCAGTCCTCCCCAGCTTTCCGACGGGCTTCCCAGCGTTCACGCGCTTCTCGTACCGCTTCTTCGCCACCGAGATATTTTTCGATAAGCTGATCGAGACCGAAGACGACGTCGACACGGACATCGACGTCATGATACTTCAGGACGAGATCCTCGTAGCGTGCCCAGTACCAGTCCTCGCCACCGCCAGCATGATATTCCCACTCCGGTCGAACTTGAACGAGAAGCCGCTGGTCCGGATCGTAGTATTCGAAAATCGTATCGATTGCGCGCGGCTGCTTGCAGACGGGACAGCGTGTCCAATGCATCGTCTTGAGGAGGATGCCCAGCCGTGCGTCTGGGTGCGTTCGGACGTTCACTCGCCGGGCGACGGGTGCTGACCAGACGGCATTACAAGGCGGACAGCGCATTTCGATCTCACTGAATTCCGTCGGGAGATCAGGTGCTGTAACAACATCCTGGTCGTGGTCCGACATATGCCGATCCTTCGTGAGCCATGCACGACCTGCGATGCCCCACCGCATTGTACCGCAGGCGGGATCGGTATCGTGCTCGAATCCATCCCCGCAGCGTTGATGACGGTGTGGACCTACTCCTATTCCGATTCTGTTGCTTCCGGCTGTTCCGAGGCCCGTACGCACTGAACCGCTACACTTGAGTGAAGGAGGTAGCTTAGTGACTTCTCCGGATTTCGTTATCGACCAGCTGGAGCGAGCGGGGTTCCGAGTTGCCCGGAGGACGGGCGCCCTCACCTTCCTCGTCCATCCAGCGTATCCTGGACTGCAACTCCGCGTGGGGACCGTCTACGTGGTCGCTGAGCGTGACGAGGGAGAGATCGCGCGCCAGCGCCTCGACACGCTGGACGTCGAGGCGTTGTTGGCAGTGATCGAACGGGCGCAAGCGAGGATACAACCATGAGCAGGGGGCGAGCGGTCTCGTTGTTCCTGCAGGGGGCGGTTGTCGGTCTCCTCTGGGGCATCGTGGCGCTCCTTGCCGAGTTCGGGTTCGGACATCCCGGGATCGTGGGTCGACTGCTCGAGGGGCTCACGAGGCTTGTGCCGCTGGGCGTCCAGAACTGGGCACTCGGATCGGGGGAAGCCTGGACGAAAGTGGCCGCGCTCCTCGCCCTGCTCTTCGTCGGTGCGGTCGCGACCGGTGCTGTGGTGGTTTTGGCTGGGAGCAGCCCGCAGCGCCGCGTACCGGTGGTCGTGGTCTACGCGGGTGCTGTTGGGCTCTTACAGGTCTTTGCTTCGGCAACGCATGCATTCCTGCTCGCGGTCTCCCTCGCGGATACGATGCTGCTGGGGATCGGACTCGTCGCGGTCACCGAGCCGGGAGCTGTACGCGAGCAGGTCGGACGGCGACAGTTTGTCCGAGGGTTCGCTGCTCTCGGGCTGGTAGTCGGTGCAGTCGGCGCAGCCCGTGCCCTCTGGCTACTCCGCGCACGTTCGCAGCCACCGGCCGCCGTCGATGAGCGGGGGTTGCCACCACCGCTCACACCGATCAGTGATTTTTACGTCGTTTCCAAGAATCTCGGCGATCCTGACGTCTCGCTGGCTAGCTGGCGCCTGGAAGTCCGGGGGCAGGTACAGCGGCAACTCGTCCTCGATATGGCTGCCCTGCGGCAGCGCCCGGCGACGCGGCAGATCGTGACACTGGAATGCATCAGCAACGACGTCTGGGGACCATACATCAGTAATGGCGAATGGGTCGGGATACCGTTACGCGACATCCTTCTCGAGGCAGGGCCGATCGAACCGGTGGTCGATGTCGTGTTCACTGCAGCCGACGGGTACAGCGATTCGATCCCGTTCTCCCTCGCGCTGGAGCCGAGCGTTTTGCTCGCCTACGCGCTGAATGGGGAACCGCTGCCGCGGGAGCATGGCTTCCCGCTGCGACTGGTCGTTCCCGGGATCTATGGCATGAAGAATGTGAAGTGGATCACCGGTATCGAATTGAGTCCGACGGACTATCGTGGATTCTGGCAGCAGCGCGGCTGGAGCGATGTGGCGATCGTCCAGATTCACTCTCGGATCGATACGCCGCGTGGTGGTGCGACGGTACCAGTCGGTCGCGAAGTCTTTATCGGTGGCATCGCGTTCGCTGGTGATCGAGGTATCGCGCGCATAGAGCTCTCGACCGATGGCGGGGAGAGTTGGCGGGAAGCGGAGCGGGAGCAACCGCTGTCGCCCTATTCGTGGGTCCGTTGGTGGACCTGGTGGCAGCCTCCGGCCCCTGGCCGGTACCGCCTCGTCGTGCGAGCCTGGGATGGACAAGGCAACCTGCAGGTGGAGGATGAGCGTCCCCCACTACCGGACGGCGCGACCGGCTGGCATCGTATCACGGTGGAGGCCCGGGCAGGCGCCTGAGCGAGGACGGAGGCAGAAGCGGTGACCCAAACGGCGTTCCAGCTCGTCCCGATCGGCATCGTCCATTCACCGATCGCCGATCGGCGGATGATGCCGCCCGAAGGGGTGGAAGCGGAAATCGAAGTCTTCCCCGAGTTCGCCGAGGGGTTGCTTCGTATCGAAGAGAACACGCACATCTGGGTGCTCGGCTGGTTTCACGATGCCGATCGTGCCCGGCTCGAGCTGGTCCGTCCTGAGTACGAGCCAGCACGACGTCGGCGCGGTGTCTTCGGTCTCCGTTCCGTCGCCCGGCCGAATCCGATCGCGCTCACCGCGACGCGCTTACTCTCCGTCGAAGGAAGGCGGCTCCGGGTGGCACGTCTCGACTTCGTGGATGGGACACCGGTCATCGATCTCAAACGGTACTCGCCGAGCTGGGACTGCATCTTCGCGGCGCGGAGCTCGCGAGATCGATATCTCATCGATCTTGCCAGTCCAGAGCGCCTCGCTGAATACGAGATGGAAGCAGCCAACTTTCACGGTGAGCAGTGCGTCTGGGTCGCGCTGGCGGCACGGCTCGTGCAGTACCTCGCACTATCCTGGAACGTACGCCCCAAGGACGATCGTCTGATGGTGACTGTCAGTCTCGCCGACGAACTCCGTCACTTGGCTGACGCACTGCAGGCGCTCACCGGTGCCACGTTCGGGAACGGGCGGCTGGCGGTGACCGGCGAGTCGGTCGTGCGCTTCAGCTTGGAGAATCAGCAGCTCAGCGTGCGACCGAAGGTGCCGAGCGACATGGGTCTCGCGACGGTGCGGACGATGCCGCTCGAACACCTCGTTGTGGTGACACCCTAAATCGCGTTCTCCCTTCACTCCCAGCGGAAGGTCCGTCGCGCGACCAACAGGATCAGTGCGGTCCACAAAGCGAGCATGCCGAGTTGGGGCAGGGGCCAGCTCGGTTCCGGTGAGAGCGACGCCCGGAGCGCACTCGCCAGCGCATTGGAGGGGAGGACGAGCCCGACGAGCGCGATCGGCCCGGGAAGCCGGTCGAGCGGCCAGGCGACGCCTCCGAGCAAGATGAAGAGGACATACAGGCCGTTGGCCAGGCCGAGCGTTGTCTCGGCGCGGAACGTGCCAGCGATGAAGAGGCCGAGACTGGCGAAAACGGCTGTGCCGAGGAGTAGAGTGACCAGTGCGACGGCGAGAGCGCCAGTGGGACGCCATCCGAAGAGGAAGGCGGCACCTCCCAGGAGGAGGAGCTGGAGCACTTCGACCGCGAGAACGGACAGGATCTTGGCACCGATCAGGCGCCCGCGTCCCAATGGGGTTGCACCAAGCCGTTTGAGTACGCCGTAGTGGCGCTCGTACGCCGTGCGGATCCCGAGGCTCACCAGCCCGATCGACATCACTGCCAGGGCGAGCATGCTCGGGAGCAGAAAGTCGATGGGACGCGTGTATCCGCTCGGTGCCAAATGGAGTGCTGCGAAGAAGACGAGCAGCGCCGGTGGGACGATCAGCGTGACGAGCAGCCCTTCTCCGCTGCGCAGCGTGAGTCGGAGTTCCATCTGTGCCTGTGCCAGCAACGCGTGCATACCGTCACTCCCGTAACCCGTTGCCGGTCAGGTGGAGAAACACTTCTTCGAGTGATTGGTGACCGACGCGGAGTTCGAGCAGCAGGATGCCGCGGTCGCGAGCCCAGCTCGTCACTTCGACGAGCGTATCCATCGGGCTGTCGGTCTCGAGCGCGTAGCGTCCGTTGCCGAGTGCCTGGACCTGACGGACACTGGGCAATTGCCGGAGTTCGGCCGGTTCGATCGCTTGAGCAGCACTCAGAGTGACCTGGTCGGCCTCGTGGCGCATCAACTCGTGCGGTGTCGCGAGCACGAGGAGGCGGCCGTGGTCGATGATGCCGACGCGATCGGCTAAGCGCTCGGCTTCCTCGAGAAAATGCGTCGTCAGGACGATCGTCTTACCACGCTGCTTCAGTTCCTCGAGCAAAGACCAGGTGAGCCGGCGTGCCTGGGGATCCATACCGGTCGTCGGCTCGTCGAGGAACAGTAACTCGGGCTTCCCGATGAGTGCCAGAGCGAGCGCGAGTCGCCGCTGCTGGCCGCCTGAAAGGTAGCGATAGCGTGTCCTAGCGACTTCCTCCAAACCGACGAGACGGAGCAATTCGTCCGGATCTTCCGGATCCGGATAGTAGGTCGCGAAGAGTTCCATGACCTCCTCTGGGGTCGCGGCCGGATACACGCCACCACTTTGCAGCATGACGCCGATGCGCGGTTTCAAGCGACTGGCATCCTGCCAGGGATCGAGGCCGAGCACGCGGACAGAACCCTCGTCCGGCTTGCGGTAACCCTCGAGGATTTCGATCGTCGTCGTTTTGCCGGCTCCGTTCGGACCGAGCAGGGCGAACAGCTCGCCTCGAAAGATTGTCAGGTTCAAATGATCGACGACGACGCGACCGCTATAGCGCTTGACGAGTGCTTCGACCTCGATTGCCCGATCCTCCGGCGGCGCGACTGGCTGCGTTGGGGATTGCACTCGAGCGTGTGTCATCGTCATCGCCTCGCCTCACGAACGCTGTGCGGGGTGGTCGAGCTGGCGCCAGCGGGTGCGGGACTGGTCCGGTGCCAGGGAAAGCAGAGGGACAGGGGCCCACGTGTGACAGACGGATGCACCCGCGGTGCACATCGGTACCGGCCAAAAGCGCGTGGAATCGAGCGGCAACGCGCGTCACAACCCATAGAGCATCGCATAGATGATCCAGCCAGTCACCGCAACATACAGCCAAATGGGCAGCGTGATACGGGCAATTGCGCGATGCCGACTGAACTGTCGTCGTAGGGCGCGCGCGAGCGTCACGAGCACCAGTGGTCCGAGTGCAGTGGCGAGTATGGTGTGCGAGATCAGGATGAACAGGTAAACGATGCGCACCCATCCCTCCCCAGTATAGAGCTTCGTACCGAGCAAGAAGTAGCGTAGGACATAGACGACGAGGAAGAGTGCGGCGAACACGGTGCCGGTGAGCATCGCGGTTCGGTGCACCTCGATGCGGTGCCTCCGGATTGCGACGTAGCCAACGAGAACGCTCAGACCGCTGATCACGATCAGGGCGGTATTCAGGATCGGAAGCCATCGTTCCATGATGCTGGTGCCAACCTTCCGGCACGAGCACGACTGTCGTCCAACGCGCAAGGATACCGAACTGGTTCGATCGGAACGTCAGGAAAGCTCCGATCCTCGACCGGGGAGCGAAAGCCGATGGCGGGTCGGTTTGGTGCCACCGTGAACCGTGTGCAGCGGACGAGGATCGTACCTGTCGTGACGAGAGGCCGGAAGGCGTATCGCTCTCCGCCGGTCTACGGGCATGGCCCGGTGCTCAGGGAGAGGTCGTGGGCTGCAGCCCGATCGAGGATCCACACGACCGTGCCATGCGCTCCGCGCAGAATATGGGCGGGAACGCGATCCGGGTCGTCCGTTTCTTCGAGTGCGGCGCGTACGGCCGCTGCCTTTTCCGAGCCAGTTACCAGGACGATCACGTGTCGTGCCGCGCGGATCAGCGGTGGCGTGAAGGTAATGCGGACGGTGCCGAGCGCTGGTACCTCGTTGGCAACGACGAGGTGCTCGGTCTCGTGCAGTGCTTTCGTTCCGGGAAAGAGGGAGGCGACATGCGCGTCCGCACCCATGCCCAGCAGGACGAGATCCAACTGGGGAATGTCGCGTTCGTGCGTGCCAAAAAGACTTCGGAGTGTTCGTTCGTAGGCAACAGCTGCAGCTTCTGCACCGAGTTCGGTCGGAATACGATGAATGCGGTCCGGATCGATCGGTAACCGGTTCAGGAGCGTTTCGGCAGCGAGCCGATAGTTGCTGTCCGGATGATCGGGTGGTACGAGCCGTTCGTCGCCCCAGAACCAATCGACCGCTTGCCAGGGAACGCGATCACGATACGGAGGGTCAGCCAGCAATCGGTACAGAAGCCGTGGAGTGCGACCGCCTGCCAGGGCGACCGACGCGCGTCCGTTCTGCGCGATCGCCGCAGCGAGAATCGTCGTAATGTACTCGGCTGCGTGCTCGGCTGCCGCACGCTCGTTCTCGAAAATGCGGATTTCGCATGCCATAGGTTCAGTGTCCGCGTTGCGCTCGTTCCAATTTCCGAAGCTCCACGGCGAGCGCTGTCGCTTCGTCGAGTGCTTGCTCGTAGAGCCAGTCCGGTCCGGTCTCCTGCAGTTCTTCGACGAGCAAGCGTTGGAGGTCGAGGAGGTGGTGGTGGAAGGCGTGTTCCAAAAGACAATGGGTCCGATCGTGAACGCGGAGACGGAGAGTTGCGTGCCGATCGCTACCACCCGTGAGGTCGATCGTCAAGTTCGCTGCGTCGTGGTCGTGCTCGGCTGTGAAAGCGACGTGGAGGAGCTGACCGTGAAACAGAGCGGGGCAGGATTCGGGGAATAGGACCCACTGCAATTGGCGGTGCCCAGGAGCGGTGAATTCGAGGATCCAGGTCGGATCGCGTCGGTCACTCGCAGCGAGTCGCCAGCCGAGTCGGCTCGCCATCCAGCCGAGATAGAGGAGCGGTTGCGTCGGATTGTCGGGAGTATTACTTCTGCCGTGACCGTAGCGCAGCTCCACGCGGACGATGGACTCCAGAGCCCACCGGCAGTGCGTGATATCGAACATCCGAGCTGTCGTTTCCAACCACGGACCGAGGCGTCCCCAGTTCAGGTCAGAGACGGCAGTGCTCCGAGCAACCTGCTGGATAAGCCGACGCGTGGCGATAATATCGGCGATGGGGTGAGGGCTTTCCAACGAGTCGAAGATCAGGCGATCGACCGTCCGGGCGACGGCTGGGAAGCGACGATCGTGACACGGTAGGGGGCCGAGCCACCAGAGAAAAGCCGGAAGGTCGGGTAAGGCGAGCGGCATGATGAGGCTCGGTAGGAGTTCGATCCCTTCGTCCGGTAGGGTGATCGTGATCTGCTCGTAACAGGGGGCATAGCGGCCTGCGGTTCCGAGATCGCACTGGATACTGACGGTCGGTTCCTCGAGCGATGTCGAGCGATTGGCGAGGAAGAGGACGACCCGGGAGGGATGGTGGGTCGAGAGGCGACCGATCACCTCTCGGGCCCAGGCCGCTCGCTGGCTATCCGGTGCGTAGACGAAGAGCGTCAGAACACTCGTCCGGCTGAGGGCGAGTTCGTTCCGTCGGTCAGCCCACGGGGGCGATTGCCAGAGCCGAGCGAGTTCCCGCTCGATCGCCTCGATGTCGACTGGGACAGCTGGTGGTGCGTTCATCGTGCACCTCCCCGGGTCGCACTCCTAGGGACGACGCCAGCGACGGCCGTCACGAGCGATGAACAGTTCGGCCTCGGGTGGTCCCCACGTTCCGGCATCGTAGTTCGGGAATTCGGGCGGCGGCAATTCGGCCCATCCGCGGAGAATTTGCGTGATCGGTACCCAGGCAGCCTCGGTTTCGTCGCGTCGTGTGAAGAGCGTCGAGTCACCGAGCATGCAGTCGAGCAGCAAGCGCTCGTACGCATCGGGCGACTGCACCAGGAATGACGTGCCATAGAGGAACCCCATCGTGACGGTGCGCAGCCGGATACGAGGCCCGGGTACCTTGGCAGCGATATGGAGCGAGACTCCCTCGTCGGGCTGGATGCGGATGATCAGCCAGTTCGGCTCGACACCGGAGGTCATCATTCCCTTGAAGAGCGGGTGCGGAACGCGCTTGAACTGGATCGCGATTTCGGTGACGCGTCGTGGAAGCCGCTTTCCGGTGCGCAAATAGAAGGGGACGTCTGCCCAGCGCCAGTTATCGATGAAGAGTTTGAGCGCCACGTACGTTTCGGTGATCGAGTTCGGGGCGACTCGCGGCTCTTCCCGATATCCGGGAACCGGCCGACCGCCGATGAACCCCGGACCGTACTGACCGCGGACAGTGATCTCATTCACTTCTTCCGGTCGGATCGGACGGATCGCCCGCAGTGCCTTGACCTTCTCGTCGCGTACCGGATCGGCCTCGAAAGCGATCGGTGGCTCCATAGCGACAACACTCAAAAGCTGCAGCATATGGTTCTGCACCATGTCTCGAAGCGCTCCGGCGCGGTCGTAATAGCCACCTCGTCCTTCGATGCCGATCGTTTCGGCAACGGTGATCTGGACATGGTCGATGTAGTTGCGGTTCCAGATCGGTTCGAAAATCCCGTTGGCGAAGCGTAAGGCGAGGATGTTCTGCACCGTCTCTTTCCCGAGGTAGTGATCGATGCGATAGATCTGCTCCTCCCGGAAATATTTGAGGAGATGGTTGTTGAGAGCGATCGCACTCTCGAGATCGTGTCCGAACGGCTTTTCGACGATCAGGCGCACCCAGCTTCCTGGTTGGCTCGGTTGGGCGAGGCCGCTCTCACCGAGGTGCTGGGTGATCGTCTCGTAGGCATCAGGTGGGGTTGCGAGGTAGAAGATGCGGTTACCGGAGGTGCCTCGCTCTCGATCGAGCCGCTCGAGTTCCTCGCCCAGCTTCGGATAGGCGGATCGATCGTTGAAATCCGCACTGAAGTAGAACAGTCCTTGGGCGAACGTCTGCCAGACGTCGGGATCGATCCGCTGACGCCGGGAAAAGCGCTCGACCGCGGCGCGCATCTCCTGACGGAACTCGTCATCCGTATATGGCCGCCGGGCATACCCAACGACGGTCAACCCAGGTGGCAGCAAGCCGTCGTAGGCGAGGTTATAGAGGGCTGGCAGCAACTTCCGATGTGTGAGGTCTCCCGATGCGCCGAAGATGACCATGATGCAGGGATCGGGTAAGCGCTCGAAACGAAGTCCCTCGCGGAGCGGATTGTGCAACGTGGTCGCAGTCATGGACTCGTCCCACTCCCTCTGGTTTCGACAGGCTTGACGCTGTGGCCACCGAACTCGCGGCGGAGAGCGGCGACGACCTTGGCAGCGAAGGAATCTTCCTGCCGCGAGCGGAAACGCATCTGCAAGGAAAGGGTGATCACCGGTGCCGGGACGTCCTCTTCGATCGCCGTGAGAACGGTCCACCGCCCCTCGCCGGAATCCTCGACATAGCCGCGTATCGCGGTGAGATGCGGGTCGTGACGGAACGCTCGCTCGGCCAGCTCGAGGAGCCAGGAGCGGATGACGCTGCCACGGTTCCAGAGCGCGGCGAGTTCAGCGAGGTCGTACTCGTAGGGTGAGCGTTCGAGAATCTCGAAACCCTCTGCATAGGCTTGCATCAAGCCGTACTCGATGCCGTTGTGCACCATCTTCGCGAAGTGGCCTGCACCGGCCGGCCCGAGATACCGGTATCCGTTCTCCGGCGCGAGCGTCGCGAGGGCTGGCTCCAGGTGGTGGAAAGCGGATTTGTCGCCGCCGACCATCAGGCAATAGCCGTACTCGAGTCCCCAGATACCACCGCTCGTCCCGACATCGAGGAATCGGATACCTCGCTCTTCCAGATGAGTCGCACGCCGAACCGAGTCTTTCCAGTAGGAGTTCCCTCCGTCGACCAGGATATCGCCGGGCTCCAGCAAGGGGGCGAAGCGTTCGATCATCTGCTCGGTCGGATCGCCGGCTGGTACCATCAGCCACACAGCTCGTGGCGGTGTGAGGGCTCGGACGGTTTCCTCGGGGGTATAGGCACCGATCGCGCCTTCAGTTTCCAGTTGCCGGATCGGCTCAGGACTTCGGTTATGGACGATGACCCGGTGACCGCCCTGCAAAAGGCGGCGAGCCATGTTGCTGCCCATCCGGCCGAGTCCAACGATCGCGAGTTCCATGTCGACCTCTCCCGTTTTTCTCCTTCAGCGCGCAGCAGTGACGACCAGTTCCTGCTCCAGGCGTTCCAACGCAGCGACTGGGTCGCCACGGAGCGTGATCTGAAGGACCGGTCGTCGCCGCTCGGTGAGCGCCGCGAAGTCGCCGTCGGCTTGTGCCAGGAACAAGGTGCGGAACGAATAGGGCTCACCGGGAATCGGCAGATCGTACTCCGGTTCGCTAACGAGTTGCAGGAAGACACCGGTATCGGGACCACCCTTGTAGAGCTGGCCGATCGAGTGCAGATAGCGCGGTCCGATGCCGAGCGTGGTCGCGACGCGGAGTCGTTCCGCGAGTAGTTGGCGGATCGTGTGCAGCCGATCGAGCATGTCCGAGTTCGGATCCACGAAGGCCAGGATACCGAGATAGCCGGAGGAGGAGATTCGGGAGAAGAGCTCAGTGAGGGCGCTCCGGAGATCGGTCGCTTCGGTCCCCGCGACAGTGAGGGAGCCCTCGGTAAACGCGACTGCCGGACGGACGAGTTCTCCGGAGTGCCGGTAATGCTCGAGGAGCATCGCGGTGCGTTCCTTGCTCGCGCGGACATCAGGCTCGTCGAACGGGTCAATACCGAGCACGCGTCCAGCGATCGCGGTGGCGAACTCCCAGCGGAGCATTTCGGCACCGAGTTCCCAGAGGTTCCAGAGCTGTGTACGCAGGATCGGGTGCCCGAGCGTCTCGGCGGCCTTGAGGAGCGCTTCGGTCGGTTGATATGGCTGCAAGGCGAGATCGATGCCGACGAAGACGCGGTCAGGACCGTACTGCTCCGGTGGGAGATGCGGCTCGTGCACGATCGGCACGAGGCCGGTTCCTTGCTTCCCCGTGCTCTCAGCCAAGAGTTGCTCGAGCCAGTCGCCGAACGGGGCGACCGCCGGTTCGAGTAAGAAGGTGACCTTATCGCGGCCCAGCTGCGCGAGTGTCGCCAGAGCAGCTCCCAGCCAGAGACCGGGGTTCTCTCCGTTCGGACGGTGCAGCCGTTCGACCATCGGATTCACACGGTCGAGGAGCGCTTCGATCGAGAGGCCGATGACACTGGCCGGTACCAGCCCGAAGTAACTCAGCGCACTGTACCGGCCGCCGATGTCGGGTGGGTTGAGGAAGATCCGCCAGGCCTGATGGCTGCGTGCCCATGCTTCCAGAGGAGTACCCGGATCGGTGATCACGACGAGGTGGTTCCCAGCCCTGTCACCGAGTTCGCGTTCGAGTTCGCCGAACCAATAGGCGGCGAGGCTGGTCGTTTCGATCGTCGTGCCGGACTTCGAGCTGACGATGACCAGTGTCTGGGTGAGGTTGACGCGTTCACGCACGCGCTTGATCGTGTCGGGGTGGGTGGTGTCGAGGACGATCAGTTCCGGATGCCCCGCGTCGTTTCCGAGTACACGCTGGAAGACCTCCGGCGCGAGACTGCTCCCGCCCATACCCAGCAGGAGCGCATGTGCGAACCGACGTTCGCGAACCTCGTGGCGGAAGACAATGAGTTCCTCGAGTCGCTCGCGGATCCAGTCGACGATCGCCAGCCAGCCCAGTCGCTGGGCGATACGACGCTGGCGTTCCGGATCGTCCGTCCAGAACGAAGCGTCTCGTTGCCAGACGCGTTCGACCGCCTTTGCCGCGACGAGTTCCTCGACGGTGCGCTCGATATCCTGGCTATACGCGCCGAGGTAGCTTCCGCGGCGCTCGCTCGCGGCGATGAGGTGGCGTCGCCGCTCGGCGATACGCTGGAGTGCACTCACGTAGGATTCCTCGAAGAGCCGCACGCCATCCTCTTGCAGCTTGGCGGTAACCTCCGTGTACGAGATACCGAGTTCTTCCAGCCGCTGAAGGACTGTGGCAGCGTCCTCGACTCCCTCCTCGACGGTATTCGGCCGCGGGTGCCCATGGTCACGATAGGCTTCGACTGTGACTGGAGCCATCGTCTGCACGGTGTAGGGGCCGATAAGATGCTCGACATACATGACGTCGGAGTAAGCCGGGTTCTTCGTGCTGGTACTGGCCCAGAGGATGCGCTGGATCTGCGCGCCGTGTTCACGCAAACGGGCGAATCGCGCACCCTCGAGGAACACGCGCTTGAACCGCTGATACGCCAGCTTCGCATTGGCGATCGCGGCCTTCCCCTTGAGCGATTCGACCAGCACTCTCCGCTCCGGATCGCGCTCCTGCTCCAGCAGCTGGTCGAGACGACGATCCACCTCCGTATCGACGCGTGAAACGAAGAAGCTCGCGACGGAGGCGATCCGATCGATGGCGAGACCCTCGACCAGCCGGCGCTCGAGTCCGCGCAGGTAGGCTTCCATCACCTGCTCGTAGTTCTCGAGCGAGAAGAGCAAGGTGACATTCACGTTGACACCATCAGCAATCAGCTGCTCGATCGCTGGGATACCCGGTGGTGTTCCGGGAACCTTGATCATCGCATTAGGACGGTCGATCCTCGCGAAGAGCCGCCGTGCTTCGGCAATCGTTCGTTCGGTGTCGTAGGCGAGTGCCGGTGGGAGCTCGAGCGAGACGAAGCCATCCTGCCCTTGTGAGGCTTCGTAGACGAGCCACAGCAGGTCACAGGCCTTCTGGACGTCGTGAACAGCGAGTTCCTCGAAGATTCGCTCGTCGGACAGTCCCTGTGCGGCCAGTTCAGCGATCTCCTGGTCGTATTCGTCGGTTCCGGCGATCGCCTTGTCGAAGATCGTCGGATTCGAGGTGACGCCGCGGAGGCCATCTTCCTCGATCAACCGGGCGAGCTCGCCCGAAGTGATCAGCGGACGACTCAGGAAGTCCAACCAGAAACGTTGGCCGTAGCTTGCGAGTTGACGGAGCGGGTTCGTCATCGTGGTACCCTCCGGTCATCGGGTGGTTGTCGCTCGGTGCACCGAGCGGCCGATCCGTGTCGTGACGAAGACCGGCTCTCAATCTTAGCGCACGGAGGACGCGCGGTCCTTCAGCCACAGGTCGGAAGCTCGGTATGGGGACGAAGCTCGATTACTGGCAACGCTTCGGCGTGTCGCAAGGCGAAAGCGATTTCGGCGTCGTAGTCGAAGATCCGGAGCAGCCGCAGGAGTGGCCGGGTTGGGACTGGCGGGCCACAGCGGCGCGAGTAAACCGCCATGCGTTCCATCAGGGCACGGCGCTCGGCAGGATCGGCGACGACCCGGGCCGTGGCCCGCCAGCACCGGTGCCCGTGGCGGACGATCACCTCGGGATGCGCGACGATGTTCCGATACCAGTCGGCTCGGACGCCAGCGAACCCGGCGAAGACGACGAACCGGTCATCGAGGCGCATCGCGCTGACGGCCGTCCGGCGTGGCAGACCCGTCTTCCGGCCGATCGTCGTGAGCAGGATGACACAGCGCCAGGCGAGCAGACTGGCGAGCGGTCCTCGATACAGGTAGACCGGTAAGCGAAACAGGAACCGCTGAAGACCACGTGGCCGGTGTCGTACGAGTGTCGGCGGTTGCACCGTCATCGTTCGTTGTCCTCTCCCGTGGAAGCGCGGTACATGCGTCCGATTGCCGCGATCTCCTCGACCGCTGCCGGGTTCTCCAGCGCGGAGAGATCGCCAGGATCCTGCCCGAGATAGACAGCCCGGATGACTCGTCGCATGATCTTCGCATTCCGAGTCCGCGGTAGCTCGCGGACGACGTGAACCCGTTCCGGACGTAACGGCTTGCCGAGCCGCTCGGTGATGCGGTCACGGATCTCCTCGAGGAGCTCGGCTGAGGGTTCAACGCCTTGCCGGAGCTGGCAGAACACGACGAGGGCCTCCCCCTTGACTGGGTCGGGGATACCGATGGCAGCGGCTTCCTGGACAGCAGGATGGGAGACGGCGATCGATTCCACTTCAGCTGGGCCGAGGCGCTTGCCGGCGATCTTCAGTGTGTCGTCCGAGCGACCGAGGATGTACCAGAAGCCATCGGTATCGATCAGAGCCCAGTCACCGTGTACCCACATGTTCGGCCAGCGTGACCAATAGGTCGCAAGGTACCGTTCAGGATCGCGCCAGAAACCAGCGGTCATACCGACCCAGGGCTGCCGGAGGACGAGCTCGCCCACTTGTCCGCGCACCGGGCGACCTTCGTCGTCGACGACATCGGCAGCCATGCCCGGAACCGGTCCGGTGAAGGCACACGGTACCTGCGGCTCGATCGTCGTGCAGCTGAGGATGCCGCCAGCGATTTCCGTCCCTCCAGTGTAATTGATGATCGGGACACGTCGTTGGCCGACGGTCTCGAAAAGCCACCACCAGGGTGTGGGATTCCACGGTTCGCCGGTCGACCCGAAGGCTCGGAGCGACGAGAGATCGTGCCGGTCGTCTGGGGAAGCGCCGCGTGCCATTGCAGCGCGGACGACGCTCGGCGTGAGGCCGAGGACCGTGATCCGGTGACGGGAGACGAGCTGCCAGAGCCGATCCGGCGTCGGCCAGTCGGGCGTACCCTCATAGAGCACGACCGTGGCACCGAGCAGCAAGGTCCCCTGGATGAGCCAGGGGCCCATCATCCAGCCCAGATCGGTGAGCCAGAGAACGCGATCGTCCGGTTGGACATCGAAGCAATAGGCGAGATCGTGCGCAGCTTTGATCGGAAAACCAGCCTGGACATGGACGGTTCCCTTCGGGCGTCCGGTCGTGCCGGAGGTGTAGATCAGCATGCAGGGTGCCGTCGCGCCAGTAACAGCCGGTTCGGCTCGGGAGTCGTTCTGCTCGAGCAGGTCGTGCCACCAGACGTCGCGGCCTGGGATCCAAGACGTTGCAGTACCGGTACGCCGAACCACTACGACGTGCTGGACACTCGGGCAGCGCTCGAGAGCCTGGTCGACGATTGCCTTGAGGGCGATCAGTCTGCCCCGTCGGGGGAACGCGTCGGCAGTCATGACGAGCGTCGCTTCGGCGTCCTGGAGGCGCGTCGCCACGGGATCGGGACCGAAGCCCGAGAAGATTGGCACGACGAGAGCCCCGAGCCAGCTCGCGGCGAGGACGGCAAGTGCCGTTTCGGGTAGCATCGGCAGGAAGATGCCGATGCGATCACCAGGCGATACACCAAGAGCGGCGAGCCCAGCAGCGAGTCGGGGAACGAGCCGCGCGAGGTCGGTATACGCGAATGCGGCAGTTGTTCCGTCGTCACCCTCCCAGATGAGCGCTGGCCGATTACTGCTTCCCCAGCGCTCCAGAATGTCAGCGACGTAATTGTAGTGTGCATCTGGGAAAAAGCGTGCCCACGGTAAACCGTCGGACAAATCGAGGACTGTTGTCGGAGGCTGTTGCCACCGGATACCTAAGTCATGGACAGCAACGTTCCAATACCAGGCAGGGTCTGCTGCACTCCGCTCGCGCAACTCGGTCAGCGAAGCCAGGCCGAGCGAGCGGTAGAAGCGATAAAGACGACTGCGGGCCAGCTCAGCTTCCGACGGTACCCAGGCGAGTGTCTCCATCGCGCCTGCTCCTTGTCCGATCGTGCCGTTTCGCATTCATCGTAGACGGGAAGGGACCATCTTGGCTAGCGATGGAATCTCGGTGTGCCCACTTGACAGCCAACGCAGTCTTCGCGTAGCCTGGGGCTGGAGCCGAAGAGCGTCGATTGGTGGACGTCATACCGTAAGGTGTCCGATATTTCGGACTTTCGGGGACGTCAACGACGACGTGAAGGCTGCGGGATGGTCAGTCGTGCGAGGAGGTCAGAGGATGAGCCGGAAACCGGATGACCGCTGGATGCGGAGCACGCTGTCTCGGCGGGCTCTGGTGCGTGGCCTCGTCGGTGGCCTAGCAGTGCCGGCCGTGAGCGCGCTGCTTGCGGCCTGCGCCGGTCAGGCTACTCCGACGCCAGCACCGCAACCCACGCCGACAACTGCGCCGGCGCAACAACCGTCGCCGACGGCAGCTCCTGCGGCGACGACGGCACCCGCGGCGACACCCACAGCGACGCCGGTGGTCCTCAAGGGAACGAAACTGAACATCCTTATGGGAACGTTCTTCGTTCCAGAGACCCAAGACTTGATGAAGAAGCAACTCGAGGAGTTCGGGAAAGAGACCGGTGTCGAGGCGACGATCGACTTCATCAACTGGCCGGACTTGCAACCGAAGATCAGTGCGGCTGTGCAGGCAGGTGCTGGTCCGGACATCGTCGGGATGTGGGATACGTGGCCCTCGCTGTACAAGGATGCGCTGGTGGATGTACACGAGATCGTGGAGAAGCGCATCAAGGGCGAGGGTGACTACTTCGACTGGGTGAAGAAGACCGTCCTCGTCGGAGACCAGTGGTTGAGCATCCCGATCGGAGCACCGACCAGCGCCCAAGTGTTCCGGAAGAGCGCGCTTGAAAAGGCCGGGTGGCCTGATCCCAACAATCCACCGGACACCTGGGAGGATCTCTTCAAGGTCGGTGTCGAGATGAAGAAGAACGGGATGCCGCTCGGACAGGCCTTCGGTCACTCGACGGGCGATCCGCCTTCGTTCTGCTATGCCTTCATGTGGGCGTACGGGGCAATGGAAGTGGAGCAGGACGGCAAGACTGTCGCCTTCAACAAGCCACAGTTCGTCGAGGGGATGAAGCTGTTCTTGAGTTACTGGAAGCAGGCGTTCGACGAGACCGGCCTTTCCTGGGATGACGCGACCAACAACCGGGCCTTCCTGGCGGGACAGATCGGCTGGACGTTCAACGGAAGCAGCATCTACATCGCTGCGAAGAAGCAGGCACCGGATATTGCGCAGGATATTGTCCATCACATCTTCCCGAAGGGACCGGCAGGTCGTTTCAATAACCTCGGTAGCTGGTCAGTGGGTATCGTGAAGTACTCCAAGAATATCGCAGGGGCGAAGGCATTTCTCGAATGGTGGACTGCCCCCGAGCAATTCCGGAAGTGGTTGGAAATCCAGCAGGGATATCAGGTTGCGCCGACTCAGTACTACCTCGATGATCCGTACTACAAGGCTGATCCCAAACTGGTGCCGTACGTCGAGGCTGCCAAGTACGGTCGGAACAAGGGGTACGCTGGGCTCGGCAACGAAAAGGCGGCTGAGGCGTTCGCTCGGTATATCGTGGTCGATACCTTCGCGCGCGCGATCCAGTCGGGGAATGCGGAGGAAGCGATCCAGTGGGGTGCTAGTGAGCTGCAGAAGATCTACGGAGCGTGAACTGGTATCTGGGGTAGGGGTGTCGCGCCCCTACCCCTCTTTGCGATGACCGGCAGTGTGCGTGGCGAGGTGCGACGATGACGACTGCTCCGGCCGGTACGGTCACCCAGGTTGTTCCGCTCAGTCTCCGTGAGCGCGTCCGGCAGTGGCTCGACAGCGAGCCGGTGCTCGCCTATCTCTTCATGTCACCGGGATGGCTCATCTTGCTTCTCTTCATGAGCTACCCGTTCTTTCTCGGGCTCTGGATTTCGTTGACTGACCGGACGGTCGGGCTTCCTGGTGGCGAGTTCGTCGGTCTACGGAACTATGCGGAGCTTCTGCGGGATCGGACTTTTCACCTGACGGTCATGAATACGTTCATCTACGGCTTCGTGACCGTACCGTTCAAGCTGCTGCTCGGTCTCCTGCTGGCGCTGCTCCTGAACCAGGTCTTCCCCCTGCGCAACGTCCTGCGCGCGGCGCTCCTGTTGCCTTGGATCGTGCCGACGGCGCTCTCGAGCCTCGCCTGGTTGATGTTATACGACGCTGTTTTGAGCCCGTTTTCGTGGATCCTGAAGAACTGGGGACTGATCGAGTCGAACATCGCGTTTCTCGGCACCCGAACGAACGCGATCATCTCGCTCTGTCTTGCCAACATTTGGCGCGGTACGCCGTTCTTCGCCGTCGCCATTCTCGCTGGCCTGCAAGCCGTGCCGCAGGAGCTCCACGAGGCAGCGGCGATCGAGGGGGCCAATAGCGTGCAGCGGTTCTTCGCCGTCACGTTGCCGGTGATCAAGGGAATCCTCGTCATCACGACGCTGTTTTCGATCATCTGGACCTTCGCTGACTTCCAGCTCGTTTACGTGTTGACCAAGGGTGGACCAGCCAACTCCACCCATATCTTCGGTACCTACGCTTGGCAGATCGGAATCGGTGGGGCTGGAAAGCTCGGAATCGGTGCCGCGATTTCGCTCTACATGTTCCCAGTGTTGGCTGTCCTCTCAGCGATCCTGTTGCGCTACGTGCGTTCCCAGGAGGCATGACGGTGGTCGGCAGCAATCGCTTGCGTAATCGGCTCCTCTTCCTCTACTTCCCACTCGCCTTGTTCACGATATTTCTGTTGTTTCCCTTCTATTGGATGTTCATCATTTCGGTGAAGCCCAATAGCTTACTTCTCAACATGAAAGTCAATCCCTTGTACCTGACGCAGTTCACGCTCGAGCACTATCGCTATCTCCTCTCGAACACCGATTTTCCTCGCTGGGCACTGAATACGGCCATTGTGACCTTTGGGGCCACATTTCTCTCGCTGACGAGTAGTATTCTGATGGGGTACGCGTTGGGGCGTTTCCGGTTCCGTGGTGGGAACGTTGCTGGCACGCTCATCTTCCTCGCCTACCTCATTCCGCCAACGCTGCTCTTCATACCGCTCAGTCAAGTCGTTGCGCGCTTCGGTCTCTACAACACCTACTGGGCGCTGATTCTCACCTATCCGACCTTTCTCATTCCTTTCGCATCGTGGCTCCTCATGGGCTATTTCCGAACGATTCCACGCGAGCTCGAAGAATGCGCGATGATCGACGGGGCGAGCCGTTTTCAGGCGATGTGGCGGATCATCCTGCCTCTCGCCCTGCCCGGTGTGCTGTCAGCTGGAATTTTCTCGTTCACGCTGTCTTGGAACGAGTTCTTGTATGCCCTCGTCTTCATGGGTTCTGGTGAGATGAAGACGATCCCCGTCGGTACGGTCAGTGACCTCATCCGGGCTGACGTCTTCCAGTGGGGACCGTTGATGGCAGCGGCCATGCTCGGGTCGGTGCCGGTGGCCGTCGCCTACATGTTCTTCGTGGATCAGTACGTGTCAGGACTCACGGCTGGCGCCGTGAAGGGATGACCTCGGTTGACCGTGTATACTGTGCATGGGCGGTCTCCGGTCGAGAACGGTCGGGAATCACGCACGACGGAGGGTGCGTATGGCGCAGGTGATCTACGATCATGTGACCAAGCGATTCGATGGCGTCATCGCTGTCAATGACCTCAATCTGGAGGTCAGGGACGGTGAGTTCCTCGTTCTCGTCGGACCGTCCGGGTGTGGAAAGACGACAGCCCTGCGCTGTCTCGCTGGGCTCGAGGAAGTCACGAGTGGGGACATCATCATCGGCGATCGCGTCGTTACCCATATCCCACCGAAGGACCGCGATATCGCGATGGTCTTCCAGAACTACGCCTTGTACCCGCACATGACGGTGTACGAGAACATGGCCTTCGGTCTCAAGCTCCGTAAGGTGCCGAAGCAGGAGATCGATCGGCGGGTCAAGGAAGTCGCCGAGATGCTCGGCATTCAAGACCTTTTGAACCGGAAGCCACGCCAGCTCTCCGGCGGCCAGCGGCAGCGTGTCGCGCTCGGCCGGGCGATCGTGCGTGAGCCTCAGGTGTTCTTGATGGACGAGCCGCTCTCGAACCTGGACGCCAAGCTGCGTGTCCAGACGCGTGGTGAGCTCATCAAGCTGCAGCGTCGGCTCGGCGTTACGACAATCTACGTGACGCACGATCAGGTCGAGGCCATGACGATGGGGCACCGGATCGCGGTGATGAACCAGGGTGTCCTGCAGCAGCTCGATACCCCAGAAAACCTCTACGATCATCCGGCCAACTTGTTCGTGGCGACCTTCATCGGGAGCCCGGCGATGAATATCTTCCCGGCTCAGGTCGTTACCGGTGAGGGAACCGTGCGGCTCGTGGCGGGCGACATCACGCTGGAAGCTCCAGCTGAGCAGCGCAGCCGTCTCGCGGAGTACAGCGGGCGTGAGGTACTGGTCGGCATCCGCCCGGAGGATCTCATCGTCCAACCTGGCACGGTGGCGGAAGATCGTCAGTTGCGTCTGCCGGTGGAAATCGTCGAGCCGCTCGGCTCGGAGACACTTGTGCATTTGCGTGGACCGAACGGAGCGCTCGTCGCCAAGGCAGAGCCGCACGTGCACTTCTCGGTTGGTGAGCTCGCTTCCGTGCGCGTGCGAACCGAGCACCTACACGCGTTCGATCCGCAGACTGAACTGGCACTCTTCTGACGATAGCTGCCGACTGAGGAATGACCCCACCGAGCGCCGCTCGGTGGGGTCACTCTTTTCGCGGGGACGTCAATGCTCCGTTAGATGAGAACGGCTCGTGATGAGGAACCTTTGCCGCGGTCCCGGAGACGTGCTCGCTCACGCTCGGCCCAGTTCTGCCTCGATGCGAGCGGCGACCAACTCGGCCTCGCCGTGTTCGAGTGTCTCTGCTGTCAGGGAGAGGTGTCGTTCGTCATGCAAGGCGACAGCGATACGAGGATCGCCCTCCCAAAGACGATCTCTCAGCTCGCGTGCCGTCATACCGCAGTGCAGTGGATCGAGTTCCAGGACGAGGCGGGGCAGGGGCTGCCCCGCTTCGTTGGGGAAAGCACGATAGGCGCGCACACCCGGCAACTGCGCGAACCGAGCGATCCACCTCGCGATCGTTTCCTCGCAGGCTCGCGTGCGGGCGGCATGATCCAATCGCAGGTAGCGATCCACCGCGGCCAGCAGGCCGATCAGCTCCTCGCGGCTGACTTTGAAGGGTCTCCCGAGTCGCTGATTTGGCGGCCCGTGCAGGGCAATCGCCTCGATCAGCTCGGCTCGCCCCACGATCAAACCGGTCGATTGTGGTCCGGCGAGATCCTTGCCGCCGCTGAAAATCGCCACATCGGCGCCCATGTCGCGTGTGAAGCGCCAGAGATTCTCGGGCGGTGGAAGCTGTGCTGCAGCATCGACGATCACCGGTACGCCGTGCGCGTGGGCGATTTCGACGACCTGCTCGAGCGGTAGAGCACCGCGCGACAGATGGGCCCCCGCGACGTAGAGGATCGCTGCCGTGCGCTCGCTCAGGGCAGCCTCGAGTTCAGACGGCTCCGTCCTGAGAACGTTTCCGACTTGAACGAGTCGGACGCCAGCGAGCCGGACAGCCGGATCGTAGGGAATGCGGTGAGCGACGTGTATCACGACGTCTGTTTTGAAGCCGGTCAGATCAGGAAACTGCTGTTGAAGCCTAGTGATCGCTCGGGGGTCGGGACCAGTGAGACACGCGAGGGTGACGAGCGTCAGACCAGCGGCAGCGCCGGCGGTCACGTAGGCTGCTTCGTTGTTCGTCAGTTCGGCGAGTCTTCGGCCTACCGCTCGTTGGAGTTCGACGAGATCGACATACCATCCGGCTGCCTCGTGCATCGCCTGCAGCACTTCTGGCGGCATGATGGAGCCACCGAGGCGTGTCAAGCGAGCGTCCGCGTTGATCACTCGTCGAACTCCCAGTCGCTCGTACCACATCATCGTCTCCTTTTCGTTTCTCGTACGCGAGCTGCTGTGACCCACCTTACCGGCGCCGTCGCTTCGGCACAACGGTAATCGAACCGTCCGGTTCGAGCATGACGAGTGCTGCTTCCGAGACATCGGTGAGGCCAGCTCGGTGCACTGCCGCGAGTGCCTCATCGAGATCGATCCCCTCGCGAGCCAAAGCTCGCACGTCCCATTGCCCGTCCCGTGCCAGGATCGTCGGCGGCGGTTCGAGGAGCCGCCGGAAACGGGGATGGCGGGAAGCGAGCTGGGCGACGATCCAGTTTACGGTAAAGAGCGTACCGGTGATGACGAGTCCTCCGGTGAGCGAGTTGTCGGGACCAGTCATCGCTGGCTGGAGTGCGTTGGCGGCAAGCAGGAGCATGGCGAGATCGTAGACGGTGAACTGGCCGAGTTGTCGCTTTCCGAACAGCCGAAGCGCGACGAGAAATGCACCGTAGATCAGGAGACTGCGGGCGATGAGCTCCCAGAGGGGAACTGCGAGGTGCCACATACGACCCTCCCGATCATGCTGTGTCTCGATCGACAAAAAAGCGTCCAGGCTGGAAGGTCGCCTGGACGCTTCGGGAAAAGCCATCTGCCGCTTCAGGCCGCGCCACGTACCTCGGCCGGAAAGCTCGCGTTGGTGTAAACCTCTTGGACATCGTCGAGATCCTCGAGCGCCTCGAGCAGCTTGAGCGCACTCTGTGCCTGGCTGCCGTCGAGTTCGACTGTGGTGGTCGGTATGCGTTGGATGTCGGCCTGCCGGATTTGATAGCCGGCTTCCTGGAGCTTTTCGACGATGTCGCTCAGCTGGTCGGGATCGGTCGTGATGACGACCGCATCGTCCTCGACCTCGAAGTCGCGTGCACCAGCGTCGATCGCCATCAGAGCGATTTCCTCTGGATCGTGTCCATTGGTGGCGACGACGATCTGGCCGAGCGTCTCGAACTGCCAGGCGACGGAACCGGTCTCACCGAGCGAGCCACCGTACTTCGAGAAGGTGTGCCGAACGACCGACGCAGTCCGGTTGCGATTGTCCGTTAGGGCGATAGCCATGATGGCGATACCACCTGGGCCATACCCTTCGTAGACGACCGTTTCGTATTCGGTCGCACCGCCCGCTGCTCCGCTAGCCTTGGCGATCGCGTTCTCGATCGTGTCCTTCGGCATTCCCTCGCGCTTGGCGCGTTCGATCGCCATGCGGAGGCGCACGTTCGTCTCCGGATTCAGTCCACCCTCGCGCACGGCGACATGGATCTCTCGGGCGAGCTTGCTGAAGATCTGCCCTTTCCTGAAGTCGGCGGCCTGCTTCTGCCGCTTGATCTGGGCCCACTTGGAATGCCCTGCCATCGTTCTCACGCTCCCCTCACGTCGCTACCCCCTCGCGCAGCACGATGCAGTACTCCGCATATCGACAGAAGAACCGGTACCTTGTCTCGGCATGAGAAGGCTCCGGAGTACCGCACCGTCCGCGTGCTTGCCGGTCGAGTGGCCGGTTGATTCCGCCTCGACGGCACATGGGGCCTCGACCTTGTCAGGAAAAGTCTGCCAGAAAGACGCCGAAACCGGCAAGTCCGGTCAGCGAGCCTCCCGTACAGGCGCGTGGACAGGGATGGGGCGGCCGCGCCAGCCCGCCCGAGCGAGCGCCGCCACTACCCGGTCGGCGGCCTGGACCGGAACCTCGACCAGGGTGAAGCGATCGGCAATCTCGATTTGTCCGATAGCCCGAGCAGAGAGACCGGTCGTGCTGGCGATCATTCCGACGATGTCACTGGGGCGCAACCCGTCACGCCGACCGAGTTCGAGGCGGAGACGCACCATACCGGTTTCCGGTCTGTCCTCTTCGACCGACTCCAGCATCTGCAGTCGTCCAGGCTCGATACCACGTTCGCGCAGAGCGAGGGTTACCGCTGCCGCGGCGACATCCATCGCGTCATGATAGGACAGTAGCTGGTTGACGATATGGCGCCCCGTCTCGAGATCACCTCGTTCGATCAGTTCGAGGAGCGACGTTCCGAGGAGTTCGCGCTGTCGCCGAACGATCTCCTCGCGGGTTGGAATGCGTCTCGCGGTGAGACGCTTGCCGACCGCACGCTCGATAGTGCGCAGAAGCCAGCGTTCACGCGGTTCGACGAGTGTGATCGCGATACCAGTGCTACCAGCACGTCCTGTACGGCCGATCCGGTGAACATACGACTCAGGATCGCCCGGGATATCGAAATTGATGACGTGGCTGACCTGCGGGATATCGAGACCGCGTGCCGCGACGTCCGTTGCGACGAGAAGATCGACCTGGCCGCCACGGAAGCGCTGCATCGCTCTATCACGCATCGCCTGACTGAGGTCGCCGTGAATCGCCTCGGCGGCATACCCGAGCGCCTGCAATCGATGAGCGAGCTCGTCGGCGCCGCTCTTCGTGCGGACGAAGACGATGGCCGAGGCGGGAGCTTCATAATCGAGAATGCGAGCCAGTGCCTCAACCTTTGCCGAACTGGCAACTTCGTAGACGAATTGTTCGATCTGCGGCACCGTGACGCGTTCCGGATGGATCGCGATCGTGACCGGATTACGAAGGTATCGACGCGCGAGTTGCCGGATACGTTGCGGGATCGTGGCCGAAAAGAGCGCTGTTTGTCGATCGGCTGGAGCTCGCTCGAGGATCCACTCGACGTCCTCGAGGAAGCCCATGTCGAGCATCTCGTCGGCCTCGTCCAGCACCACCATCCGGACCGAATCCAAGCGGAGGGTCTCGCGGCGAAGATGATCCATGATGCGTCCCGGAGTGCCGACGACGATGTCGACCGGATGGCGTAGGGCACGCAACTGTCGTTCGATCGGTTGCCCACCGTACAGGGCCAGGACCCGGGCATCGAGGTAACGGCCGAGCCGGTGGATCGTCTCGGCGACCTGGACGGCCAGTTCGCGAGTCGGTGCGAGAACGAGCGCTTGCGGTCCCTGACGATCGGGCTCGAGACACTGCAGAATCGGGAGAGCGAATGCGGCTGTCTTGCCCGTGCCGGTATGCGCTTGGACGATCGCGTCGTGGCCTGCTAGGAGAACGGGAATCGTTTCGCCCTGTACCGGCATCGGCTGTTCAAAGCCGACGTCGCGAAGGGCCTCGAGCAAAGGTTGACTCAATCCGAGCGCCGCGAACGCACTCGGCTGAGCAGGTCGAGTCATGGTCATGTTCACAGAATACTCCTCAGATCTGGTTGCATTTGTCAGTCGTGCGACCTCACGTGGGGTGCACAACCACTTCAGTTTACCACAGAGATGACGGTCAACTGCCGACGGATCGCAGCGTTTTCCAATTCCTGTTCTTGGCAGCACGTCTGTGCCCGAAGGCCGGGGGATGTACAGGAGGAGGCTTCGTGAGGCGCACGGACCGATCGTGGCCGTCGATCCGGTAGATTCGACGGGGCGGGCAACAGGCCCAGCACTGTGCAGCAGATCGCTGCGCAGTGCCTCTACGGCAGGCCGTGCCACGCGTCTTAAAGATGGGGACGGCCGCGACACTCGGGTCTCTCGTCCTTTCCGCCACACGTGTGAACATGGTGTGTACTAAACCGGAGACTTGAGTTCATGCGCATCCGCGGATCTATGCGCATGCGGGCTGATCAGCTCATTTTGGCGATGTGATTTCGGTGCTCGCGAGGGAGCGTTTCTGTCATGCGCACGGCCGCAACTACGCCGGACAGTGCTGTCAGTCCCGCCACGGCGATGATTGCTGCGGAAAGCCCCAGAAGATCGGCCAAGCCCCCAGCCAACAACGCCCCGACTGCGTATCCCTCGTCGCGCCAGAGGCGATAGACGCCCACCGCGGAGGCACGCCAGTGTGGGTCAGCGACGTCAGAGACTGCCGCAAGCAGCGTCGGATAGACCAGTGCTGTGCCAAGACCGAGGAGTATGGCAGCCCCTGCCCAAATGCTCAGTGAGGACGTCAGTGGCACGAGCGCAATGCCGAGCGCTTGCAGCCACATGCCGCCGACGATGAGTGGTTTGCGGCCCAGATGGTCGGATAGAGCACCAGTGGCGAGTTGTGACACACCCCAAACTGCCGGGTAGAGCGCGGTGAGGAGTCCGATCGTTTCCAGTCGCATACCCGAGGCGGCAAAGAAAACCGGAAACAAACCCCATGCCACACCGTCGTTGAGGTTATTGACGAGGCCGGCCTGACAGACCGAGAAGAGTGTTGGTTGTTTCCAGCTTGTGAGAACTAGTACCTGGCGTAACGTGAGGTTATCGGATGCTGTTTGGGGACGATGGACGCGTTGCTCATGCAGCGCATGGTGGAGTGTCTCCCGTACCAGTGTCGCTGAAAAGAGAAGTCCCGCGAGTGCAATAGCGATACCGAGCAGGAAAGGATAAGGGCGAAGTGCTGTACTCGCCGCGATAGCCGAAGCGAGGAACGCAAAGAGTGCCACTGCTCCATAGCCGAAAGCCTCATTCAACCCCATGGCGAGGCCGCGGCGTTGGGGACCAGCGAGGTCGATCTTCATAATGACGGTCGTTGACCAGCAGAGTCCCTGATTCACGCCGAGCAGGATATTGGCGATGACGATCCGGTTCCAGCTTGGAGCCCAGATGACTAGCACTGGAGCGGGAAGACCAATCAGCCATCCGGCAACGAGGACCGTTTTTCGTCCGATTCGATCACTGAGGTGACCGGCAAAGAGGTTTGTCAGTGCCTTGGTCAGTCCAAAGCTGAAGACGAAGGCAAGGAGCGCTGTCCGGGAGGCGAGTCCGAACTCTTGCTCGGCAATGAGTGGGAGCACGGTGCGCTCAATGCCAACCATTCCGCCGACAAAGGCGTTGATGAGGACCAGTAAGCTGAATTGCTGCCAGTTGGCCAAGATTCCAAGGCGAATCGGAGCTGTGCCGCCAGCAGACGGGTTTACCTCGCGTTTGTGGTTCGCTGCTGCCCGCGACAACAGATCCATCATCATGCTCCCTGGACTGCACAGCGGTTCGGTCCGGCCTCGAGTTCCAGGAAGGATGCCAGCTCGCTTGGCAACACACCGAGCTCGTTTGCGCGGGTGATCTGGTCAGTATTCGGAGGCGGAGGTGGAAGGTATCGGAGCAACGCTCCGGCGAAGCGGTCTGGCCGCTCGAACGGCGCAACAAAGCGTTTGTAAAGCTCATCGAGCCGACCGGTCACTAGTGGCTCACCAACAGCGAGTGGGACTCCAACGTGGCTCGGGAGAACCCAGAGTGAGCCGGAGAGTGTGCCGAGCCGTTGCAAGGAGTCGAACAGCGCATATGCCTTGCGCTCGCGTTCATCATCCCCTGCTTTGAGGTCGGGACGCCCGACACCGTCGGTGAACAGTGTGTCGCCCGTGAAGAGCGCGTGATCGGGAAGGAGGTAGCTGGTACTCTCCCACGTATGCCCAGGAGTGGAGAGGGCAATCAGCTGGAGCGAGCCGACGGTGATCACATCACCGTCGGTCACTGGGGTATAAGTGAAACGGATGCGATCGGTGGCGGGAATGCGGTAGGGAGCTGCCGCTGCCTCAGAGAGCAACCGACCGCGACTCACGTGGCAAGCGTGAACGTGTGTCTCCAGGACACCGACGATCTTTGCTCCAAGCTTTTTGCGAGTTGGAGATACACATCGGGCTGGAGTGAGGGATCAATGACGAGAGCCTCACCACTGTCGACGACGAGGTAGGAGAGGCACCCCTTACCCAGCCGCCGTACTTGCAGCACTTGACCAGTGCTGCTGATCGGAAGCGTCGTGACATCCCACGCCAAACTCCTGGCTTGCATCCCACCGGCGAGAGACGCAGCGCGGATGCCGCGTCGTTGGAGCTCCTGGGCAACACGTGAACTTGTGCGGCCCGCATTGCACACCACGACAACGAGAGAATTCTCGGGTACAGCCAACGTGTCGAGCAGATGGAAGTCACCTCGTTGAGCTGCGTCGTACAGGTCAATCCAGAGGCTGTGCGGGATAGCCCATTCCTCTCGCTCGGTACGGGGACGGATGTCGAGGATGAGGACAGGCTCACCACTTTGCAGGCGCGTGACGAGTTCCTCCGGTCGTATTTCTGCCGCATTTGGGGAGCGATCGGTGGCTTCCATTGTTGATCCTCCTTCCCTGCTCGGGATCAGGCTGCTCCTTCGCTCACAATGGGAAGACCAAGCAATCGGAAATCAGGCAGACCGAGCCGCAAGCGGTAGGCCCGAAAACCAGCGGCTCGTAAGACTGCTACTGCTTCGTCAGCGTAAACGCAGTGGGGACCGCGGCAGTATGCCACGACCGTGATGTCGCGTGGGAGAGCGCTCGGTAGTGCTGCCACCCGATCAGGAGGGACAAGCTGTGCGCCGGGCAAATGACCGGCACGATATTCCGGCTCGGGTCGGACGTCGAGCAAAAGGATTTCCCCGCGCTCTGCGGCAGCGACGAGCGCTTCGAGATCGGTCTCCAGTTCGTAGTTCGAACGGTCACCAAGATAGCGCTTGATGATCATCGAGACCTCGGCGAGTTGTCGCTCCGCCGTTGTCCGTACTGCCCGGAGAAGCCCGAGCACGATGGGGTCGGCGATTCGGTAGAAGATGTGGCGTCCAGCACGCCGAGTGGTGACCAAGCGAGCCTCGCGCAGTACTCGGAGATGCTGGGAGGTCGCTGGGAGCGGGAGCTGGAGTTCCCGGGCGAGTTCCTCGACAGTGTGTTCCCCTTGGGCGAGGAGTTCAAGCAGTTGCAGACGGTAAGGACTGGCGATTGCCTGGCCAATCCGAGCGAGTTCTCCGTAGATCTCTCGCTTGAACTGTCGGTGCTGCTGTGGCGAAAGGCGCATGATCGGCCATCCTCGCGCGATATTTGCATATTTGCGCAATCATTTTACAATGACCCGCAGCTGACGACAAGTGTGAACTACCAGGTGCTCGTGCAAGGCAGACGGGAGGTGTGCTCTCCAGCAGTGGAGTCCCTCTTCACGGCGTAGCTTGGATCGGGTAGTGTTAGCGCAAAGGGGCGAGGCTGCTGGTAGACCGGAGGAGTTGATGCGAGAGAACACCGCAAAGCGAAAGATGTTCGCAGGCCAGCCTGCCTTCGGCTACACACTCCAGTTGGGTGCACCGCTGGTCGCCGAGGCACTGGCGAACTGTGGGATCGACTTCATCCTCATCGATACGCAGCACGGGACGTTCGGGTCGGATACGATCATCGCCACGCTGATGGCCCTTTCCTGCGGTCGAGCTGTCCCGATGGCACGGGTCGCGCGGAACGATTACACCTTGATCGGGCGCCTGCTCGACGACGGTGCACTCGGGATCATCGTGCCACTCGTGCATACGCGAGAAGACGCTCAAGCTGTCGCCGATGCTTGTCACTTCCCACCGCTCGGGAAGCGTTCATGGGGGTGGGGGCGTGCCCGGATTTACGGTTCCGACTATCCGGAATGGATCGACCGAGAACTGTTCGTCGCGGTGCAGATCGAGAGCGCGCAAGCAGTGGAAAACGCCGAGGCGATCCTCTCGGTTCCTGGCATCGACGGGTGCTGGATCGGTCCGGGCGATCTCGCCCTTTCGCTCGGTGTGGACCCGCGGCATGCAGCGGAAGACGAGCGGCAGCAACGGGCGATCGAGCGGGTTCTCCAGGCCTGTCGGAACACTGGGAAGATCGCAGGTTACGCTGCGTACAGCATCGAGGATGCGTTGCAACGTGCGGCGCAAGGATTCCGGTTCGTCACGGCTGGCAGTGACATCGGCTTTCTCATCCAGGGTGCGATTCGGGGCGTTCAGCAGCTGGGATTGAGTGCGCAGATGGGGCGGGGATACGGCGAGTGATACAGCGAGCCTGCCCGGCAAGCGTGGCCGGACTCGTCCCGCTGTACCGGCAGAGTCTCAAGTCGAGACCGGCTCCGGAAATCCTGAACGCGCTCCTTTTCCGACCGCTGGGTTTCATCGTGGCGCGCAGCCTTTGGGCAACGCCTATCCGCCCGATTCATCTCGTACTTCTGCACACGCTGCTCGGTTCCCTCGCTGCTGTCGCGATCGCGTGCCGGTACGATCGACTGGCTGCAGTGCTCCTCCAGTTGGTGACGGTCTTGGACAATGCGGATGGGCAATTCGCCCGGCTCACCAGACAAGAGACCGAGCTCGGCCGCTATGCCGATACCGAGCTCGATGCCCTGAAAAATGCGGCGCTGCTTGGCGCCATCGCCTGGCGAACCAAACGGTGGGTGGAGGCATCAGTTGCTTTTCTCATTCTGACGTTCCTGCTCAGTTGGGATTTCAATGTCGAATATTTGTATCGGTCCGTGCGAGGCGAAAGCTTTCGTCCTGATGTACGCGATCCGGATGGGCGGTGGGTCGCAATCGGACGAGCGGTCTATCGCGCGCTCTTTTCCCCACAGGACGCAGCCGTCCGGCGGCTCGAGCGCTGGCTCTATCGTATCCTAACCCAACGAACTGAGGACGACCTCGCTGCTGCGCGGGTATGGTGGAATCGGGACGTGGTCTTCATGGGAGCGAATCTGGGGCTGACGACGCAGTATGTGTGGCTCGGGCTGACGCTCCTTCTCCGCACCCCTGGGCGGTATCTTCGGATCGCGCTCCTTCAAGGGCTGGTGCCGCTCGCGTCGGTGGTCTGGCGCTCTCTGGTCTGGACGTCTTGCCAGCGATGTCCGATCGGCGCGAGTCGTCTTCGTGGCATTGGATGATGGAAGTCAGCAGTACGACGAGGGACTCTGCTGGTGGCATGATTGCGGACGAAAGAACACGCTGGTTGGTTTTTTCCGGAGCATCGGAAAATCGGAGTGCTCGATGACACGGCAGGAACGGATCGTCGAATTCGAAGAAACTGGACTCCGCTTCGCGACGGCCTGCGATCTCGAACGGATGCAGGCGCTGGTCGCCGAGTGGCTGGAACTCATCGGTGAAGATCCCCAGCGGGAGGGACTCACACGGACACCAGAGCGTGTCGCTGAGACATGGGCATTCCTCACGCGCGGATACCGACAAGACCTTCAGGAAATCGTGAGCGGTGCAGTCTTCCATGTCGACCACGACACGATGGTCGTCGTCAAAGGGATCGAGTTCTACTCGCTCTGCGAGCACCACCTGTTGCCCTTTTTCGGCCACGTGCACATCGGATACCTCCCACAGGGGCGGATACTGGGATTGAGCAAGTTCGCCCGCATCGTCGATCTCTATGCACGGCGCTTGCAGGTACAGGAACGATTGACGCAGCAGATCGCGCAAGCGATCCAGGACGTTCTCGACCCGCAGGGTGTCGCGGTCATTGCGGATGGCATCCACCTCTGCATGATGATGCGCGGCGTCGAGAAGCAACACGCCCGAACGACGACGAGCGCGATGCTCGGCGTCTTCGAAACGTCGGCGAGCGCCCGTGACGAGTTCTACCGTTTGCTGGCGACGACAGCCTGAGAGCGGGTTACCCCCACTTAGCTACGGGTACCGGGATCCTGCGTGAGCCATTCCGTGAGTTCGGCTTCCATCTGCGCGAAGCCTTCCGTTGTCGGCAGTTGGAAGGTGACTGCTGGCCGCGGTTCAGCCAGGAAATCGCCCTCGATGACCCCGGCTAATCCGCGCCCGGCGAGGAACCAGCAGCGTCCGAAGGCGCGGACCTCTGGCTCCGGCGCCGCATAACCCAGAGAACGGGCGATATCTCGTGCCGCGATTTCTGCCTGCTGCTGCGCGAAGACGGCAGCCTTGGGAACGACGACATTGTCCCGAATCCGGACGGCGGTGACGTCGCCGATCGCCCAGATTCCCTCGACCTGTGTCCGCATCGTGTGCAGCATCGCCGGCACCCAATCCCCCTCGACAAGTCCGGCCGTGCGGGCCACTGCAGCAGCCCGGTGCGGTGGAACGACGACGAGAAGATCGAACAGCTCCCGCACACCGGAAACGAAGGAGGCTTCGCGATGGCGGAGATCGACGGAAGCGAGGTGTTCACCGGTGCGGACAGCGATGCCATGCTCGGACAGATAACGCGTGAGCTGCTCGCCGATCGCCGGGCCGGCGACCGCCAGGGGACTCGGTTCCGGCGTCACCACGACGATCTCGGTCGACTGGCTGAGGCCGCGCTCTTCGACGAGATCGCGGATGAGGAGCGCTGCCTCATACGGCGCGGGTGGGCACTTGTAGGGGAGGCGTGCGATGACGACCAGGATTCGTCCACCAGTGAAGCAGCGCAACCGTTCGCGCAACTGGAGTGCTGCCGGAAGCGACCAGCAGTGACCAGCTATCCCGTTCTCGAGCGCACTGGACAAACCGGGAATCGAATCGGGTGCGAGCTCCGCCCCGGTTGCGAGGAGGAGCGCGTCGTACTGGAAAGAACCGACACTGGTCTGGACGGTCCGCGTGTCCGGGTCGATGTGGAGCACCTCAGCTCGCTGGAATTCGGCGATCCCCTGAAGGACGCGTGAGGGGCGGATCGTCACCTGATCGGGATCTCGCCAACCGCGCATGACGAGAAGCAAACTGACGCCGAGTCGCTGCTCGTCCTGCCGATCGAAGACGACGATGCGATCGTCCGGCGCGAGGAGTGTCCGGAGTGTCCGCGCTGCGGCAATGCCTCCGGGGCCAGCCCCGAGAATAACGATGGTCTTTCCCATCGACGGCCTCCTTCACTCATTTGCCCTCCGCTCCTACGACAGCATTGTACCGATCCGAGCTCCAATGGCAGCCTGCTGCGTTGTCAGGTTGCTCAGTGGGAGACTCTACGGGTAGAATCGCCCCGACAAAGGAATGTGGTGAGGTTCGAGCAAATTCGGCGGGATCGATCAGTGTACGAGCACCCGGTACAGCGACGAGCGAGCGGTGGGGCAGGGGGGATCCGTGTCGGGACCCGGGGCAGTGCACTCGCCCTGGCCCAGGCGCGTGCTGTCGTTGCGCAGCTCGAACGGATCGAGCCGACCTGTTCATGCTCGCTCGTCGCGGTGACCACCACCGGTGATCGCGATCGGGCGACCTCGTTGACGATCCTGGGTGGTAGCGGCGTCTTCGTGAAGGAGCTGCACGAAGCGCTCCTCGCAGGTGCGATCGACCTCGCGGTGCACAGTGCCAAGGATTTGCCGACCGTTCTTCCGTTGGAACTGGAGATCGTTGCCCTTCCGGTACGGGCTGACGTCCGCGACGTCCTCATCACACGTATCGCGTCGTCACTCGCGACGCTTCCTCCGGCCGCGCGCGTCGGTACGAGCTCGCGTCGTCGTCGAGCGCTCCTCGCCGCTGCGCGACCTGACCTGAAGCTTCTCGATGTGCGCGGCAATGTCGATACGCGCCTACGCAAACTCGACGATGGATCGTACGACGCACTCGTTCTCGCCGCTGCTGGACTGGAGCGCCTGGATAGACTCGAGCAGGTGACCGAGTACCTCGACCCGGATGTGTTCGTGCCTGCACCCGGTCAGGGGGCGCTGGCGGTGGTCTGTCGGCGCGACGACCCGTGGCGGGACATCTTCGCACGCATCGATGATCACGAGATCCGGCTCGCTGTGACCGTCGAACGATCGTTCCTCGCTGCCTTCGGGAGCGGCTGCACGGTGCCGCTCGGTGCCTATGCGACGGTCGAAGGCGAGAGAGTGCGGCTGCGTGTAGCCGTGGCTCCCAACGAAAGTGGACCCGTCATTCGCGAAAGCGCGGTGTGGCACCGCGACGAGGCGGTCGAGGGGGCTGGTGCGCTGGCGCAGGAACTTCTTCGCACGCTCGCAGCAGCAGCTGGCCGGTCGTGGGCACCAGGAGCGAAGCCACTGACCGGTCGTCGGGTTCTTGTCGTCCGTCCAGCCGGGCAGGAACAGGAGCTGGTTGAGCGTTTACGCCGGCTCGGTGCCGAGGTCGTCGTCGAGCCCTTGATCGCGATCGTGCCACCTGAGGATTGGCGGGAGATCGATCATACCCTCCTGCGTCTCTCGGACTACGACTGGTTGGTGTTCACGAGCGCCAACGGCGTGCGATCCGTGCTCGATCGCATGAGCGTTCTCGGTATTCCAGTCGAGATGCTCACGAGGGTGCGGGTGGCGACGATCGGTCCGGCCACTGCACGAGCGCTCCAGGAGTACGGGATCGAGCCGGCGCTCGTTCCGGATCGCTACGTGGCTGAGGCGGTGGCCGATGCTCTGGTGGCAGCCGGCGTGGCGGGCAAGCGTGTCTTGCTGGCACGGGCAGCTGAAGCGCGTGACGTCTTACCCCGGAGGCTCGTCGAGGCAGGTGCTGAGGTCGAAGTCGTCCCGGTCTATCGCACCGAACAGCGGCCGCTCTCCGAGTCGGTACGAAAGGAATTGCAAGGGGGGACGATCGACTGGGTCCTGCTGACGGCGAGCTCGACGGTCCGGAGTCTCGTTGCTGCTCTCGGTGACACGAGTAGCCTGCACGAGCGTGTCAAGTTTGCGGCTATCGGCCCGGTGACGGCATCCACGGCGCGCGCGTACGGGTTGCGGGTCGCAGTCGTCGCGACCCGGTACACCAGCGAGGGGTTGGTCGAAGCTGTCGTCCGAGCGGAGAGGAGCGCGCGATGACTGAAGGCCCACTCGAATTCCGGCGCTTCCGGCGCCTGCGACGGACTGAAGGCTTGCGCCGTTTGGTGCGCGAGACACGGCTGAGTGTCGAGGATTTTATCTACCCGCTGTTCGTCGTTCACGGTCGCGGCGTGCGACGCGAGGTGGCTTCGATGCCCGGCGTCTACCAGCTCAGCGTCGATCAGCTGGGTTACGAGGCGGAAGAGCTCCTCTCGCTCGGGATCGGGGCAGTACTCCTCTTCGGTATCCCGGCGCGCAAGGACGAGCTGGCCAGTGAAGCGTACGATCCGGATGGTATCGTCCAGCGGGCGGTTCGCGAACTCAAGCGTGTGGCGCCAGAGCTGGTGGTCATCACCGATGTCTGTAACTGCGAATACACCTCGCATGGGCATTGCGGCGTCGTTCAGGATGGCCAGATTCTGAACGACCCTACCCTTGAGCTCCTGGCTCGCACGGCCGTTTCGCACGCGGAAGCCGGGGCCGACATGGTGGCGCCGTCGGACATGATGGACGGGCGCGTGCTCGCGATCCGGCATGCCCTGGATCGTGCCGGATTCGTGGAACTTCCCATCCTGTCGTACGCAGCGAAGTACGCATCGGCGTTCTACGGCCCGTTCCGGGAGGCTGCCGAGTCGGCGCCGGCGTTCGGTGACCGGCGCTCCCACCAGATGGATCCCGGCAATCGCCGGGAGGCGCTGCGGGAGATCGCGACAGATATCGAGGAAGGCGCTGATGCTATTATCGTCAAGCCCGCACTCGCCTACCTCGATGTCATCCTTGCAGCTCGTGAGCGCTTCGATGTTCCGATCGCTGCCTACAACGTGAGTGCCGAGTACGCGATGGTGAAGGCGGCAGCACGCAACGGGTGGATCGACGAGCAGCGGATCGTGTTGGAGATCCTCACCGGCATTCGCCGCGCCGGTGCGCACATGATCATCACCTACCATGCCAAGGAAGCCGCGCGCTGGCTACAGAGCGGACGACTGACTGCTGCAGCGGAAGAAGTGGTAACTCGTTAGCCTGGGGAGCGTGCCATGTCGCGGACCGCAACGTTGTGGGAGGAAGCCCAGCGGTATCTGCCGGGTGGCGTCAACAGTCCGGTGCGTGCCTTCCGGGCGGTTGGTGGAGAACCGCTGATCGTGGCACGCGGCGAGGGGCCGTATCTCGTCGATGTCGATGGCAACCGTTGTCTCGACTACATCTGTTCCTGGGGCGCTCTCCTCGTCGGCCATGCACATCCGCAGGTCGTTGAACGGATCAGCGAAGTCGCCCGCGCGGGAATGAGCTTCGGTTTGCTGTCGCCCTACGAGATCGATCTCGCCCGGGCGGTCGTGGAAGCCGTCCCGTCCGTCGAGCTCGTTCGCTTCGTCAACTCCGGTACCGAGGCGACGATGAGCGCGATCCGCCTGGCGCGCGCGGCGACCGGACGGCCGCTGATCGTCAAGTTCGCTGGATGCTACCACGGACATGTCGATGCGTTGCTCGTTGCCGCCGGCTCAGGGGTCATGACGTTCGGCATTCCGGGAACACCAGGAGTCACGGCCGGAACCGCGAGCGACACGATCGTTGTGCCGTACAACGACGTCGCAATCGTTGAGGAGACGTTCCAGCGTCACGGTGAGCGGATTGCCGCCGTGATCGTCGAGCCAGTAGCGGGTAACATGGGTGTCGTTCCACCGATGCCTGGTTTCCTCGAGCGTCTACGCGAGTTGACCCGCGAGACAGGAAGCCTGCTGATTTTCGACGAGGTCATTACCGGTTTCCGGCTCGGGTGGGGCGGTGCGCAAGAGCGGTACGGTATCCAACCGGATCTCACCTGCTTCGGTAAGGTGATCGGCGGGGGACTGCCGGTCGGTGCCTACGGTGGGCGTCGCGATCTCATGGAGCGTGTCGCGCCGAGCGGACCTGTTTACCAAGCTGGAACACTGGCCGGGAATCCCCTCGCGATGGCGGCTGGTCTGGCCACGCTCGAAATGGCGCGACAGCCGGGTGCCTACGAACGGCTGGAGCAGTTGGGGAAGCGACTGGAGGAGGGGTTGCGGGAAGCTTTGCGCACCAGCGGGATACCGGGGGTGGTACAACGCGTCGGCTCGATGCTGACGCTGTTCTTCGCGAGCGAACCCGTGACTGACGCTGCACGGGCAGAAGCGTGCGACACTCCATTGTTCGCGCGTTTCCACCGGACGATGCGTGATCGCGGAATTCTCGTGCCACCCTCGCAGTTCGAAGCGTGGTTCGTCTCGCTCGCGCACAGCGAGGCGGATATCGATCGAACAGTCGAGGCTGCTGCCGAGTCGCTACGCGAGATCGACGGGTGCGAGTGATGCAACTGGCGAGCGTCGCGATAACACATCGGACCGCGCCGATCGAGGTTCGAGAACGGCTCAGCTTTCCGTCCGATCGACAGGTGGAGCTGTTGCGTGATTGGCGAGCAGTCGCTGACGAGGTGGTACTGGTTGTCACCTGCCACCGGACGGAGTTGTACTGGGTAGGGCGCGATGCCGATCCCCAACAGAGTCTTCAGTGGCTGGCGACCCGAGCAGGACTACCAGTCGAGTATTTGAGTCGTTTCGCCTGGTGCGGCAGCGGGATGCGAGTGGTGCGGCACCTCATGCGGGTCGCAGCAGGCCTGGACTCGCGGGTCGTCGGAGAGACGCAGATCCTCGGCCAAGTGCGTCGGGCCCGTGACTTGGCGCACGAGGTGGGAGCGCTCGGGCCGGTAACGGATCGCTTGTTTTCGCTCGCGTTGGCAGCGGGGCGGGAGGCACGCGTCCGGAGCGGGATCAGCGGCAGCGATCGGTCGCTCGCTCGTGTTGCACTCGACGAGGTAGAGCGACGATTGGGAGATCTCGCGCGGTTCACGGTTCTCGTGCTCGGTGCTGGCGAGACAGGTCGACTCGTGGTGAGCGCACTGCGCCGGTATCGACCGAAAGCGATCTGGTGGAGCAATCGGTCGAATGACCGTTTCCCACGGTGGGCTCACGACGATGGTCTGCGGCTGCTCTACTGGACGAGCTGGCCGAACGTTCTTCAGGAGGTTGATATCGTCTTCGTCACTACTGGGGCGCCAGAGCCGGTGCTGACTGCCGCGCACCTACCGAGCGGTGTGCGGGCGCAGTTGATCGTCGACCTCAGTGTGCCGCGTAACGTCGATCCCGACGTTACCCGGATCACAGGCGTCACGGTGATCACTGTCGACGATCTACCGGAAGACGTTGGGGGAACCGATTCTCGGGAACGCTGGCAGCGCGCAGAACTCGTCGTCGAATTGTTCGTTCAGCGCTTCTCTCGCTGGTATCGTGCGCATGCACTCGCGCCGGAGCTGGCTGCGACACAAGCGTTGCTCCGAGCGACGTGCGGGCGGGAGATCGCCCGCGCGTTCCGGATGGCTGAGAGTGACCCGGCTCGCGTGTCCGAAGTCCTCCAACGCGCTGCCGAGAGCATCACTGGAAAAGTGCTCGCGCCAGTCTACCACGCCATCGAGAGCGATCCGGAGCAGGCTGCGGCGACCCTCCGCCTACTCCGCTCGTTGCGCTAGGACGTTCTTCCCGGAGGTTCTGGTAAAAATGGAGCTCGGTGTGCAGGACGAGTGGCCGATGACCGTTCGCCACTCGTTCGTCGTGATTGTGGAGTGGGCACTGCGCGTGGTGTCGAGCTGCACGCGTAACGAACGGAGAAGCGGGTGTTCGTCCGGCGGCTCGGCAAGGTCGATGAACCGCAGCCTGTTCGAACTCGAGAGCGGCTCGGTGAGGCGCTGGTCGCTCGCGGGCTCTTGAGCCGAGAGCAGCTCGAACGAGCGCTCGATTACCAGCGCCGGACTGGCGATCGACTCGGTCGCATCCTGATCGCACTCGGGTATGTGCGGCGCCAGCAGCTCTATCAGGTTTTGGCGGAGCTGTGGGGCTATCCCTTCGTCGATCTACTCTGTGAGCCCTTGGATCTGCATTTGGCACGTCGCTTCGATCCCGAGACCCTCGTGCAGCGCCGATGCTTCCCGGTACGGGTGCAAGGTAGCGAGGTTTGGATCGCGACCGCCGAGCCACCGAGTCGCGAGCTGGAGGAATTCGTGCAGGCCGTCCTCGGCCCCGTGCGGGTACGACCGCTCGTCACGACCGAATGGGATATCGACCACGCGATTCGCCGCGTCTTCCGGGACGTCGTCCTCGATCGCGCTTCGTTGGGGTTGTATTTCCGGAATCCCGACGAGAGTGCACGCCAGGTTCTGGTTCGCTGGCAAAAGATCCTCCTCTGGTGTGTCATCGCGGGACTGGTGTTCAGCCTGCTGGTGGCACCACGCCTGACCGCAATCGTCATCTCGGCGGTGGTCAACGGGGCCATGTTCGCCTACGTCGTGTTTCGCTTCGTTGTCGCGATGGTCGGTGCGCAACACGAGCACGTGCAGGCGATTCAGGACGACGAGGTGCGGGCACTCCGCGATGACGAGTTACCGATGTACACGGTACTCGTGCCGGTTTACAGAGAGGCGAACGTCGTCGGTCACCTCATCGAGAACCTGCGTCGGCTGGACTACCCACACAGTAAGTTGGAGATCTTGTTACTCATCGAAGAGGACGACGTCGAAACCCTGCACGCTGCGAAAGCTGCTCGGCCGCCCGAGACCGTGACGTTCATCGTGGTACCGGATGGGGTGCCGAAGACGAAGCCGAAGGCCTGCAATGTCGGCTTGCTGTTCGCACGGGGTGAGTTCCTGACAATCTACGATGCGGAAGATCGTCCGGATCCGGATCAACTGAAGAAAGCTGTCGTTGCCTTCCGAAAGGGGCCACCGGAACTCGTTTGCGTTCAGGCCGCGTTGAATTACTACAACGCAACAGAGAATCTGCTGACGCGGATGTTCACATTGGAGTACTCGGACTGGTTCGACTATGTCTTGACTGGTCTCGATCGGCTTCGCCTGCCGATCCCACTAGGTGGTACGAGTAACCACTTCCGAGTCGATCGGTTGCGGGAACTCGGTGGCTGGGATCCGTTCAACGTCACGGAGGATGCTGATCTCGGGATCAGAGCGGCCGCACACGGCTATCGAGTCGGGGTCATCAATTCGACGACGTGGGAGGAGGCGAACACCCGAGTCGGGAACTGGATTCGGCAAAGGTCACGCTGGATCAAGGGGTACCTGCAAACGCTGCTCGTCCATTCACGGCATCCGGTCCGTCTCGTCCGTACGGCAGGGTTACGGAACACGCTCGCTTTCATCTTGCTCATCGGTGGCGCACCATTCGCTTTCTTATCTTTGATACCGTTATGGTCTTTGACTTTGGTCTGGGTGATCACCCGTACCCATGCCTTCGATATCCTCTTTCCACCCTTGGTTCTCTACATCAGCCTCTTCAATCTCCTGATCGGGAACGGGCTGATGATCTATCTCGGCATGATGGCCGGATTCAAGCGGCGACGGTACGAGCTGATTCCGTTCGCGCTCCTGAACCCGTTCTACTGGGTTCTCCATTCGATCGCGGCCTACAAGGCAGTGTGGCAACTGATCACGAAACCGTTCTACTGGGAGAAGACACAGCATGGCCTCAGTCGTTATCTCCAGTCCCGGCCCGTTGCCGAGCACACCAGCTAGGACCGAACTGCGGTTGGTCGGCCTTCGCTGGTGGGAACACTCGATTCGGGTCGTGCTCTTCAGTTTACCCTTCCTCGGGTTCGCGCTAATGACGCAGCAGCTCGGCTTCGCCACCAACGCGCACGCGCATGTGACGGCGAAGGCACTGCTCGCTCTCGATCGACTGCGCCTGGAGGTGATCGGTTTCCTCTACCCACCGCTGCCGTTCTTGCTCATCCTGCCTTGGCCACGTCTGGTGACACCGGCACTGCTCGGCAGCATGGCGGCAGGGGCCACCACTTGGCTCCTGTGGTACGACCTGGAGCGGACAGGTCTTCCACGCTTGTGGCGGGCTCTTACCCTAGCTGCGGTCGTCGCCGTTCCTTCGATGCTGTTCCTCGCGACGCAGGCATTTCCGGACATGCTGACACTCCATCTTCTCGTCGTGGCCTGGCATTACTACTGGAACTTCGTACGGTATCGGCACACGTTCAGTGGTTTCGTTGCCGGGCTCGTGCTCGGCCTAGCGTTCTATGCGAACTTCTATTCACTGCTCTTCGCTCTCGCACTGGCTTCGCTCGTGCCGCTCTTCCGCCGGATCGAGAAAGAAGAGGCGGGGCCCCGTGAAGGATGGGCTGCGGCGAGTCAGATCCTGGTTACCGCCTTCCCGGCGCTCTGGGCGGTAGCGAGCTGGAGCTACGTGAACTGGGTGTTCACCGGAAGCCCGTTCACGTACATTGCCGAGCCAGTCGCGGCTGTGGTCGATCCGGTGCGCTGGACCATGCCATGGAGCGCACGCTGGTCATGGCTGCCGGAGTTCGGTCGGGAGTTGCTGAGCCAGCCGCTCCTCCTTGCGGCGTTCGTCCTCAACGCGCGGTACTTCCCACGGCGTGTCGTTCCTCTGGCGGTGCTGACCGTTCTGCCGGCGATCGCTCGTTTCCTCGGACTCGCGTTTTCCCTGCCGCTCGTCGTCGGGAGCTATGCAGTGTTGGCCATCCTTGCCTTACCGGAGCGGATACCGCGATGGCTCGGGTCGGTCCTCGTTATCCTCGCGCTCGCGCAAGGAATCGCGGGGACATCACTCGTGCAGGAGGCGGGAGAAAGCCGCGAGTGGCTGCAGGTCGTGACCACAGGACGGACCCGACCGATCGACCAGCGTGAGGCGGAGCTAGCGAGGCTGTTGCGCGAAGCGCCAGCTCGGTCGGTTCTGGCCGACGATCGGAGCGCGTATCGCATCGTCGCCCGCACCGGCACGGCACATCCGTTCTTATTGCCAGCCGACCGATCGTTCGACGCCGCGCTCGACGAACCCGGTCGGTTCGTTCACTACATTCTCGTGACCACAACGCCGTCCGACCGCGACCTGGTGAGCGAGCGCTTCGCTGCGAGCCCGCCGCCCGGTTTCGTTGTCGACGGCCGCATCGGCGACTGGACGCTCTACCGCCAGAACGAAGCAGCCAGCCTCTTCGTTCGGTCGTGAGCGGCGAATCGCGGACGAGCTCACCGGAATCCCTGCCAGCATGTCACTGTGGCACAAGTGTCAGTCGCTCGGCAGCGACCTGGTTCACCGCCTGTTCGGACCAGGCCAGCGGCACCGTCTCGCCCTGCAGCCAATGGGCGAGAAGATCGTCATAGTGCGGGGATAGGGGGTGTCCGGCTTGCCCGCCAGCTAGGACGATGCGCGCGTTGTCCCAATCGTCGATCTCTACGGCGAAGCGCAGCGATGCGATGAACTGCACTGCTCCCAACGGATCATGAGCCGAAACGCCACCGGGATTGATGGTGTTGGCGTCACCACCGATGGCCAGTGGCCCGCGGTCGAACAGCCAGCGGAGCGCGGGAACAGCGCCCAAGGGATGCGTGAGGTACAACGGGCGCACGCTTCCCCACGACCAGTCGTGCGGATCGTCTCCGTACCGCTGTGCCAGTGCACGCACGACCTCGCTGAGCGCAGTGGCGATCGCCTCGGCGCGATCGACATCGTCCCACTCGCCGGTGGGTTCGGTGAGGACACGTGCGAGGTGTCCGATCCGCCGAACGCCCCAGCTCGTTCCGCCGACCGAATCGTGAAATCCGGCACCGAGAACCCAGCGCCAGCTGCCGGGCGCCTTGCGCTGGGCCAGAGAGCGCGCCACCTGATGGACTACCAGCTCGAAGACCGTTGCCGCGGGGCTGTCCGCGCGTACATACCCGTCCCAGGCGCGCAGGAGTTCCAGGGCCGCTCGACTCCCCTGATCGCGCGGGGTGACGGAGAGAAACCGCTCGCGGAGATCTTCCCAATGCAGGGCATAGGTATCGAGTTGGGCGGCGAGGGTGCTGCCGAGCGTCCAGTCGGTACGGCTGGCGAGAAGACGAGCGATGCCTTCGACGCGGTAATCGTCGAGAAAGTCTGCTCCGAGCCAGCTCGCGTTTTCCCCGATTCGCGGACGGTTGTTGGCCGTAGCGATGAACCCATCCCGTGGATCGACAGTTCGTGGAAGCTGGTCTGCCGGGACGTAGCCGGTCCAGGGTTCGGGATTTTCCCAGCCCAGGATGGGAACGAAGCCTGTCGATCGTCGTCGTTGCGGAACGGTTCCAGCGAGCAACCAGCCGATGCGTCCAGTGCGATCGGCGTAGACGACGTTGAGCGGGAGATGGGGCCAGTCAGCGAAGGTCTCCTCGACCTCCTCGAAAGAGCGAACGCGGTGCATGGCGAGGAGTCCCCGAACCGGCAGTGGATCGAGCCAAACCGCGCGCAACGACAGTGCCCAAGGAACGTCGCGCAATGCTGGACTCACGATCGGGCCACGACGCGTTTCGAGAACCAGGTCCGTGACCGGCCGCTGTCCCCGGACATGAATGGGTTCCCGGTGGACGAGGCAGGGCACAGGCGTCTCACCTTCGAGAACCGATCGACCGTCCGGACCGAGTCGTTCGAGAACGAGGTCGGTGTTGTCGCTCAAACCGGCGGTGACGCCCCAGGCCGCGTAGCCGTTCTGTCCGGCGATGAACGCCGGTGTGCCGATGAGCGTCGCACCGGCGATCGCCCACTCGGGCGTCCGCAGATGCGCGAGGTACCAGAACGACGGAAGCAGCGGTGACCAGTGCGGGTCGTTGGCGAGGATCGGGCGCCCGCTCCGCGTGCGACGTCCGGCGATGACCCAGTTGTTGGAGGCGATCGTCCCTGCGAACGCGCGGAGTGCATCGAGCTGGTGGACGAGCGCGTCGAGATCGAGGTTCGCGAGACCATGGAGCGTGCGAGGCACGGCTTCGGGATCGGTCAGACCGGGATCGAGTGCCTGGAGTGCTTGCGGCCCGTCCTCGAGGAGAACACGAAGCCGGACGAGTTCCGATGTCCAGTTGGAGGCGAGCGCGAAGGAAAGAAATTTGACGAGCGCGAGCACGTCAGCGACGTCCCACGGCTGCGGCTCGGTGCGGAGCAGGAAAAACTCGAGCGGGCGGCCGCGTAGCCCATGCTTCAGTCCGGCCCGCATGCCGGTGAGGAACGCCTCGACCTGGGCGCGGACATCGTGGGCGATCACCGGGAGTTGGCGCAGCGCAGCCCGACGGAAACCGACTCGCCGGGCCAGGCGATCGAAGGTGAGGCCCGGCGGGCCGAGCACTTCGGCGAGCTCGCCGCGCACCAGGCGACGGAGGAACTCCAGCTGGAAGGTGCGGTCTTGTGCCTGGCAGAAGCCGAGTGCGAACCACGCGTCGTGCTCGGCTTCTGCCTCGATGTGCGGGATACCCCAGTGATCTCGCACGATGGTGACCGAAGCTTCGATACCGGGTACGACCACGGTGCCGCGCGCGATCGGGAGATACCGGGCGAAGACGAGGCGACCGACTGCGCGGAAGAGTGTGCGTGCGAGGTGCGTGGCGAGCTGGTCCTGCATTATCGCCTCCTCGAAACGGTCAGACGTTCGACGAATGCGATGCGCTTGACACCGAACACCGTTCGGGGATCGTCGCCGAGCGCGAGGAACGCAAGGCCACTGAGGAGGAGAAGGGCACCGAACGCGCGCGCCGCACCGAACGGCTCGCCGAGAACGAGTGTCGCGAGAAGGCTCGCGGTGAGGGGTTCGGCGAGTGAAAGGGTCGCTGTCGTCGCTGCAGGGGTACGCGAGACGCCGCGTGCAAAAAGTATGTAGGCCAGCGCGGTCGCGACGATTCCGAGATGCAGCACGATGACGAGGCCACGCCGCGTGGTAACCCAGACCGGAGAGTACCAGGTGAGCGTCGGCACGAGCAGCAGCGCTGCAGTGGTGAAGGCGATCGCGACGACATGGTGAGCTGGGACACCTGCCGCAACGCACCGGCGAGTCGCCAGAACGAAGAGCGCGTAGGCGCAACCGGCACTGAGGCTGGCGAGGAGTCCGAGCGGATGGATGGGACGATCGGTGTTCGGCTGCACGAGGATCGCCAAACCAGCGATCGTCGAGAGCGTGGCGAGGCACCAGGCGATGGTCGGTCGGTGTCGCTCGAGCGGAACCTGCAGGGCAGCTGCGAAGAGCGGTGCACTGCCGATCGCCACGAGTGTGCCGATCGCGACGCCGTTGGTACGCACCCCAAGGAAGAAGGCGGGTTGGTAGAAGGCGATCGCGAGACTCGCAGTGAGCAAGCCAGGGATCGCGGTGTTCGCAAGACGTCGGAATGGACGAAAGAAGAGCAGGAGCAACGGTCCACCGATGAGAAGCCGCAGCGTACCGACGGCGATCGGGTGAGCTCCCTGGGGCGCAAGGGCGAGGGCTGTTCCCGTCGTGCCCCACAGGACAGCAGCGGCCAGAATCCAGAGCGGGGCCGTTTTCGACGGCCCCGCTTGCTGGCTGCGTGCGGTCAGTGCGGCGAGACGAGTCCCGGTCCAGAAAGCCTCACTCGCCTTCGACGCCGCTTGGCTGCGGCTGGTCGAGGTAGACGCCGACGCGGAGCATTTCCTTGAGCTGGAGCCAGGCCGCCCGTGCTTCTTCGACACTGCCCTCTTCTTCGATCGTCGAAATATCGCCCGGATCACGGTCGAGAATCACAGCCTTCAGGACCCGCCGCATGATCTTACCGCTCCGCGTCTTGGGGAGGGCGCGAACGAAGTTGATCTCGCCGATTACAGCCACTGGACCGAGTTCGCGCCGGACTGTCTCGATCAACTCGCGTTCCAACTCGGGAGAAGGCTCGTATCCCTGCTTGAGCGTGATGAAGGCGCTGATCACCTCACCGCGGAGAGGATCCGGACGGCCCGTGACCCCTGCTTCAGCGACGGCCGGATGGCGGAGGAAAGCGCTCTCCACTTCGATCGTACCGATCCGGTGGTCCGCGATCTTGATGATCTCGTCGGCTCGGCCGGCGAACCAGAAGTAGCCGTCTTCATCGACCGAAGCGGCGTCACCGGTGAAGTACACGCCCGGGATGCGCTGCCAGTAGTCGCGGGCATACCGTTCCGGCTCGCCCCAGAGACCTGGTGTCAGCCCCGGGAACGGACGGCGGATGATCACGACGCCGCGTTCTCCCGGTCGACACGGCGTTCCGTCCTCCGGTCGAACGACCGCGACGTCCATACCCGGTAGCGGGAGGCTAGCCGAACCGGGCTTGATCGGGAGCATGGCGATGCCGTATGGGTTGCCGACGACCGGGCCAGCTGTTTCGGTCTGCCACCAGTGATCGATGACCGGGATACGGTCATGGAACACGTCCTTCTGCAGCCACTCCCACGCCGGTGGGTTGAGGACTTCGCCAGCGCAGACAACGCGCTCGACCGAGGAGAGGTCGTACTTGCGCGCTGGCTCCGAACCGTACTTCATGAGCAGCCGGACGGCGGTCGGCGAGGTGAAGATGCCGGTGATACCGTTCTCTTCGATGATTCGATAGGGTGTTTCCGGTGACGGATGATCGAGCGCTCCCTCGAACGCGATCGTCGTCGCACCCAAGAGCAGCGGTGCATAGACGATATAACTGTGACCGACGATCCAGCCGATATCCGACGTTGCCCACCAGACGTCGCCGGCGCGGAGACCGTGACACCACTGCCCAGTGCTGGTGATGCCGACCTGGTAGGGGCCGTGCGTGTGGATGGCGAGCTTCGGCTTGGCGGTCGTTCCCGATGTGGCGAGGATGAACGCGGGCTCGTTCGATTCCATGACTTCGTGGCTGTCGCTCTGCCCGTCCGCGAGGGAAAGGAAGTCGTCCCACCAGATGTCCCGTCCCGCAGTCATCGGGGGCTCGCTCGCACCCCGGCGCAGGACGACGACACGCTCGACACTCGGCAGGCCGCTCGCCAGTGCCTGATCGACGATCTCCTTGAGCCGGACCTCGCGTCCCCGGCGCCAGGTCACGTCGGCGGTAAACACCGCACGCGCACCGGCCATGCCGAGCCGGTCAGCGAGTGCACCAGCGCCGAACCCGGCGAACACCACGATGTGGATGGCGCCGATTCGCGTTGCGGCAAGCATCAGTGCGATGGCCTCAGGGCACGTGGGCATGTAGATACCGATACGGTCGCCGCGCTGGATGCCGAGCCCGTGGAGTGCGGCAGCGATACGCCGGACGAGACGCCAGAGCTGCGCGTAGGTGTAGGTGCGGCGCTCGCCCCATTCGGTTTCAGCGATCAGCGCAGCTTGCCCGCCGCGACCAGCATGGACGTGTCGATCGAGCGCGGCGTAACTCAAATTGGTCTGTCCACCGACGAACCAGCGGAAGGTCGGTGGTTCCCAGACAAAGGGTTCGTCCCACGTCCGGAACCAGAACGCTTTCTCAGCTGCCCGGGCCCAGAAGCTGACCGGATCGTCGAGTCCTTGCTGGCGCCAATGACTGACGATCGGGTTCACGACCTGCATCTGGCACCTCCTCGACTCGGGTGTGACATCGGCTGATCTGCTCGTCAGGCGAGTATAATGCGTCTGGATCAGACCTGTCGAGATGGTGAGGTGGCGTGTGGAGGACGTCGTTCTTGGAAGTGTGGTCGAGTTCCTACGCCGAACACCCCCCTTCCAGTTTCTCAGCGAGGAGCGCTTGCGCGAACTGGCGAAACGTGTCGAGGTGCACTTCTTCCCGCGGGGGACAGTCGTCATCCGTCGTCGCGAGCGTCCGCCAGAATACCTTTGGGTCGTGGTCCGGGGTGGCATCAAGAAGTCACTTCGTTCAGCGACCGGCGAGGAACACGTGTTCGAAGTCGCCAGTGAGGGCGATCTGGTCGGTGTCCTCTCCTCTGTCGATGGTGTCGAAGGGCAACTCGACGATATCGCGATCGAGGATACAGTCTGCTACGCTATTCCCCGTCGAGTGGTGGAGGAACTCATCGCCTCGGAGCCGGCGGTCGCGCAGTTTTTCCTCGGTGCACTCAGGGAGTGGGTCCGTGCGAGCCTGACAGTTCTCGAACGGCACGAGGAGCCGGGGGATGGAACCTTCGTCCTGTCGGCACCCTGTCGCGCTGTTGCGCGACGACCGCTCTTGACGTGCTTACCCGAGCTCTCGGTACGCGAAGCCGCTCGACGGATGAGTGCGGAGCGTGTCAACTCGATCGTCGTCATCGACAACGACGGCAACGGCCTCGGGATCGTCACCGACTGGGATCTCCGCGAGCGCGTGGTCGCGGCTGGCCGCTCGCTGGAAACACCGGTCAGTGAAGTCATGAGTACACCGCTCGCGACGATCGATGCTGACCGTCTGCTGCTGGAAGCGGTGCGAATGATGATTGCGAGGCGCATCAATCACCTCGTGGTGACGGAAGAAGGTAAACCGTTCGGGATGCTCACCGCTTTCGACCTACTCGTCCAGCAGGGGACGAGTGCGCTCTTTCTGGCACGGGCGATCGAACGTGAGACGCGAACCGAGCGCCTGGCGCAGGTGCTGGAACACGCACAGCTTCAGCTTCTTCCCTTTCTGCTTTCACGCGGCATCCGGGCGTCGGAGATCGCGCAATTGGTAAGCGAGGTGAACGACCGGGTGATCGCTCGTGTCCTCGAGCTGCTCGAGCAAGAGCTGGGACGCCCTCCGGTTCCGTACTGCTGGCTCGTTTTCGGGAGCGAAGGGCGACGCGAGCAGACGATTCGAACCGATCAGGACAACGGAATCCTGTATGCTGATCCACCAGCAGGTGAGGCAGACCAGGTGCGTGGCTACTTCGAGCGTCTCGGCCAGTGGGCTGTCGAACGTCTCGTTGCGCTCGGTTTCCCGCCGTGTCCTGGTCGCTATTCGGCTGACAACCCGGAGTGGGTGCAGCCGCTCAGCAGCTGGCAGCGCAAGTTCCGCAACTGGATGGCGGTACCGGAGCCACAATCCGTCCTGAACTCCTTGATCGTCTTCGATTTTCGAGGCGTCCGTGGTGAACTCGCGCTGGCAACGGCGTTGCGTGAGTTCGTACGACAGGAGTTATCTCACAGTCCGCGCTTCCTCTTCCATGTGGCAGCTGTTTCGACTGCTCAACCTCCCCCGCTCGGTTTTCTCGGACGTTTCGTCGTCGAGCGGTCCGGCGAGCACAAGAATCAGCTCGACTTGAAGATGGGTGGAACTGGTGCCATCGTCAATCTCGTGCGTCTTTTCGCGCTCGAGCACGGTGTCGAAGAGACAAATACACTGGCGCGTTTGCTTGCCTTGCTGGAGGTACAGGCGATCGAACGTCAACTCGCAGATGACCTCGCACAGGCGTTCGAGTTCTTGCTCGGCCTGCGGCTGCGCATGCAGCTCGATCAGTTGCAACGTGGCGAGAGGCCGTCGAACCACGTCGATCCACGCCAGCTGTCTACCCTGGACCGGACCCTCCTCAAGGAAGCGTTTCGGGTGATTGGGCGGGCACAAGCGGTTGTCCGCGAGCGGTTCCATCTTGAACAGGCGGGAGAATGAAGGACGACCGGAAATGGCTTGCACGCCTAACGCGTGCTCTTTCGTGGTATTCCGCTGGTCATCTGTACAGCACGTCGATGCTCGAGTTGCCGTATACCGTCCTCGATGCAGAGATGACCGGGCTCGATCCGGCCTACGACGAGCTTCTCGCCCTCGGTGCCGTGCGGATGGTCGGGCCACGCATCGTACTCGGCGAAACGTTCTACCGTCTGATCCGGCCGGAACGTGAGCATTGGGGCCAGAGTGTCGTAATCCACGGCATCCGTCCGGTCGACGTGGCGGCAGCACCGCCAATCCACGAAGTATTGCCGGAGTTCGTGCGCTTCTGCGCGGGAACGATTCTCGTCGGGCACGGTGTGGAGGTCGATCGGCGATTTCTCGAGGGCGCAGCGAGCCGACTCGGCCTTTCGTGGCCGAAGACCCTGTGGATCGATACGGGACGGGTCGCGCGGTGGCTGACGACCCACCACGGTGCCTTGCCTGAAGCGGGGGCCGATCGAGGGCGATTCTGTCTGGAGGATCTGCTCGCCGCGTACGAGATCGAGCCGCCAGCCCGACATCACGCGCTGGCTGATGCCTATGTGACGGCCCTCGTTTGGCAACGGCAATTGACCGAACTGTTCGCTGAGGGTATACACACGCTGCGGGACCTCCGACTGGCTGGGCTCGCCTAGGAGGTCGAGACAAGAACGACGAACAGAGCCAAACGGAGCCCGACGAAGACCGGTATCCACAGTGCGACACGGGCGACAGGGGTTAGGCGTGGGAAGAAACGCTCTCCAACCCGGTCGAGCGGGACAGTGAGGAAGCGGAACAACCGCCCGATCACCGTTGGGTAACCGCGCGTCAGCACATCCAAGGCCACCCGCCCGATAGCCAGCCACATGGCAACAGCGAGTATCCAATTGACGAGTTCGACGAGTTCTCGGATCATCTGCTCCCTCTCTGACGAGAGAGCGTGCCGGAAGCCGGAAGACGATCCGGCTTCCGGCACGCGAGCAGGTCTCGATCAGTCTTGACCAGCTGGAGCGACACCGGGCGCCGTACCGGGCGCGGGCCCCGGCGCGGGGAGTCGCATCTCGCCGACCGGAATCCGCAACTGGTCGACCATGTCTTGGATGTACTTGGGTGCCGGCGCAGTGGCGAGGCTCACGATGATGAGCAAGAGGAAGTTTGCCAGCATACCGAAGATGCCAGCCGAGAGGTGCGAAAGTCCGAGGACATTGAAGCGAGGATCGACGTAGTTCCACACCATGTACACGATACAGGTGATGAGTCCACCGACCATGCCGGCAATCGCCCCGTTGGCATTAGCACGCTTCCAGAATATACCGAGAAGAACCACTGGGAAGAAGGTGGAGGCTGCGAGCGAGAAGGCCCAGGCGACGAGCTGCACGATGAGCGCGAACTGGGGGATAGCCAGGAGCGCAGCGGTCACAGCAGACACCAGGATCATGATGCGACTGAGAAGGAAGCGGCGGCCGTACGGTGCGTTGGGATTGATGATCTTCGCGTAGATGTCATGGGCAACCGCCGTCGAAATGACCAAGAGGAGTCCGTCAGCCGTCGACAGTGCAGCTGCCAGACCACCGGCCGCGACGAGGGCGGCGATCGTGAAGGGCAAGCCAGCGATCTCCGGCGTGGCGAGCACGACGATATCACCGTTTATCGACAACTCGCTGAATTGCAGGATCCCGTCGTTGTTGGCGTCGGTGATCTTGAGGAGCCCGGTCTTGATCCAGCTGGCTGTCCACGCGGGTAAGGCGTTGATCGGCTGACCGACGACGTTTTGCAAGACTTCCCAGCGCGAGAAGGCAGCGTAGGCGGGGGCGGTGACGTAGAGCAGCCAGATGAAGAAGAGCGACCAACCGACGCTCATCCGCGCTTCCTTCGGGCTCGGGACGGTGTAATACCGGATCAGGATGTGGGGCAGGCCGGCTGTACCGGCCATCAAGCAGAGCGTGAGCGCGAGAAACTGCCACGGCGTGCCGACCCAATCCTTGACGGTGATGGGCTGCGGTGGCGTCAAACCGATTTGCTTGAAGGCCGTGATCGCGCTCGCATTCGAGAGCGCCTGCTTGAACGGCTGCACATAGGACGACAAGTTCATCGCCTGCTCGAGCTGGGTGATCTCGCTGAGTGCTTTCCCGTACATGAGCTGCGGGAAGGGGACACCCGTCAGCTTGGCCGACAGGAAGGTCACCGGGATCAGGTAGGCCACGATGAGAATGAGGTACTGGGCCACCTGCGTCCAGGTAATCGACTTCATGCCACCCAGGAAGGAGCAGACGAGCACCCCTGCCAGGCCGACAAAGACGCCGATACGGTAGTCTAGACCGAAGAAGCGGCTCATGATGATGCCGACACCGGTCACCTGCGCCGTGACGTAGGCGAGAGAGACGATGATCGCGCAAATCGCTGCAACGAGGCGGGCGAGGCGTGCTCGCTCGCCGTAACGGGTAGCGACGAAGTCGGGAATGGTGTACTGTCCGAACTTTCGAATGTAGGGCGCGAACAGGAGGGCGAGCAAGACGTACCCCCCGGTCCAACCCATGATGTAGGCGAGTCCGTCGTAACCGAGCAGCCAGAGGGTTCCGGCCATGGAGATAAAGGAAGCCGCGCTCATCCAGTCCGCACCGGTGGCCATACCGTTGAAGATCGCTGGCACGCGGCGTCCAGCCACGTAGTACTCTTCGAGACGCCGGGTGAAGTTGAGGATCCCGATGAATGCGTAGAGCGCGAGTGTCAAGAAGATGAACGCATAGCCGATGAAGCGGTGCGGTAATCCTGCGCGTTCGAGGAGATAGAGCACGAGGATGAAGGCGATGAGGAAGACGAAGAAGGCACCGTAGTACCGAGCGAGGCGGCGGCGGAATTCGCTCAGCTGTGCTCGAGTCAGAGGTGTGTAGCCTGCTTCCTGTGCCATACCTACCCTACTCCTCTTCCTCGAAGCCGTACTTCTTGTCGAGCACGTTGTTCATGGTCAGGGCATAGATGAAGATCAAGATGACGTAGACGGTGACCGAAAACTGGCTGGAGAGCCAATAGCCGAGCGGGAACCCAGTGAGAATTTTGATCTTGTTCAACGACGCGGCGAACGGGGGATGGAGATAGGTCACGGCGAACCAGATCGCGAGGAGCGTGAGAATGAGCCGCCAGTGCTCACGCCAGTAGGCGTCGAGCCGGCTGGTGTCGACCTGCGGTGTACTCGCCATCGGTCTCCCTCCTACCCTCCGAACCACGCATACTCGCCGGGTGATCAACCCGACCCGATCTCGACCACCTTATGACTACAGGTACGACCTACGTCCTGTCGGACTAGGTCACCGATTCACCTCCTCTCCCGATAACCATGCTGCGTATCCAGCGACGTCTCGCGCCGGATCCGACTCCGTTCGCCACGTCGAGGCGTACCCTCCACTCACTCGATCAGTACCTGACCATACGAGGCTATTTCGTCTATAGCGGATCGCTCATGCATTGTCAAGAGGGGTCGCTTTTATTGCACGATAAAGCGCCTTTATACGGTATTCCCCGTGGTGGGGGCAAAGACTATTGCAAATCCCGCTCTGTTTCGAAGTCCGCAAGGCGCCAAGTCGTGAATCGGTGGAGACGAGTCGCACCCGAATGGTGGGTCGTCACTCCCGAGTGCACGTTCGTACACTAGTGCGAGGGGTGACGATGACGACGCCGATCCGCCGACAGTATCTCGCGATCAAGCGCCAGGTACCAGACGCGCTTCTCCTGTTTCGCCTGGGTGACTTCTACGAGTTGTTCGACGAAGACGCTGAAATCGCAAGCCGCATCCTCGATATCGCCTTGACTTCGCGTGACCTCGGTCGAGGACAGCGCGTCCCGATGGCGGGTATCCCAGCGCATGCGGCCGAGCCCTACATCGCCAAGCTGGTTGCCGCCGGCTACCGGGTGGCGCTCTGTGATCAAATCGGGACACCGGACGGGCGACGGCTGGTCGAGCGGCGGATCACGCGTGTGCTCACACCCGGCACGCTCACCGAGCCAGCGATGCTGGACGCAAAACGGAATACGTACGTCGCAGCACTGATCGTAGAAGAGGCCCGCGCTGGCATTGCCTTTGCTGAACTCTCGACCGGGGAGTTCGCTGCGACTGAAATCGTGAGCACTGCGGGCGAAGATTTCGCGGCAGCTATCGAGCGCGAGTTGCTCCGGATCGCTCCCGCCGAATTGGTCGTACCGGTGAGCCAGCAGGAACAGGTGCCCGATATCGGGGCGGTCGTGACGCCGACGGAGGACCGAGCGTGGCGCGAGCGAGCAGCCCGCGAAACGTTGCACGAGCACTTTCGCGTGGCCTCGCTCGAGGCCTTCGGCCTCGAAGAGCGGCCTGCCGCGCTGCGAGCCGCTGGCGCCTTGCTGCAGTATCTCCAGGAAACGCAGGCCGGCAACGTACCACAACTCGACGATCTCGTCGTGTACCGCACTGACTCCTTCATGACACTGGATGCCGCGACACGACGGAATCTGGAACTCTTGGAACCTGTCCGGGGTGGACGAGAGAGCGCGCTGATCGCGGTTTTGGATCGGACGCGCACACCGATGGGGGCGCGGTTGTTGCGGCGTTGGCTGGGGCAGCCTTTACTCGATGTCCGAGCGATCGTGGAGCGACAGGAGCGCGTCGCGGCATTGGTCGAGGAATCGCTGGCCCGGATGCAGCTCGGGACACTACTTGCCGAAATTGCCGACCTGGAGCGACTGGCGAATCGCCTTTTGACGGAACGAATCACGCCGCGCGAGCTGCAGCACCTCGGCCGGTCGATCGCTTCGTTGCCGCGTCTCGCTGAGCTCCTCAGGCATCGGCCCGAGCTCGCGGCACTCGTTGCGTTCCCGGATCTTCAGCTGGTCGCCCAGCTCGTCGAGCGAGCGCTCGTGGACGAGCCCCCGGTCGCGCTCGGCCAGGGTGCAGTGATTCGGCCCGGCTTTGCGCCGGAACTCGACGAGCTCCGCAGTCGGGCGCACGCGGCGCGTGAGTGGATCGCCTCGCTCGAGCAGCGGGAGCGCGAGCGGACGGGTATCCGCTCGCTGAAGGTCGGCTACAACAAGGTGTTCGGGTATTACATCGAAGTGAGCAACGCCAACCGGCACCTCGTCCCGGAGGACTACCAGCGCAAGCAGACGTTGGTCGGCGCGGAGCGGTACATCACGCCGGAACTCAAGGAATACGAGCAGCTCGTCCTCCACGCTGAGGAGCGGATCGCTGCACTCGAATCCGAAGTGTACCGCCGCGTCGTCGGCGAGATCGCAGCGTATGCCGGCCAGATCAAGCGTGTGGCGCAACAGGTTGCTGAACTGGACGTCTATCGATCCCTGGCCGACCTCGCGGTCGAACGTCGCTATGTCCGACCGATAGTCGACGACAGCACGGCCCTCGAGATCATCGGTGGGCGTCACCCCGTGGTCGAGGCGACGATGGAAGCGGGACGCTTCGTCCCCAACGACACCTATCTGGACACGCAGGAGGAGCAGATCGTCATTCTCACCGGCCCGAATATGGCTGGAAAGTCGACGTATTTGCGTCAGGTCGCACTCATCGTCCTGCTGGCACAGATCGGTTCGTTCGTTCCGGCCGAGCGAGCACGCATCGGGCTGGTCGATCGGATCTTCACGCGGATCGGGGCCCAGGACGATATCGCCTCTGGGCAGAGCACGTTCATGGTCGAAATGGTCGAGACCGCGACGATCCTCCGGCAAGCGACTCTTCGCTCGCTCGTCGTGCTCGACGAGGTCGGTCGCGGCACCAGCACCTACGACGGGCTCGCGATCGCGCGCGCTGTCGTCGAGTACTTGCACAACCACCCGCGGCTCGGTTGCCGGACGCTTTTCGCGACGCACTACCATGAGCTGACCGAGTTGGAACGTGTCCTGCCGCGTGTCCGTAACTACCGTATGGATGTCTTAGAAGAGGGCGATTCTGTCGTGTTCCTGCACCGGGTCGTTCGTGGGGGTGCGGACAAAAGTTATGGGATTCATGTCGCGCAGCTGGCTGGTTTGCCGCACGCCGTCGTGCGCCGGGCGCGGGAGATTCTCGCCGAGCTCGAGGCAGCGGGGAGTGGCGAGCGGGGGCGGCGGCGTCGTGCTCTGGCGACTGCGGTACCGGTGACGGTGCAACTCACGCTCTTCGGCCCGCCGCATCCGGTGATCGAGCGCCTGAAGGCACTCGAGCTCGATGCCTTGACCCCGCTCGAGGCGCTCACGATCCTCTACGAGTTGCAGCGGATGCTTCAGGAGCACGAGGCGACGAGCTAGTCGTTGGTAGCCGCAGCTGGCGTGTTCGCACCGGTGTGGTGAGGCCGGAACGAACGGAGCGGTACGAGTGCGCTGAGCGCGAGGGCAGCCGAGAGTGCGAAGACCGCTCGAGGACCGAACATGCCGTATGTGGGGGTATAGACGGCCGGTGCGAGCCCTTGGATGAGAAAGCGTGCTCCCGAGAAGTAGGCTGATGCTGTCCCGCGATGCGTCGGTGCGGCCTGAACCGCCAGTGTACTGAAGGCTGTCCACGTCAGCATTGCTGCCAACCCCAGTGCGAGGTAGGCGCCGGCGAACACCCACGGGTGCGGTGCGAGTGCCATGGTCGCGATGGACAGGCTGACGGCGAAGAGACCGATCGTCGAACCGGTGCGCAGGCCGAATCGCTCGAGGAGGAATCCCGCCGGCGGGCCGAACAGAATGGCACCCAGACCGTACAGCGAGACGATGACGCCGATGGTCGCGTAGTCCAGTTGCCAGAGGTCGCGGAGCGTTTGCCCGAGCAAATAGGCCGTACCCATGACGGCGGCGTTGGTCAGAAAGGCCAGGGCGACTACTTGAGCGACCGCGCGATTGAGTGCCCGGGCAAGTTCATGCAGCGACGCACGCAGCGACTCCACGCGTGGCCGATCCGGTACGGCTCCCCCGAAGCGACGGAACCAGAAGAACAACCACCCTCCAGCGATCCAGCTCAAGAGCGCGACCGACACGAAGAAGAGGCGCCAGGACCAGCCGGCAAGAAAGCCGGCGACCAGCGGCCCGAGCAGGTGGCCACTCTGGTTCGCGGCGGAAAAGACCGCGACGGTTCTCGGCAGGCGTTGCGGTGGGAGCGCATCACCCAGCGTGGCGAGAAGAATCGGCGTCGTGAAGGCGTTGGTGACACCTAACAGGATGCAGCCGAGGACGAATACCGGTAAGTTCGGAGCACCCGCGCAGAGCAGTGCTGCGAGCCCGAAGGTCGCGAACCCGACCAGGATGGTTCCCCGGCGCGATGTGAGGTCAGAGATCGTACCCGAGAAGAACTGGCAGAGACCGAACGTGACGAAATACGCGGGGACGATAACCGAGAGAGTTGCTCGATCGACGTGAAACACGCCCTGCAGGATCGGGAACACGATCGGGAACCCGCCACCGTTGTAGGGGCCAATCAGCGAACCGAGATGGAAGGGTGCCAGACTCCACTGGCTAAAACGGCAGTGCTCGACTGCAGCGGATCGTGGCACGCGCACCAGACCGTCCTTCCCCGGCTGAGAGTGTAGTGGACGAGTAGCGTCGCGCACCCGGACCGTTCTGGTTAGCGGAACGCGGCGCGACCGTTTCGCTGACGCCAGCTTTGGGCGCTAACGGCCGCACCGGATGGTTCACGAGCCGCCCTCGACTAGCAGGAGAGGGGCGATCTCGGCCAGCGAGATACCAGTGAACCGAGCTGACGCTCGCGGTCGGCTGTGTCCTGCCGTGAAGTCTGGAGAACCTGATCGTTTGTGCTCAATGCACAGTTTAGTTTCGTCCTTTTCCGCGAGCTGCCCGAGCTGCGGCCGGTTGACTTCGGTACTCTGCACGAACAGAGAGGAGGCTCGAGGGATGAGTGGCGGGACGCTGGAGCGAGCGCGTGAGCCACCAGAGTGAGCGACCCTCACGTTCGCCGGTACCGAAGGACGGAATGGCCATCAGTGCTGCGATGGAGCAGCGGAAAGGAGCTCGACGATGAGCGAGGGTGCAGGAGCGTGGATGCTCGTGGCGACTGCGTTGGTTCTCTTGATGACCCCTGCGCTCGGTTTCTTCTACGGCGGTCTCGTACGATCAAAGAACGTTCTGAACACGATGATGATGAGCTTCGGCGCTCTGGCCGCCGTTGGACTGGCCTGGGTGTTGATCGGGTATTCGCTTGCCTTCTCGTCTGGCCTTCCGGTGGTTGGTGACCTCTCCCATGCTCTTCTCCGGGGCGTCGGCCTCGAAGAGAACGGCGCGATCCCGCACGTACTCTTCATGTGCTTCCAGGGAACCTTCGCGATCATCACGGCAGCGCTCATTTCGGGTGCACTGGTCGAGCGGATGCGTTTCGGCCCGTATCTCGTCTTCATCATGCTCTGGGCCGTGCTGATCTACGCGCCGATCGCTCACTGGGTGTGGGGCGGCGGCTGGCTGGCTGAGCTCGGCGCACTCGACTTCGCTGGTGGAACGGTGGTGCACATCAATGCTGGTATCGCTGCAGTTGTCGGTGCGCTGGTACTGGGTAAGCGGCGCGACTACGGTCGACAGGCGATTCTCCCGCACAACATTCCCTTCACGCTCCTCGGTGCCATGCTGTTGTGGCTCGGCTGGTTCGGGTTCAACGCGGGGAGTGCGCTCGCGGCCAACGAGATTGCCGGACTCGCCTTCGCGAACACGATGCTGGCGCCGATGGCGACGGCACTCGTGTGGATGATCCTCGACTCGATTCGCGATGGGAAGGTGACTGCTGTCGGACTGGCTACGGCGATCGTCGTCGGGTTGGTGGCGATCACCCCAGCGGCCGGGTTCGTCGCACCCCTTTCGGCGATCGCGCTCGGGGCTTTGGCTGCGTTCCCGAGCTACTTCGCCCTCCTCTGGCGCGCACGGACACGACTGGACGATTCGCTCGATGTGTTCGCTGCGCACGGTGTGGGTGGGTTGACAGGGGCCGTGTTGACGGGTGTTTTCGCCCAGCAGTCATGGAATGGCGTTGCCGATGGGCTCCTCTTCGGGAATCCGATGCAAGTCGTCATCCAGATCATCGCGGTTCTTGCTGTTGTTGCCTACACCGCTGCTGGCACCTTCGTCATCTTGCGCGCGATCGGTTTGGTGACCGCATTGCGCGTCTCCGAGAAGACGGAGCGGCTCGGTCTGGATGTCGCCGAGCATGGTGAACAGGCCTACACGAGCGGCGAAGGTGCCGTCCTGCTGCTTCCCTCGGGCCGAGCGAGCGAGGCCGGCTTCATCGGTGAGGCTGTGGCGAAGCGGGTGGGAGGTAACGCATGAAACTGATCGTCGCCATCATTCGACTGGAGAAGCTGAACGACGTCCTGGAAGCATTGTTCCGGGCCGAGGTGCGTGGGTTGACGATTTCCACTGCGCAAGGGCACGGTGGGGAGACGGAACAGGTCGAGACGTATCGTGGTACGACCGTGAAGATGGAACTCTCTCCGAAGATTCGTCTCGATATCGGTGTCCCCGATCACTTCGTCGAGCCGACAGTCCAGGCGATCCTCAGTGCGGCGCGTACCGGAGAGGTCGGCGACGGCAAGATCTTCGTTTTGCCGGTCGAGGCGGTCTATCGGCTCCGAACCGGTGAGCGCGATGAAGCAGCGGTCACCCCGGTGGCTTGATCGAGCAGACACCACATCCCCACCCACCAACCAGCCCGCGGGGAGTTTCCCGCGGGCTGGTTGCGGCATGGGATGGATGGGAGGTCAGTCTGCAACAGCTTGGGTGGCAACCGGTCGCTCGCGGACGCGTCGGGTCGGTCGCTCGTCCGCAGCCTCGATCGGCGGATGCGGGACGACCTTCCAGAATGCGCTGCGCAGTTCGTGCCAGCGCTCGAGGATCTCGCGCCCGCGCTGGCTACCGGTCAAGGCGACATGCTTCGCGATCAACGCGCGCAGCGGCTCGTCGTCGCTGTCGCTGAGTCGCTCGAGCTGCACGTACTCGCGATTCAGCCGGCTCGGGAAGACCCCTTCGGGGTCGAAGACGAACGCAAGGCCGTTGGTCATTCCGGCTGCGAAGTTGCGGCCGGTCGGACCGAGGACGACGACGATGCCGCCGGTCATGTACTCGCAGCCGTGGTCACCGACACCTTCGACGACAGCGACAGCGCCGGAGTTCCGGACGGCGAAGCGCTCCCCAGCTTGCCCCGCGACGAAAAGTTCGCCGCCCGTCGCGCCGTACAGCACCGTGTTCCCGACGAGCACGTGTGGTCGGGTCGGATCGGCTGGTGGTTCGGGCGAGCGGACGACGATCGTACCGCCGCCCATACCCTTGCCGACGTAGTCGTTCGCCTCGCCGGTGAGGACCAGTTTCAGCCCATGCCAGCACCAGGCACCGAAGCTCTGTCCCGCCTCACCCGTTAGCTCGACGGTGATGAGGCCGTCAGGCGCGTGCGCGCGACCGAAGCGGAAGCTGAGTTCGCCCGCCAGTCGCCCGCCGACCGCGCGGTTGTGGTTCCGGACCGTCGTCGTGATGTAGACCGGCTTTCGTTCCTCGAAGGCGGGACGCGCCTGTTCGAGCAGCCACTCGTCCAGTGCCGGGCCGGTCAGGTCGTGGAAGATATTGCGCTCGTAGAGACAGCGCCGCGGTGCGTTCGGGTCCGGCGGCACGGCGAGGATCGGACTGAGATCGAGGAGCGCGGCTGGTCCCTCGAGATCGGTGCGCTGGGTAAGCAGCTCGACGCGCCCGACGATCTCGTCGAAGCGCCGAGCGCCGAGCATCGCCAGGTACTCACGGACCTCTTCAGCGAGCAACGTGAAGTAGTTGATCACGTGCTCGGGCTTCCCAGCGAACCGCTTGCGCAGGTCCTCGCGTTGGGTGGCGATACCCGTTGGGCAGGTATTGAGGTGGCACTGACGGGCCATGTCGCACCCGATCGCGACGAGTGCAGCGGAGCCGAAGCCGAATTCCTCGGCACCGAGCAGCGCGGCGATGATGATATCGCGCGCCGTCTGCAGTCCTCCGTCGGTGCGGAGCCGGACGCGACTGCGCAGGTCGTTGAGGACGAGCGTCTGCTGTGTTTCTGCCAGGCCGAGTTCCCAGGGCACACCAGCGAACTTGATCGAGGAGAGCGGCGAGGCGCCCGTGCCGCCGCTGTGACCGCTGATCAGGATGTAGTCGGCGTGCGCCTTGGCGACACCAGCCGCGATCGTGCCGACTCCCGCCTCGGCGACGAGTTTGACGCCGACGCGCGCCCGTGGGTTGACCATCTTGAGATCGTAGATCAGCTGGGCGAGGTCCTCGATGCTGTAGATGTCGTGATGCGGCGGCGGCGAGATGAGCTGGATACCCGGGATGGCGTGGCGGAAGCGTGCGATGATGGCTGTCACCTTGTGGGCAGGCAGCTGGCCACCCTCGCCAGGCTTCGAGCCCTGCGCGATCTTGATCTCCAGTTCCTCTGCCCGAACCAGGTACTCGGCAGTCACGCCGAAGCGTCCGCTCGCCACCTGCTTGATCTTGTTGTGCGGGACGTCGGTGCCGCCTTCGTAGTACCAGTCAGGATCCTCGCCCCCCTCACCGCAGTTCGAGCGCGCGCCGATGCGGTTCATCGCGATCGCCAACGTGCGATGTGCTTCCGGTGAGAGGGCACCGAGCGACATGGCCGTGACGACGAACCGCTTGACGATCTCCTCGGCCGGCTCCACTTCCTCGATCGGGACGGGCTGGGTCGGCCGGAACGTCACGAGGTCGCGCAACGCCATGGGGCGGCGGTTCTGAACGAGTTCGACGAACTGGTGGTAGGCCTCCCGGTCGCCGGTCTGCGCAGCGTGCTGGAGCGCACGGACGTTGGTCGGGCTGAACGCGTGGTACTCGCCGTCCTTGCGGAAACGCACGAAGCCCCAGTCGGGCAACTTGTCGACCGGCTGCTGGAAGGCAGCAGCGTGTCGTGCCAGGGCGCGTTCGGCGATGCCGGTGAGGTCCAGGCCGCCGAGACGCGACGGCGTGCCGGTGAAGAACTCGTCCACGACGTCCTGGGAGAGGCCGAGAATCTCGAAGAGCTGCGCCCCCTGGTAGCTGGCGAGCGTCGAGATTCCCATCTTGGACATGATCTTGCGCAAGCCCGACTCGAGCTGCTTGATGTAGTTCTTGGCGAGCTGATCTGGTGTGAGGTCGCCAGCGGTGCGACTTCCAGCGAAGCTCCGAGCAACGGAGAGCGCGAGATACGGATGGACTGCCGCAGCACCGTAGCCGATGAGGACGGCCGCCTGATGCACGTCCCAGACGTCACCGGTATCGCAGACGATCGATGCGCGCATCCGCTTGCCGGCGCGGATCAAGTGGTGGTGCACTGCGCCGATTGCCAGCGCCATCGGAATCGGCGCGTGCGCAGCGTCGACCGCGCGGTCGCTCAGGATGAGCAGACTCGCGCCGCTGTCGATTGCCTGTTCCGCGTTCCGGAGCAGTTCGCGAAGCGCCTGCTCCAGGCCAGCAGGACCAGCTGCGATCGGGAACACGGCTTCGAGCGTCGCTGCCTTCAGGTCCGGATGGTGCGTCAGGGCAGCGAACTGCTCTTCGAGGAGGAAGGGGCTCGACAGATGGAGCAACCGGGCGTGCTCTGGCGTCTCGGTGAGGAGGCTCGCTCGCGGGCCGAGGTAGACGTCGAGCGACATCACGAGCTTCTCGCGATAGGAGTCGATGGGTGGGTTGGTGACCTGCGCGAAGCGCTGACGGAAGAAATGGGCCAGCGGGCGCGGAAACTCCGAGAGGACCGCCAGTGGCGTGTCGTCGCCCATCGACCAGAGCGGCTCCTTGTTCTCGATCGCCATCGGCTGGACCACTAGCCGCTGGTCCTCGGCGGTGAGCCCGAAGGCGATCTGTCGCCGTAGCCACTCGGTCTCGTCGATTTCCTGACCGTTTCCGTCGACCGGTGCGGCCCCGAGCCGGATCCGGTGCTCGGCCAGCCAGGCCGCGTAGGGTTGCCGGGTCGCCAGCAACTGCTTGATCTCCGTATTGCGGTAAACGGCACCGGTTGCCGTATCGGCAACCAGCATCTGACCAGGGCCGAGCCGGCCACGCTCGACGATGCGGCGCTGCGAGAGATCGATCACACCGGTCTCGCTGGCCAAGACGACCAACCCGTCTTCGGTGATCGAGTAGCGAGCGGGACGTAGGCCGTTGCGGTCGAGCACAGCTCCAGCGACGCGTCCGTCGGTGAAGGCGATCGCCGCTGGCCCGTCCCACGGTTCCATGAGGCCAGCATGGTAGTCGAAGAAGGCGCGGATCTCCGGCGAGAGATCGTCCATCTGTTCCCAGGCTTCCGGAATCAGCATGGCCACTGCATGGACGATGTCGCGACCGGAGAGTTCGAGCAACTCCAGAACCTGGTCCAGGCTCATCGAGTCGGATCCGTCCGGATCGATGAGCGGGAGAAGCTCGGCCAGGCGGTCACCCCACAGTGGCGAGGACAGTTCCGGTTCGCGGGCCCGCATCCAGTTCCGATTACCCTGGAGCGTGTTGATTTCGCCGTTGTGCGCGATCCGGCGGAAGGGCTGGGCGAGCTGCCAGGTCGGGAACGTGTTGGTGCTGTAGCGCTGGTGGAAGAGCGCGAGCGCACTCTCCATCAGCGGATCCTGGAGATCGGTATAGAATGCCGCCAGATCCTGGGCGACGAACAGCCCTTTATACACGATCGTTCGACAGGAGAGCGACGGCACGAAAAAGTCGCGTGCCCCGATCTCCTTGGCGACCCGCTCGGCGCGTCGTCGAGCGAGGTAGAGGCGCCGCTCGAACTCCATGGCGTCGATGTCAGCTGGTCGTACGGCGATCACCTGCTCGATGCGCGGCATCGTCTGCCGAGCTTGCTGGCCGAGGACATCCGGGTCGATCGGGACCTCGCGCCACCAGATGTCGGCGATACCGTGAGCCTGCAGGGCTTCGGCCAGTGCCTGCTTGCACCGTGCTGCGACGGTCGGATCGCTGGCTGGGAGGAACACAAGTCCAGCAGCCAGACGCTCAGGCTCGACGGTGAGGCCGTACAGGCGAGCCAGTTCACGAGCCAAGAGCTTTCGCGGCAATTGTACCGTGATGCCGGCGCCATCGCCCGTCTTGGCGTCCGCGGAGACGGCACCGCGATGGGTGAGATTGACGACCGCCTCCAGTGCGTAGCGCACGATCGCGTGGCTCGGCTTCCCGCTGAGGTCGGCGACGAAGCCGGTTCCACAGGCGTCGTGCTCGTACTCCGAGCGGTACAGTGGTGCGTGCTGTCGGCGCTCTTCTACCGTCATGCGCTTCATCGCGTTCTCGACTCCCTTCCCTCTCCAGCGAGGTGGCCGCTCACGGGCTCGGAGCGACTTCGATCGAATCCGTATCGTCCCTCGTCTCTTCACAGCCATCAGCCAGGAGTAGTTTCTGGTTGTGGACGGCGCCGGGCGGATCTGGTCATGATCCGGAAGCCACGAGCTCGTGACGAGGCGATACTTACAGTCGCCTCAGCACGCGATTACGAGGTGTCGGCCTCTGAGGGGAACAGGTAGGGGATGCGTGACAGCGATTCGGTTCCGGACAGCAAAGCCGCGCCATTGCAGCCATCGTCGCTTCCTCCTCCACCGCTCGCGCGCCGTTGCGCGGGCAACGCATCGAGGACTTCAGCTCGCTACTATAGCATTCAGGCACGGTGAGCGCAAGACCTTTCCTCGCTTTCTGTGCAGGACTGAAGTCTCTTTGCCTGTTGTGCTGCAGGTGAGACGGCTCGCGAACAGTCCGTGCAAGGTGCCCTGCCCACCGCACTGGGCACCAGGCGATGTTCGAACGGGCGAAACGAACCATCGCGCGCAACGTGCCGAGCGATTCCAGTTTCGATTCGTGCGTGGCGTGCCGATCGCGTGAAGAGTGTTGAGCATCTTGTCTCCATCCGAGAATTGTGTGACACTGCTCGGTGCGGATCGGTGGGTCGTCGGAGAATCAAGACCCGCTAGCGAGCCACACGTACCACAGACCGAGTGGTGACGAGGACACATGGGGGTGTCGAATGACCGAGCAGGTGAAACTGCATCCAGAGCCGCGGACTGCTGTCGATTTCGAACACGAGGCGCTCAAGCATGTCTGGATTCATTCCGCCGAGTGGATCAGGCTGGCTGAAGAGCGTGGCTTTCGTGTTTTCGAGCGAGCCTACGGCAGTACGCTCGTCGATGTGTACGGGCGCGAATACATCGACGGGCTCTCGGGCTTGTGGGTAGTGAATGCGGGCCACGGTCGGCGTGAAATAGCCGAAGCGATGGCCGCGCAAGCAGCCAAGATCGCGTACGTCTCCTCGGCGAACCACACGACCGTTCCCACTGTCCGGCTCGCGCACGAGCTCGCTGAGCGTCTCCCTGGCGATCTGAACCGCGTCTTCTTCTGCTCGGGCGGATCGGAAGCGGTGGAGAGCGCGATCAAGATCGCGAAGCAAGTGCAGGCCATGCGCGGATTCCCGAAACGGTACAAGATCATCGCCCGGCGTGGCAGCTACCATGGGATGACCTATGGCGCGATGTCGCTGACGCAGTCCCGGAGCGAGAAGTTCTTCGGGCCCTTCATGTACGGCGTCTACTACGTGCCGTCGCCCAACCGCTACCGCAACGACTTCGGACTGGAGGGTGAAGACGGTGACCTGATGTGCGCGAACTACGTCGAGCAGGAGATCCTCTATCAGGACCCGGAAACCGTCGCAGCCGTTATCGGCGAGCCGATCTCGACCTCGAACGGTGTCCATGTTCCGTCCCCGAAGTATTGGCAGCGTTTGCGGGAGATCTGCGACAAGTACGGTGTGCTGCTCATCATGGACGAAGTCATCAACGGATTCGGGCGGACCGGCAAGATGTTCGCGGCCGAGCACTTCGGGATCGTACCCGATTTGATGACGATGGCCAAGGGGATCACCTCGGGCTATGCCCCGATGGGCGCAGTCGCAGTCCGCGACAGTGTGTTCGAGATCTTTCAGGAGCAGAAGGAGGTACCGCTTGGCCATCTGTTGACGTTCGGCGGCCATGCTGTCGCGGCAGCAGCTGCGCTCAAGAACTTGGAGATTTTCGACCGCGAGGGCCTGGTGCAGCAGAGTGCCGAAAAAGGGGCGTATCTCCTCCAGCAGCTGCGTGAGCTCCTCCGTCATCCGACGGTCGGGGATGTGCGGGGCCTCGGGCTCATGTGCGGGATCGAGCTCGTCAAGAGCAAGTCGACCAAGGAAAAGTGGCCACGGAACAGCGCCTTCATCAAAGCACTCGAGCGGCGGATGAACGAGAAGGGACTCCTCACGCGGGTTTGGGAGATCGTCCACGTGGCCCCGCCCCTCGTTGTCACCAAAGAGGAGATCGACCGGATCGTCGCGATCATCGACGAGGCACTCACCGAGACCGAGGCGGAGTTCGCGAGCGAGATCACTGACTGAGCGCTCTCACGAGGCGGCGAGGCGCTCGAGCAGCCCAGCGAATCGATCCGGATCGAGCGCTTCGTCGCGAACGAGAAAGGCGAGTCGCCCTTCCTGATCGAGCACGTACGTGACCGGCGTGTGCAGGAGCGTCACCTGCCCGCTCGCCGCCGGAACCTGCTCGACGGTGATCGCGAAGCCGGACCATACTGGCTCGAGCGCCTGCCGGGCACCGGTCAGAAAGAGGATGTTGTCCAGACCGTTCGCCTCTACATACTGCGCCATACGGTCCACTGTATCGTGCTCCGGATCGACGGTGATGGCGACGAGCTGTACTTGTTGTCGGAGGTCTGGCGGAAGTTCCCGGTGTGCAGTTGCCAGCTTGTGGAGCGTGAGCGGACACGTCTCTGGACAGGAGGTAAACACGAACGTCACGACCGTGATCCGACCGGTAAAGTCTTCGAGACTGACCGTTTGTCTACGGTGATCGGTGAGCGTGAAGCTCGGTGCTGGACGGCCGTCGAGTTCGAGCGCCCACGAGTCGGACTGCTGAGCCTGATACCAACGATACAGGTGTCCTGCACCTGTGGCGAGTAGGGAGACGAGCGCGACCACCCACAACACCGTGCGCAATAGCCGGAGCATTACCGCCTCCTCGTTCGACCCGTGGCTCCAGTGGGGGGTTCGGCTCGTTCCGGAACAGGAGCAGCGAAGAGCCGCCACAGAAAGATCACGGCAGCCACACCGACGAGCCCCCAGAACCACCAGGAGCGCCAGAATCCGGTGCCGGCACGCTCGACCGTGGCCGTGAAGGTGACGCTACCGGCTCCCTCAGGCGCCTGGATCTCCAACTGGAACAGGTATTCGCCGGGTTGGTCGATCGAGAACTCGGCAGCATAGTAGAGCTTGTTCGTCGCCTGATCGCGCGTCACAGGGTACCGGAGCGAGGTGCCACCGCCCACCGGCGCGACCGAGAGCACGAGCTCGGCACCATCGACGATTTCCTTCGTGTCGGCGCGCTGGAGGAGCACGCTCACGTCGATGGTGCCGGTGCGGAGCGGGACTGGGCTGGTGAAGACGGTAACTTCGTACGGCCCCACTGGCTGGTTGGCGATGCGTACCTGCCCACCGTTCGCGTCAACCGTCGAATGGGTGGCCAACAGCAGGGTTCCGAGCACGGTCGCGATCATGAGTAGGCTGATGTGGCGCATCCGATCCTCGCTCTCAGCCGAGGAGTGTACCGCGCATTTCCATCGGTTGACCGAGTAGCCAAATTCCGAACAGGAACAGCAGCGTGTTCAGACCGAGCCAGGGGAGGAGCGCGATGAAGCCGAGACGATACCGGCTGCCAAGCCGCATCGTCCAGAACAGCGAGCCGAAATACCCGAGTGCCAGGACGATGACGACGAGGTCGGTCGTGGCGGCGACCGAGAGCAGGCTCGCCAGGTGCCAGGCTGGTTGCCCGAGCAGAGCGCGACCCGTCACGTCGACCGCGAACTGCTGTGCCAGCGGTAGCACGGTCAGGGCCCCGGTGAAGAAGTGGAAGAGGTAGTGTGCCGACCACATACCGAAACCGAGCGGTGCGAGCGTGTAGACGAAGCGCATCCCGGACCAGCGCGGACTAGGCGTGGGCAGGAGCCAGCGTGTCGCCAGGCTCGCCAGCGTGACACACGTCGCCAGTACAGCAAGGCCGCCGGCGAACACGATGGCCAGGAGCACGGGTTCGCGGGTGACGTGCAGCGTCTGGCTCAGCCAGCGCAGGAAGTGGTACACCGGGCTGACCATGCCGAACGCGTTGAGGAAGCCCAGAGCGGTCAAGACGACGACGAGCGTCGCCCAGTCGTGCCTGCCGCTCAGGCGGCCGATGCCGGAACGGAGACTGTCCGGATCTGTCTCAGCACGAAGTGGGAACCGCCAGCGGATGCCGACGTTCTGATGCGGACACGCGTGCAGACAATCGAGGCAGAACGTGCAGTCGAGGTTCCCGACCTTGGCCGGCTGGAAGAGGCCGAGTTCGCAGCCTCGCTGGACGAGTCGCCCGTCCCGATCGAAGCGACCGCGGATACAATCTTTAGTCCGACATCGCTGGCAGACCGAGGCATCGCGAATGCGGACCTCGGTCGGCGAGACGAGGGAACCGATGAAGTTGAACTGCCCGATGGGGCAGACATGCTTGCAGAAAGCTGCTCCCCGGAAGAACCCGTCGATCGCGAAGGCGGCAACGAAATACGCGAGCGCGACCCACGCAGTGAGCAAGGGGCTGGCCCACAGGTCGAACGCCTCGTAGGCCCAGAAGAACGTCACGAGGAGCACGATGGCGACCCACTTGCCTGGGAGCCAGCGCGGCCAGGAGCGCCTGGGCCGGAAGAGGAGCTGAGCGAGCCGTCGCGGCAGCATGAAGGGGCAGGCGAAGCAGAAGAGATTGCCCGCCAAAAGCAGAGCGAGTACGACGAGCCCACGCCAGTGGACCCACGGCAGGACCCCTGCCAGGTTCTTCGGTGCGATGGGTGGGCCGAAGAAGCCATCGTAGAGGACGAGTGCCGCGAGCACCAGCAAGACGGTTTGGGCTATCGTTCGGGCGTGGCGCAGGCGGAGAAAGCGGCCGAGCAGTGGCCATCGGGTGAGATCGCTCCAGCGTGGGTGAGAGAGCGTGATCGGCACTCCCGAGCGACTCATGGTGTGGCCGTCCCGTGCTGGTGACCCGGACTACCCGCACTGCTGCGGACGCCGGAAAGCTCGAACCGGGTTTCGAAACGCTCTCCGTTCCGTGTACCGCGCACGATGACGATCCAGTCTCCGGCCATGGTGAACCGAAACCCTTCCGTCACATAGATGCCGTCTTCCTCTTCGCGTGCGGTCGTGATGACAGGCTCCATGCCGGCGTGCGACATTGTTCCTTCGACTTCGACCGTACCCAGCCCGGTCACCGGTCTTCCGTCAGTACTGTCGAGCAGGCGGAAACGCAGCGTAGCCGGACCGACGGCCGGCGGATCGGGTTCGATCGCTGCGAGCTCGGCCCGCACGTGCGTCGTCGCTTCTCCCCGTCGGCAGGCTGCGGTCAGCGGTACGAGGAGCACGAGCGAGAGGAGCAGGAACAGCTTTGTCCACCGTAGGCCCATTTGACCCTCCTCGCGATGTTCTCTGCCTGGTGTCGGTCGACGAGGTAGGGCCTCATGGGCGAGGTGGAGGTGGTTCGGGGGCCGGTGACCACCGGGGAGGGATCTCCTCTCTCCCTACGGGAACGTGTTGGGCGGTCGAGACGAGGTACAGCGTGATGAAGCCAAGCAACGTGGACCAGGCCATGATGGAACTCGGTTGTCCGTTCGGCACGGCAGCGCGCGTCGCGGCGGGGCGCTCGTCCGTCTCGTGGTGGATGTGTGGACCGTGGTGATGGCCCGGGAGCGTGAAGAGCGCGTGCGGATGCGGTTCGACGGCTCCGCAGGAACACTCAGTGGGGAAGAGGAACAAGCCGAAACACGTCACGAGAACGAGGAGTACGACGTTCGCCGAGAGCCACCGACGCATGCCACGCTCCCAGCGGCTGCATCAGCCGCTGGGAGCAAGTCTACTCATTCGCCGAACCCCGTGATCAGGGCGCAGCCGAACCGGGCGTCGGGAGCGGTGGCGGCAAGGGGCGAATTCCGAGACCGATCGCGACTGCGACATCGGCGAGAAGCGACGTTGTATCAACCAGTGGAGAGTCGGATCGCTCCTCGAGCAGAATGAGCGACAGTTCCGTGCAGCCGATGACGATGGCGGCGACTTCTCCTTTTGCCATCCGTTCGACGGTGAGGGAGACGAGAGCCGTTGTCTCCTCATCGAGGCATCCCTGCTTGATACGCGTGATCACCCGATCGACGAGGCACTGGCCGGCTTCGTCCGGTACGAGGACTCGGAGACGCTGCCGGGAGAGCGCACGTTCGTAGAGCCCGGCCGCGATGGTTCCCCTCGTGGCGAGTAAGCCGAACGGTGTGTCAGGCGGATAGCGGCGCGCGAGTTCAAGAGCGGCCTCTCCGATCATGTCGACGATCGGTATGCCGATCGCTGCCTGCACTGCAGGCAGAAACGTATGGGCGGTGTGGCAGGGTACGACCAGAAAGTCAGCACCGGACGCTTCGAGGCGCCGCGCTGCGGCGATCAGGCGCGGTGTGGGATCGGCACCGCGCTCGACCAGTGCTGCCGTACGGTCGGGTATCGTGGGGTCGGCGTCGATCACGACGTGCAGATGGTCCTGATCGGATCGAGCGGGTGTGCGTGTGACGACCCGCCGGTAGAACTCGACCGTGGCGAGCGGCCCCATGCCGCCGAGTATCCCGATCGTCCGTCGGTGCATCGGTCCGCGCCACCTCCTTTTCGACAGTGTACTGGTTTGCCGGGGGTCGGCTGCGGGACAGTGCCTGACCCAGCGTCCTGGCAAACCGGGTCGGAACTGGTGCGTGGTTGACGCTCGTTCGGTCGACGACGCAGGATAGCGGGAAGAGTAGACGGGGGAGGCCGATGTTCGTGGATCTGAGCTTCTTCGAAGTCGAGGAAGGTATGCAGCCCGAGTTCGAACGGGCTTTTCGTGTCCTGATCGCTGCGGCGCGTGAGGCTGAAGGCTGTGTTTCTTCCGAACTCGTCCGACTGGACGAAGAGCAGCGTTACGTGTGGGTCGAGCGCTGGGTGAGCCGCGAGGCACATAACGCGTTCAACGAGCGTTTGTTCGGGGAGTTGTTGCCGCGGTTACCTGATTTCGAGCGCTACGCGCGTCGTCTCGTGGACCGTGACGGCGAGGGGTACGTTGTCATCTGACGCCGCTCGCGCGACACCCCGGATCACTCGAAGAGCACTGGATCGACCTGGTCGACAGGCCCGACGAGCGGGAGCGCGTACTGGCGGAACGCGGCAGCGATACTCCGGCCGTCACGATCGATCCAGGTCTCGGGAAGCCGTCGCTCCTGAGCAGCGACCGCCGCGATGCCGACCGGTCGGAATTCCGCACGATACGGATCATCGGCGAGTCGCCGGATGGCAACCATGACAGCCTGCCGGCCCATTCGCGCCCAGGTAACCGCTGTCCGGCCGATCGCTCGTGCCTCTTCGCGGTCGAGCTCGCACGGTGCGGCTGCGAATGACCGGGCGAGAGCATTGGGTCGGATGACGCGCACCCGTGTGCCGAACCGAGCGGTGAGAACACCCGCGAGCCGTTCGCCCGGGCTTGCTGGGTAGGCGTGTCCATGGGGATCGGTCCAGCGCGGTTCTAGACCAGCGATCGGCTGTCCGAGCTGGTCGCGCAGCGTTTCCGGGATGACGGCGAGCAGCCAGCCGTGCGCTCGCTGTGCCTCGAGCAGCTCGGCGATAAGGCCGTCGAGGGAATCCGGTGGACGCTCGGGAAAGAACAGCAGCAGATGCTCGAGCAGCGTGGGTGGAGACGCCAGTGCGCAGGCTGCGGTCAGCCACCCCGCATTGCGGCCTTGCACCTCGAGGAGTGTGACGGGATAGAGGTTGCGGACCGACCAGGTGTCGATGAGGAGGTCGCGAGTCGCCAGCGCGAGGAAACGAGCTGCCGACGGGTAACCGGGCGTATGATCGGTTTCGGGAAGATCGTTGTCGATCGTCTTCGGGGCGTGGACGACGACCAGTGGCCGGTTCGCTTCCGTCGCGGCGACGTGGAGGGCTTGGGCGTTCGCCGCGGTGTCGTTCCCGCCGATAACGATGAGCGCGTCGATGGCTTGTCGGTCCAGGATGCGGAGCACCTGCTGGGCGGAACGTGCGTCCAGACGATCGCGCGAAGTACCCAGGGCTGCGCCGGGGGTTCGGGCCAGTCGCTCGAGTCGTTCGCCGGTGAGCGCAGTCAGGTCGATGAGGCGCTCGGCCAGGAGACCACCGAATCCCTGCAAGGCGCCCAGCACCCGGGCGAAGCCCTGTTCACGGGCAGCTTCGAGCACGCCAGCGAGCGTTGCGTTGATGACTGCTGTCGGCCCGCCGCTTTGGAGGACGAGGAGATGCGGCGGCACCGTCACTGCTCCATCCCGATCGGAAGGCGGAAGAGGCGTCGAGCGTTTTCGCTGAGGATCTTGTTCTTGGCGTGCGGCGAGATCGGGAGTTCTTCGATCACGCGAGGGGCACGCTCGATATCACCGACTTGATGGGGGTGGTCGCTGCCGAGGATGAGCCGATCTTCCCCAGCGAACGCGAGGCCGAGGAGCAGACAAGCCGGGTCGAACAGAACTGTGTCGAAATACATGTCGCGGAAGTAGTCCAGGGGATCGCGACGGAGACGACCCTGCAGTTCGGGATAGGCACGGTAGCCGCGCTGGATACGTTCAGCCAGATAGGGGAGCGCTCCGCCCAGATGGGTCTGCACGAGTGTCAAGCGCGGGAAACGGTCGAGAACTCCGCCAAGCACCATGCGGGCAGCGACCATCGTCGTATCGTAGGCGAACCCGAGCAATGCGACGAGCCGGTAGTCCGCGAGGACGTCAGCGAAGGATGGTGCCGTCGGGTGGATCACGAGCGGGACGCCGAGTGCCTCAGCAGCTTCGTAGATCGGCCAGAACTCCGGCAGGTCGATCGGTTTTCCGTTCACGTTCGAAAAGAGCATCGCTCCGACCAGCCCCAGCTCGCGCGTGGCGCGCTCCAGTTCGCGAGCAGCTCGTTCCGGAGCTTGCAGCGGCAAGGTGGCCAGACAACGGAAGCGGTCGGGATACTGCCGCTGGATCGTCGCGAATTCATCGTTGACGAGCGTTGCGAGCGCAACGCCACGCTCCGTTCGTTCCACGTGCACGCCCGGGGTCGTGAGCGAGAGAATCGCGAAGTCGATGCCGGCTCGCTCCATGTCGGCCAGGCGAGCCTCGAGCGAATGGTGGGCAGGCGCGAGCACGTTGTAATCGCCAGCGTAGGCGAGAACCAGTGTACCGTCGCGTTCTCGGCGGAGTACGGCGTGATCGCTCGAACGCTCGATCGCCGCGAGAAACCCAGCTGGATAGAAGTGCGTGTGGCAGTCGATACGCATCGTGCCGGCTCCCCTCGATTCGCTCACCGGCTGCAGCCTAGCAGAAAGACGCACCGAACGGAAGTCGATCGAGAGCCGCGCCGGAGTCCGTGTTCGGACTGTGGCACATGCGAGCTGCCATTCGACCGGTACCGGACAGCTTTCGTTGTGGGCGATCGTTCCGCCCGGACACTCACCAGCGAACCGATACGTGGCTCGGGCGGCGCAGACGGTGGACCGTTACGACGACCGGGCTGTCACTGGCATCGGGCCACGGTCCCGTCCAGGTGTCCTGTTCGTCGTGCCAGCCGGCAGTACGAAGCTGTTCGACGAAGTCGGCCGCCGTCTGCCGGCCCGGCTCGGCGAGCCACAGGAGCCCCCCTGGAGCGAGAATGCGTTCGATCAAGACGAGCAACGGCTCGAGATCGCGCCGCTCGTAGAGCACATCGGCCGCGAGCACGACCGGCACACCAGTGCTACCGAGTGCCGCGAAAAAGTCTGGACTGGGCCGTCGCCAGTTGAGCTGCATGACTGCCGGTTCCCGGCCGACGTTGCGCCGGCAATTCCAGCGCGTGAGCAGCAGAGCCGCTTCGCTGTAATCGGTGGCGACGAGCTGTGCGCCTGCTCGTAGCGCAGCTGCGGCCGTCAGACCAAGTCCGCAACCGAGTTCGACGACGGTGGTGCCGCGCACTGTTCCAGGGTCGAGGAGGATCGCGTCAGCCAGGGCGATGCCGCTCGGCCACAGTTCCGCCCAGTACGGAAGATGCTCCTCCGGATCGTTCGCAGCGAACTCGAGCAGCCGGTCGAAGTCGACTGGTTGGAGGAGACGGAAACCCTGGCCTGTCCGTGGAAGGACGATCCTGCGCTCGCGCAAGGGGCCGAAACGTTCCCGATCCCAACCCGGGATGGTGACGGTACTGGGTTGGGATCGGGGCGCTGGCTGGAACATCGGTTGGGCTCCTCGTCTCACCGGCGAGTCTCGGCCAGCCGGCCGACCCGACGGAGCGAGACGACGAAGCGCTCACGCCCGACGCGCACTTCCTCGAGGTGTCCGTCTTCTCGCTCCGGTTCACCTGCTCGCAACTCGACCGCGAGGGTCTCGTGAGCGATGTAATCCCGGAAGCGCTCGATGGCCTCCGCCAGGTCTCCGGACGCGCGGTAGACGATGACGATGGTGTCGTCGATCTCGAACCCCGCGTTCTTGCGCGCTTCCTGGACGCCACGCACGAAGTCGCGCGCCAGTCCCTCGAGCTTCAACTCGGGCGTAATCGTGAGGTCGATCGCGACCAGGAGGTCCCGGTCCTCGAAGGCGGCGAATCCGGGTCGATCGATCGTCTCGACGAGGAAGTCGTCCGGTCCGAACTCTTCCTCCTGTCCGTCGATGAGCAGTGTGATGCGATGGCCGAGCCGCAACTGGCGGGCCAGCTGATTGTGATCCAGCTCAGCCAGGAGCTTCTGGAGTGCCGGTAGTTTGGCACCCAAACGAGGACCGAGAACCGGCAGATTCGGCTTCACCCGGTACGAGAGGTAGTCCTCCGGCCGGTCAGCGAACTCGACGGCCTTGACGTTCAGCTCGTCCATGAACTGGTCGAGCAACCGCTCGATCGCACGACGAGCTGTAGCGTCGCGTGCAGCGACGACAGCCCGCGGTAGCGGTTGGCGCACTTTGACGCCCGCTTTGTTGCGGGCTGCTCGGCCGAGTTCGACGGCTCGCAGGAGCCAGTTCATGTCCTCGATAAGGGCGAGGTCGATCTTGCCGGGATCGGCTTCCGGATAGTCCGTGAGGTGAACCGACTCCGGTGCCTGCGGATCGACCCGGCGGACCAGATTCTGGTACATGAGTTCGGTCGTGAACGGGATGAAAGGAGCGAGCAGCTTCGCGAGCGTGACGAGGACTTCGTAGAGCGTGAGGTAAGCGGCTGCTTTGTCCTGGTCACTCTCCGTCTTCCAGAACCGTCGCCGGTTACGACGGATGTACCAGTTCGAAAGGTCCTCGACGACGAAGTCCTGGAGCGCCCGCGCTGCATTCATCGAGTCGTAGTCCTGGATACGGTCGCGGACGGTCGCGATGACCTGCTGCAGTCGTGCGAGGATCCAGCGATCGAGGAGTGTCCGCTCCGCGAGCGGCACGTCGTGCTGGCGGGGATCGAACCCGTCGAGGCGGGCATAGTTGGCGAAGAAGGCGTACGAATTCCAGAGCGGCAGCAGGAATGTCCGGCGAACTTCGTCGAGCAAGCGCCAGCCGAAGTTCAGGTTTTGGGCCGGATTGTGCTTGAGGTAAAGCCAGCGCATGACGTCGACGCCAGCTCGCTCGGCTGCCTCGTCGAACCAGATCGCGTTCCCCTTGCTCTTGTGCATCTCTTCGCCCTTCTCGTCACGGAGCAGGGCGAAGCCCAGGCACGTCTTCATCGGTGCCTGGCCGGTCAGCACCGTGCTCTGGGCGAGGAGGGAGTAGAACCAGTTCCGGAACTGGCCCGGGAAGGATTCGGTGATGAAATCGACCGGGAACCATTCCTGCCAGTAGGCGCGGTCATGCCGGTACTGGAGTGTCGAGAAGGGGACGATGCCCGCATCGAGCCAAGGATTGCCGACATCGGGGATACGGCTCGTGACGGCGCCGCACTGCTCGCAGCGGATCTTGACGGCATCGATCCAGGGACGATGCGGTGTGTGACCCTCGAAGTCCTCCCAACCGGCGATCGCGCGTTCCTTGAGTTCTCGTTCGCTACCGATGACGTCGAACCAACCGCATTCCGGACATTGCCAAATCGGCAGGGCGAGACCCCAGTAGCGCTTCTTGGAAATCATCCAGTCGTCCATGTTGCGGAGCCAGTCGAGCTCGCGTTCGAGACCGAACTCGGGGATCCAGCGGACCTGGCGAGCTGCCTCCATCACCTTTTCGCGCCAGGGATCGACGGCGATGAACCACTCGTCGACGAGGCGGAAGACGAGTTCGGTCCCGCACCGCCAGCAGGTCGGATAACGGTGCAAGTAGGGCTCGCGGCGGTAGAGCAACCCGCGACGCTCGAGATCTTCGGCGATCGGCTCGGCAACCGCATGGACGTGCTTTCCGGTCAGCCAGTCGAACCCCTCGACATAATAGCCATCCTCGGTGAGCGGTGCGATCACGTGGAGCTGGTGCTCCTTACTCAGCTGATAGTCCTCCCGACCGCAGCCAGGGGCGATGTGCACGATTCCGGTTCCCTCGCTGGGATCGACGGCCTCCCACGGGATCACGCGGTGCTCGATGCTGGCATTGACTGGGAGGTGGTCATAGGGACCGCGATACCGCAGGCCGACCAGGTCGCTGCCCTTGAGGTACTGGAGAACCTCGTAGGGACCGCGGAGTGCGTGACGTGCCGCCTCTTCGGCCAGGATGAGGACCTCATCGCCCTGGCCAACGCGGACATAGGTGAGGTCCGGGTGGACAGCCGCCGCGACGTTGGCCGTGAGAGTCCACGGGGTCGTCGTCCAGACCAGGAGCGATTCTCGCTCACGTCCCTCGAGCGGGAAACGGACGTAGACGCTCAGGTGGGTGATCTCCTTGTAGCCCTCGCTGACTTCCATTTCGGAAAGACCGGTCGCGCAGCGAGGGCACCAGGGCATCACGTCGTACCCGTGGTAGATCCACCCGTTCTGGTGGCACACCTTCAAGAAGTGCCAGATCGAATAGTTGTTCTCGTCCGAAAGCGTATAGTAGGAATTGTCCCAGTCCATGAAGTACCCGAGCCGCTTGGACTGTTCGGTTTGGATGGCCGCATACGTGAAGACGCGTTCTTTGCATTTTTCGACGAAGCGGTCGATACCATAGGCCTCGATGTCACGCTTGGACGTGAATCCGAGTTCCCGCTCGACTTCGACTTCAACCCACAGACCCTGGCAGTCGAAGCCGTTCTGATAGCGCTGCCGGTATCCGAGCATGCTGTAAAAGCGCTGGTAGAAATCTTTATAGGTGCGGCCCCAGGCGTGATGCACGCCCATAGGGTTATTGGCCGTGATCGGCCCGTCCATGAACGAGTAGCGCTTGGGGCTGTTGGCATTGCGCGTGATGTACTTCTGTACGATGCCGTAGTCGTACCACCAGCGAAGAATGGCACGCTCGAGTGCTGGGAAGTCGACGTCCTTGGTCGGTACTGGATCGAACATGTGACGCACCTCCATGCGAGCAACTCGGTTAGCAGCGTTAATGCGTGTTGCTCTCGGTTTTATCCGAAAACCCCCGCCCTCGGTCTGAGGGCGGGGGCTGCCCGCGGTACCACCTCAGTTGACGCGAAGGGACGACTTTCGCGCCCACTCTCTGCTGCGGTAACGGGCAGCACCCGGCCACGCCTACTGCGGTGCGCGGTCACCGGTTCGGGTAGCAGCTCAGGAAGGATCTTCAGTCGCGTCGTTCCCGTCCGGCTCGCACCGTCCCGGACTCGCTGAGGGCGGCTCGCGACCTACTCGCTTCCGTCGTCGCTGTTGCCATCATCGCTTTGTCGCCGATACAAAAACGTACCATTCAATCCAGGTCGCTGCAAACCGGCCGATCGAGGAAGGTAGGGTTGCCCGAGCTGCGAGGGGTACGATCCTGTTGCGTTGACCGCGTCCGAGCAGTTGAGTAGTGTTCGAGTGCTATCTGTCGAGGAGGTCGGTACGGGTGGAGCAGGCAAGTCGTTCGCCAGTGGGAACATGGGCGGCGCTGATCGGGGTGACTGCCATCATGGCGACCGCTGCCGGGGGACGCTTCCTGGTCGGACTGGTCTTCCCGGACATTCAGCATGACCTTCGCCTCAGTCATGCCGAGCTCGGTTCGGTCGTCTCGCTCAGCGTGCTCATCGTCGGCTTCGCGCAACCGATCATCGGGTGGCTGGTCGACACGCTTTCAGCGCGCATCGTTGCCGCCGCCGGACTGATCTGTCTGGGGGTGGGGTTGTTTCTCGGCAGTCGGGCTTCCTCGCTGCTCGTGCTCATCCTTGGACTCGGCCTCCTGACCGGTATCGGCCTGGCGAGTCTTTCGCCGACACTGCTGACGCCGGTGGTGGCAGCCTGGTTCGAGCGGAGTCGAACCACGGCGCTCTCGCTGGCAGCCACAGCCAATCCCGCTGGCCAGGCGCTGGTGGTACCGCTGCTGGCAACACTCGTCGCGGCACTCGGCTGGCGAGACGCCTTCGCGACGCTCGGCGGAGCGCTCGTCTTGCTCGCGCCAGCTGCTTTCCTGCTCCTGCGGAGTCGAGCCAGCGCGCGTCGTTCAGCGAGCGAGACGAGCGGCTGTACCATACGCGAAGCGCTGCGGTCGCGAGCGTGGTGGCAGCTGGGTTTCGGTTTCTTCGTCTGCGGCTTCACCATGGGATGGGTCATGACATACTTCGTCGATTACGCGACACGCCTCGGGGCGAGCCACACGGTGGCGGCGACCGGGCTCTCGCTGACAGGGTGGGCCAGCATCGCTGGCGCATTCGCGACCGGCTGGTGGCTCGACCGTAGCGGGAACAGTCTGCCGCTGTCGACAGTGTACGCGCTCCGCGGCCTGGGCTTCCTCGGGTTACTCCTTTTCGGAGCGCATCCGGTCGGACTCCTTGCTGCAGCACTGGTGATCGGCTTTTCGTGGAGCGCGACCACACCGCTTACCTCGTCGCTCTGCGCGACACTGTACGGACGACGTCGTCTCGGGACCATTTTCGGGATCATTTTCGCGATCATGCCGATCGGGACCGCCGCTGGATCGGCCCTGGGTGGTGCCCTCTTCGATTGGACGGGCAGTTACGCGTGGTCGCTTGCCCTGTCTGCGTTTGCTGGACTCGCCGCAGCAGCCGTAGTCTTCCCGGTGCGCGTGGCACCGCGTCCGTGCGCGGTCGGGGAGATACCGGGCGGGCCAGGGTATTCTCCAGCTCGGTGAAGCCATGAAACTGGCAAGCTATCCTTCGACCCAAGTAGCGGGAAACCGAACTGCCGGAGGCGCTGTCCGATTCTGGGAAATCGACGCACTGCGTGGGGTCGCTTTCTTACTCATGGTCGTCTACCATGCAGCGTTCGACCTGGCTGCCTTCGGGGGCTGGCCCATCGCGGTCACGGTGGGTGGCTGGCGACTGTTCGCCGACTTCATCGCCAGCCTCTTTCTTTTCGTGAGCGGTGTCTCGCTGGTGCTCGCGCACGATCGGCTGGGGCGTGACCGGGAACGCTATCGTCGCCACCTCCTCCGCCGCTTCTCCCGTCTGGCTGGTGCGGCCTTGTTGGTGACGATCGTGACATGGTTTCTCAGTCCGGCCGATGTCGTACTCTTCGGTATCTTGCATCTCATTCTGGTTTCGAATCTTCTGAGTCTGGCATTGCTCCGTTTGCGTGAATGGAACGTCCTGGTAGCCGGAGGAGCATTGCTCCTGGGTTCTTGGTTCGCGTCCTTGCCGGGTAATAGGTGGCTCTTCTGGCTCGGTCTTGTGCCGGAAGGGTACCGTTCGTTCGATTTCCGGCCGCTGTTCCCCTGGATGGCGGTCGTCTTACTGGGAGTCGCCCTGGCGTCGTGGTTCTACGCTGGCGGCGTGCGACGGTGGCCGTTCCCGGAAGCACCGACGCTACCCGGTAGTCGCGTCCTGATCTGGCTGGGGCGGCACAGCTTGCTGCTCTACCTGGTGCACCAGCCGATCCTGATCGCATGCTTGACCGCCATCGGTGCGATCGATTTCCGACGGCTCATTGGCTGAGGCGTCGCTCGTCGCGCCGAGCGCGGTGAAGAGCGGAGCCAGATGCCGCCCGAGGCGGGCCAGCACTGCAGCCTCGTCCGACGTGAAGGGGCGCGGTTCCGTGCGCGAAATGACGAGTGCCCCGATCGCTCGCTCGCCGTCGAGGAGGGGAGCCGCGAGCACCGCGTACAGGGGACGTCGTTCCCAGGCCACGATCGTGCCGGGTGGGGATTCCAGTAGGGTCACTGCCTGCGATGTCTTCGACTCGATGGCTTGCCACGCAATTCCTTGACCGCGCGGCAGGCGCACCGATTTCGCCAGGTCACGATCATGACGTGTGTAGGCGATGCGCAGTGTGTCACCGGAGGCATCGAGGAGCAAGACGACGATATTGTCGTTCGAGATCGTGCCGGAGACTGCGACGTCGATCACTTCGGGGAGCGTCTCCAGATCGACGACCGACGAAAGCTTTCGACCGACCTCGTGGACTGCGTGGAGGGTCAGCGGCGCTCGAGGGGACAGTGACCGCTGCACCAGAAGGACAGGGAGGCTATCAGGGTTCTGCAACGCCTTCAGGAAGGCGTCGACCACCGCTGGGTGGAATTGCGTTTCCCGGCAGCGCTTGATTTCTTCGATGGCCTCGCCTAGCTTCAGTGCAGGCCGGTACGGCCGATCGGAGATCATGGTGTCGAATGCATCGGCCAAACCGATGATTGCCGCTCCCAGTGGAATGTCCTCGCCGGCGAGCCCTCGGGGGTATCCCTTTCCGTCCCACCGTTCGTGATGGGCCCGAACGAGCGGGACGATATGCTCGAGCTGCGGGTGACCAGCAAGGATTTCGGCGCCCACATCCGGGTGAGACCGAACAAGTGACCATTCGGCGGGCGAAAGTTGATCCGCTTTGCGCAGGATCGCGTCGGGAATCGCGAGTTTCCCGACATCGTGGAGAAGCGCAGCGAGCTCGATGCGCTCGATTTCGTCGCGAGGAAGCTGCAGCTGCTCGGCGATGATCCGTGCGATCTGGGCGACGCGACGCGAGTGTTCGTGGGTAGCGGGATCCTTGGCGTCGACCGCAGCAGCGAGTGCTTCGACCGAGGCACGGTACAATGCCCGTTCACGCTCGTGCGCTTGCACGATTTCCATCGCCAGAGCGGCACTGGTCGTCAAACCGGCGAGCCGGCGCTTGTCGCTCCCGGTGAAAGCATCCGTACCGTCTCGGCCGAGCATCAGAAAGAGCCTCGGGCCCTGCCGCGTCGGGATCGGAGCGAGCAGGAGCGTCGTCGCCTGCCCAGCGGTGACGTGTCGGATGGCATATCCCAAGCGAGAGACTTGGGCGCCGGTGACGGTCGCCACCTTCTCGTCTTTTTCCGCCATCGCCTGCAGGACGTTCTCGTACGGGATCGTCCAGCCTGCTGGGAGCGAGCGGAACCGGGCTGTCGCAGCGATGGGGCGAAGTCGGCATCGCTGCTCCTCGACACGGAAGATGGCGGCGAAGTCGTACGGGACGACCGAGGCGATCTCGTCCAAGAGCGTTTTCGCCAGCGTCTCGTCGTCCGAAGACGTGGCGAGGCGGAGCGTGAGGCGCACCTCGAACTCGCGTTCGAGGCTGATAGCCCAGCGATCGAGCGCCTCGGAGAGACGAGTCTGGATCTGTCGGAGCGTGCTGACCTGGGCAGGCTGTTGCAGCCAGTATGGCTGCGGAGCGGTGAAGAGCAGGAAGCCGGATGGCAGACCGCCAGGTGTGAGTGGCAGGAACACGATCGTCCCAGCGGTTTCAAGAAGCCTGGCGAAGGTGGCGCGATAGGGCGCGGGTACGAGATCGGCAGTCTGAAAGAAGAGTGGATGCACTGGAGAGCGATTGGCAAGCCAGCGGAAGAAGGACGGGTCAGCCAGGAGCGCCAGGCCGTCCGTGATGCGGTGACCATCGCGATTCGTCGCGAGAATCGTCCGCTCCCAGTCGAGCGGCCAGGCAATGACGAGGCCGACATCGCCGCCGCTCCAGGCGGCGAGTCGATCGACCACAGGTTGCGCGAATGTAGAGGGATGACTCTCTCGCAAGAGGAGCGAACTCAGTTCAGCAAGAAGAGTTTGGCACTGCGCTTGTTCACGAAGCGCTTGGCGTTGCCGAACGACGACCAGTGCGGTCGAGAGTTCTTGAGCGACCAGCCCGGTCAGTTCGCGATCGGCGTCGGAGAATGGGTCGACCGAAGCCCGACCGAAACCGAGTACCCCGATGACCTGGTCGTCCAGCCGGATGGGGTGGAGCACAACCGAGCGAAGCGGGAATCGTCGCTCGGGACGGTGATACGTACGGGGATCCTCCCAGGTATCTTCGACTGCGAGCATGCGTCCGGTACGATAGACGCAGCCTGCCAGACTCCGGTCGATGGGGATGCGGTGACCGATTTCCGCTTCTGGGTACGTACCGGAACCCCAAACCACGCGGAGCATTGACGGTTGCTCTGCGTCCAGCTCGAGGTAGATCATGGCATCGTAGCGGATACGGGTACGGAGAACACGCTCGACCTCGTTGAGAAGCTCCGTACTCGTTTCCGCTTTGACGACATGTTGGGCGACCGACAGGAGCGCGCGGAGCTGGGCGATCGTGCGCTCCAGCTGAGCATGCGCCACGAGGCGAAGCGCAGACGCCGCGATTTGCCGCAACAGGATCGGCAGGATGGGCAGTTCACGGTCACAATGCTCTGTACTCGTACCGGCGTACCACGCCAAGAGCCAAACCTGGGGTGACTGATCAGTGATGACCGGTAGGACGAGCACCTCGCTGACATCCGAGGGAAGCTGTTCGATCCACGCCCCAAGCGAGTCTCGTGCTCGGTCGCGCCGCAGCGTGACCGGATTCCGCTCACTGAGGATCTGATGCCGCCAGTGGGTCATGGTGGAGCGAAGCGAACTGCACAGCGAAGGGGGTACGTCTTCCGTGCAAAAGATGCGTGTCTCCGTATCCCAGCGGAAAACAAGCACGATCGAGGCAGGGGCGAGGAACTGCTGCACGGCTCGCAAAACAGTCTCTGCGAAGCGTCCGAGACTATGGGTACGATCGAGCACATGCTCGATAGCGAGTAGACGTTCCAGGGCTGCCCGGAGCGAGGCTTCTCGCTCAGTCAAGCGACTGACCGCAGCGACGACTGCCGCGAGCTGACACCACCGTTCGACTTCGCGAATCTCGCGGCGTAAGAACGGTTTCGGCATCCGATGGCGCCAGAAGTAGGCGACGCCGACAGGCTCTCCAGCGAAGCGCAAGGGGACGGCGAGACCGACGAGCTGTCCCCGTTCGGCCAGCCTGCGAAGCGCAGGGTTGACCGGCGGGAAGCGCTGCCAGTCGCTGGGCCGAAACAGGTGCAGTGGGCGCGGGTGCTCGCGGAGCCAACGCTCGACCGGAACCTGACTGGGTGGCACTGCGGCAACGGCGACCGGCGGGAGCGATTCGGCCGGCTGCTCTCCCTCAATCGTGCCGCAGACGATGCGCTCGAACCGTTCGTCGAACACGAAGAATCCGCCGAGATCAGCGTGAATGAGCGGAAGGAGGACACGGAGAACCGCACGGAGGTGTGTTTCTGTACGATAAATGTCTATGGATCCGCTCATCGAGTCATGGCTCCGTTGCGGTACGGTAAGATGCCCCAGATCAGTGTAACCCGCTGTCGGTGTCGGAGTCGGCGAGGTTAGCCCCGCAAGAGAGGGCCGAAAAGTTCCAAAGATGCACGATACTCGAATTGTGTCCAGTCACGATCGGAGGGTGCAGCGATGCGTGAGAGACTGCACAGCATCGTGATGAGGATCGAGCAGGCGATCGCGCATGGTGAGGTCGATGGGGCAGGGCTCATGGTTGTCTCGCAGGGGCAGCTCCTTCTGGAGTGGTACGGGGGACGAGCAGCCTCGAATCTGGAGGCGGAGCCAGACGTGCTCTGGCCGCTCGCCTCGATCACCAAGGTGTACACGGCGACGACGATCATGGCGCTCGTGGAACGAGGCTTCTTGACGCTGAACTTGCCCGTCGCGTCGGTCGTCGAGGAGTTCGATGACGAGGAGCGACGGCCGATTACGATCCGGCACCTCCTCACGCATACGGCGGGGGTTCCGTACGAAGCACCCGATATCGAGGCCTTGCTCCGTCAACGCCTCCCGCTCGACGAGCTGCTCGAGGCAGGGTTAAGCCAGCCGTTGGATTTCGTACCGGGAATGCGCATCGGCTACAGCGATCTCGGTTACGGGCTGCTCGCAGTCGTCGCCGAGCGTGTTACGGGTCGAGCGTTTCCCGAGCTGGTACGCGCGTTCGTCCTCGAGCCGGCTGGGTTGACCGATACCTGGTTTCCCTTGCCGGATTCGGAATCGGTCACAAGCCGCCTCGCTCATGTCGTTGGGGGGCTCGGTGCTGGGGAGCCTTGGGCGATGTACGGAGCGACGTACGGGCTCCGGCTCGGGCATCCAGCATGGGGAGTCGTCGCCACGTTGCGCGACCTCGTACGCTTCTTCACGCATTTCACACCACATACTGCAGGGAAGCTGCTGTCCGGTGCGTCGATCGCTGCCATGACGCGACGCCAGACGCCGGAATCCTTCGGCTTGCCGGGATGGGGCTATGGTTTCGAGATCGGTGGCGGGTACTTCGGTGAGGCCGATCTCCTTTCCCCACACTGCTTTGGGCACACTGGTGCGACAGGCTGTACCGTCTGGTACGACAGCGCGTACGACCTCTTGGTGGCGTTCGTCTCGAACCGGCACATGAACACCGGACGGCAGGAGTTCGTGCGTCGCATCGCTGCAGTGGTGAATGGCGTGGTGGCATCAGTGACGTGATGAGGAGCGCGTGCTATACTAGAGCCGCCGTGGCGGCGATTGCCGACGCGGGCTTTTTTGTGTGAAATGACGAGAGAGCAGTGCGTGAGGAGCTGAGCAGTGCCGAAGCGAACGTATCAGCCCAAGCGGCTTCGACGGAAGCGTGTTCACGGATTTCTCGCCCGGATGAGCACGCGTGGGGGTCGCGCGGTCTTGAAGCGCCGGCGACTCAAGGGACGGTGGAAGCTGACGGTTTCGGACGAGAAGAAGGTGACACCGAATAAGCGCTAGGGTGTGCGGTGATTGCGCGGCGGCTGCGGCTCCGCCGCTCCCGCGATTTCGAGCGCGTCCGACGGCGCGGCCGAACCGTGGCGGATCGGCTCTTGGTGTTGAGTGTCGCGCCGAACGGGCTCGAGCACAATCGCTACGGGTTCGCTGTCGGCAAGCGGGTGGGGAAGGCAGTCCGGCGCAACAAGGTCAAGCGCTGGCTGCGCGAGGCCGTACGGCGTTTCCATCCGGAGCTCGAACAAGGGTACGATATCGTTTTCGTCGCACGGGGTGCGCTGGCTGAGCCCTCGGTGACGTATCATGAAGTCGCAGCGCAGGTCGAGTCGCTCCTTCGACGGGTCGGCTTGTGGCGAGCGACGGAAGAGCGATCGGCCGGGGCGGGAGAGCAGAGCGAATGACCAAGGTAGCGCTTCTCCTCATCCGGTTCTACCAGCGCTTCATCTCGCCGGGATTGCCGGCAGCCTGCCGCTTCTATCCGACGTGTTCGGAGTACGGCTATGAAGCGATTGCCCGGTACGGTATCATCAAGGGCGGCGTGCTGACGCTGCGACGTGTGCTCCGGTGTCATCCATTCCATCCCGGTGGGTACGATCCAGTCCCCTGATGACTGCGACTACCGGGTGACGATCCAGCAATCGGAGGGATACCGTTGATCATTTGGGATCAGTTCGTTTACGCGATCGAGTGGGGCCTGGCGCGAACCGCCGAAGTCACCGGGAGCGCTGGGATCGCGATCATCCTCTTCACGATCCTCATCAAGACGTTGCTCCTGCCACTGACCATCAAATCGGTTCGCTCCACCAGGGCGATGCAAGAACTCCAGCCGAAGATTCGCGAGTTGCAGAAGAAATACGGACAAGACCGCCAGCGGCTCTCGGCGGAGATGATGAAGCTGTACCAGGAGCATGGGATCAACCCGATGTCGGGCTGCTTGCCGATGCTCCTGCAGATTCCGATTTTCTTCGGGTTGTACTTCGCGATTCGCAATCTCTCGATGAGTCAGGTCGGGGCTTGGGCACACGGTTTCCTCTGGGTGCCTGATCTTTCGAAGCCCGATCCGTTGCACATCTTGCCGATCCTGGCCGGGCTGTTCCAGTTCATCCAGACCCGGATGACCCGACCAGCGGGCATGCGCCGTTTCGACGATCCGCAGCAGCAGATGATGTACTCAATGATGCTCTTCATGCCCGCGATGGTCGTGCTGTTCGGTTGGAATTTCGCCGCTGGCCCGGTGCTGTACTGGGTCGTGTCTGCATTGTACAGCGTGGTGCAGCAGTGGCTGATCACTGGTTGGGGTGCGATGCGCGACTGGCTCCCCTTCTTGCCCGAGTTGCCCGAGCACCGGCGGCTGGGCTACGTCGACCCGAAGAAGCGGGCCGAGCAACGGCGTGGCGGTGGTCTCTTCGGCCGGCTCCTCCAGCAAGTGCAAGTCCAGCAGAGCCAACCGACGGCGGTGTCCTCGGCCTCGGTAGACGGTGATGTACGGCAACGGCCAGCGCCTGTCGAGCAGGCAGCCGAGAAGCAACCGCCACTCGACCCGGCAACAGTCGTGCCGCGCCGGTCACGGCCGCGTGGCAACAAGCGCAGTCACTGAGCCGAGCTCGGGTCGCGCAGCGTGCCCCGCTAGTCCGAAGCTGAGGGGACAGGGGCGCGGTCATGGTTCAGAATCAGCGAAAAGCGGTCGAGATTCAAGCACGGTCGGTGGACGAGGCGATCAGGCTCGCGCTCGAGCAGTTAGGATTACCACGCGAGCGGGTGCACGTCGAGGTGCTGGTGGACAACGTCCCGTACGGTGGCGAGGCATTGGTGCGGGTGACGCCCATCGGTAGCGGAGAGGGAGCGCGCGGAACGGTTCGGCGCCCGGATACGCAGACGGAAGCGATCGTCAAGCAGGTCGTGCGCGATTTGTTGCATGCGATGGGGTTTTCCTGCACCGTGCTCGCTGTGGACAATCCGTCGATCATCGAGCTCGGTCCGGAGGATCCGCCGACGGTCTTCATCGATATTCACGGACCCCATGCCGGGATGTTGATCGGTCGACGTGGCGAGCATCTCGCTCAGCTGCAGTATCTCATCAACGTGCTGGTCAATCGTCGACTGCCATCCTGGACGCGCGTGATCATCGATGTCGAGGGGTATCGAAGCCGCCGCGAGGAAGCACTGATCGCGCTCGCGCAGCGTGTGGCGCGGCAGGTGGCGCGAACCAAGCAACCGGTGACGCTCGAACCGATGCCGGCGAACGAGCGTCGCGTCATCCATGTTGCCTTGCGTGACAACCCGGATGTCGAGACGCGGAGCAGTGGCGAGGGCGAGCAGCGCCGGGTGACGGTGTACCCGCGTCAGGCATAACCGTGGTCTCCGCGTTTCGGAAAGGATCGTTTACGTGGGTCCGCCGCGCGCCCCACAGTACGTCGCGATCGGCCACGTCACGATCGATTTGGATCCGACCACCGGCACACCCCGGCTCGGAGGTACGGCACTCTACGCTGCGTTGGCAGCCGCGCGGTTCGGCTTGGACGCTGCCATCTTGACACGGGGGAACTTCGAAGCCTACGGTTCCTCTCTCTTGGAAGACCTGGCGCGATTTTCACGCGAGGTCGCGGTGATCGTGCAGGACAGCGCTGTACCGACGGTCTTCACGAACCGGACCGTCGCGGGCCGGCGTGAGCAGACGATTCACTCCTGGGCTGGTCCGATCGATCTGAGTGGCTTGCCACCGACCTGGCGGTCAGCGCCGGTGATTCACTTCGCACCCGTCGCACAGGAGGTCGATCCGCGCCAGGCCAGCCGCGTGAGTCCAGAATTCCTCGGGACGACGCCGCAGGGATGGATGCGCCAGTGGCCGCGGCAGGGTGGCCGTGTCCGTCTGATTCCACTGCGCTTGCCGCTCGAGTTCGTGGCCAGGGTGGACGGATTCGTGCTGAGTACGATCGAGCACACCCTGGCACGCGATGAGATCGAGGCGATCGCCCAGCGTGGTCTGGTGGCGATCACGCGTGGGCCCGAGGGTGCCACGGTGATCGATCGTGGGCGCTCCTACGATGTCCCAGCGTATCCTGTACCGGTACGCGACGATACCGGAGCCGGTGATGTCTTCGCTGCCGTCCTGTTCGCCTTGCGGGCACGGCGGGAACCGACGCTGTGGGCCGCGAAGATGGCCGCTGCAGCTGCTGCCCTGAAGGTGCAGGGAGTGGGGCCCGACGCCGTCCCGACGCGCGCGGCGGTTGAAGCCTTTCTCGCGCAACGTGGTGAACAGCGTCGGTGACCGGACGGTGTTCAGGTTGCCTGGCTGATCGGCGCGACAGTCGCACGCGCGAGGTGCACGAGTTCCTCTGGAGCGATTTCCAGCATGCTCTGCTCGTCTCCTCCTCCCCCGAAGACGACTGCTTCCTCGAGCACCGCTGGGTCGACGTACACCGGTAAAGCGGTGCGATGGCCGACGGGCGGGGTCGCACCAGCTGGGTAACCGGTTATGGCCTCCACCTCCGTTGCTGGGGCGAGTTTCAGGGAGGAGACTCCGCTCGCCTGAGCGAGCCGCTGCACGTCGACGCGCTGGTCACCCCGGACGACCGCGAGAACCGTGACAGCGTCGTCGCTGCGAAAGACGAGCGATTTCACGATCGAGCGTGGCGCGACCCCGAGCGCACGGGCTGCCTCGTCCACCGTACGCGTCGGCTGGCCGAGTCGTCGCACACGTGCTCGCGCACCGTGCTGCGTGACGAAGGCTTCGAGATCATTCGGTCCCAAGCGTGACACTGCGGCCATCCCGGTCGAATGGTCACTCGACCTTCACGATGCGCGCCGTGATCTGCCCGTTTGGAGTCTGGATGAGTACCGTGTCGCCGGCGCGGTGCCCGAGCAGTGCTTTGCCGACCGGTGATTCGTTGGAAATCCGTCCGGCCGATGGCTTCGCCTCGATGGCGCCGACGATCGCGTACGTCTCTGTCTCCCCATCGATCTCGATGGTCACCGTCGAACCGACGCGCACGACCGAACGATCACCATCCGTCGGCTCTTCGATGAGTTCGACGCGCTTGAGGAGTTCCTCGATCTCGCGGATGCGTCCCTCGATGAACGCTTGATCGTGCTTGGCTGCGTCGTATGCGGCGTTCTCACGGATATCGCCATGCTCGCGCGCTTCCTGGATGATGCGTGCGATCTCCGGTCGGCGGTGCTTCACCAGATACTCGTATTCCTGGCGGAGTGCCTCCAAACCTTCTCGCGTGATCGGAATACGTTCCCGCGTCATCCCCGTTCGACCTCCTGCACGGTATGGTGTCGACGTCTCACGCTTCACCCGTGTGCGTTCCTCCCGGGCGCGAACGGTAATGATAGCGTGATGCGGCGAAACCGCCAAAGTGTGCGACGACACGGAGTGGCGAGGTGAGGGCAACCTGGCGCTCAGACTGGACAGGGATCCTGTACGTCAGGAACAATCGGGAGAGCTGTCGAACACAAGGGGGCAGTGCCATGCAAGTCGAAACGTGGAACGCGGCCGAACTGGTGCGGAAGGATGTCCGGCACCATCTGCATCCCCTGAGCAATCTCCATCAGCTTCGCCAGCAGGGGCCGCTGGTGCTGGTGCGCGGTGAAGGAGTTTGGGTGTGGGATGCCGATGGTCACCGGTATCTCGATGGTTTCGCTGGCCTCTGGAACGTGAACATCGGGCATGGGCGTACGGAGTTGGCGGAGGCAGCGCGTGCGCAGATGGAGCGTATTGCCTTTGCGCCGACCTTCTTCGGTCTCGTGAGCCCACCGACGATCGAACTCGCCGCGCGACTGGCTGAACTCTTTCCGGATCCGCTCAACGTCTTCCAGTTCACCTCCGGCGGGGCGGAATCGAACGAAACCGCGATCAAGATCGCTCGCTACTACTGGTGGCTCAAGGGGCAGCCTGACCGCGTGAAGATTCTCTCGCGACGGATGGCATACCACGGTATCGCGATGGGCGCGCTGTCGGCAACGGGTGTCCCTGCCTACTGGGAGGGATTCGGCCCTCGCCCACCGGGTTTCATCCACCTGACCGCACCGTACAAGTATCGATTCGGTGAGGGACTGTCAGCCGACGAGTTCGTTTCTCGACTCGTGCAAGAACTCGAGGAGACGATCCAACGGGAAGGGCCGGAAACGATCGCTGCCTTTATCGGGGAACCGGTGCAGGGTGCCGGCGGTGTCGTGGTACCTCCGGACGGCTACTGGCCTGCAGTGGCAGCTGTGCTGCGGCGGTACGGCATTCTGCTGATTCTGGACGAAGTGATCACCGGATTCGGTCGGACTGGCACGCTCTTCGGTATGCAGCAGTACGGTATCGTGCCCGATATCGTGAGCTTCGCGAAGGGGATCACTTCCGGGTATGTACCGCTCGGTGGCGTCGGAGTGAGCGACGAGATCGCTGACACGCTGGCCAGCGCGGATCGAGTCTTCATGCACGGGTTTACGTACTCCGGTCACCCGGTCGCGTGTGCTGTCGCGTTGCGAAATTTGGATATTCTCCTCGCCGAGCGCTTGTGGGAAAATGCAGCTCGAGCAGGCTCGTACCTCCTGAACGAGTTGCGCCGTCTCGAGGATCGGCCGTATGTCGGTGAGGTACGAGGCAAGGGGCTCATGTTGCTGATCGAGGTGGTACGAGACAAAGCGACGAAAGAAAAATTCCCGCCCGAGTTCAAGCTGGGGCCAAAGCTGGAGGCGGCGACCCGGCGGCGTGGCCTCATCGTCCGCTGCACGCCGGACGGCATCGTCATGGCGCCGCCGTTGACGATTACTCGCGAAGAGTGTGACGTCCTCATCGAAGCAGTTGCTGGAGCGCTGTCCGACGTCCTCGACCAAGAGTACGCCTAGGTCACCGGGTCCGTTCGGACGGCTCGCGCGAGTGCTCGCCGGCGGAGCGCGTGGTTCCGCTCCGCCGCGCGCGTATCGTGCGCTTGACCAGGGGGTCGGAACGGCCTGTGGGAGAGGTTCTGAGGGCTGCTCCGTCCAGCGCCGACCTGTCCTGGTCGGTCGGTACCACTGATCTCAGCTATGGAGTCAGGCCGGGCTCGTAGCTTGCCATCAGGTCAGTCTGGTATCGGACTGGGTTGCCGTACGGGTCGAAGCGTTGTATACTGTTCGTTCGCGCGTGCCGTTCAGGAAGGTTCCCAGCACGAATCGAGGCGAGCTTAATCCGGCGGCGGTGGCGTGAGACCGCTGGGAACGTAGCGCTCGTCGGCTGCGGAGAGGAGGGGGCATGGAGCGTGTGCCGGGTCGGGTGCCGGTCGAGCTCGGGGTTGCTGCCGCCGAAGTCGCGTTTCGGATGGCACTCCGGAGACCGGTGACGCTGCTCGAAGCGAGTCACTCCGAACTGACCGATCGGCTCGTCGAGTTGATCTGGGAGGTTTACACGAGGTACCTGTCTTCCCCGCTGGACACCGAGGACGCGCTCTCGGAGCAGGAGATGACACACCGACTGCTCGCTGCCAATGCCTTTTTCGTAGGAGTGGCCGTGTTGGAGTCGCTCTACCGAATGGACACCGTCGCGCGCTGGATCGTCGGCGGGCTCGACGAGGAAGAGCTGAGCGCCTGACAGGAGAGGGACAGGGGCGGAGGCGACGCTCCGCTCCTGTCCTTTTCGACTTCGTTCGGGCAAACTCGAGCTGGAGGGCATTTCATGGCGGAGCTGACGCATTTCGATGAACGTGGCCAAGCGCGTATGGTCGATGTGGGGGCCAAGCCGGAGACGCACCGTGTCGCGATTGCACGTGGGCGCGTCTATCTCCGCCCGGAGACGCTCCGGCTGATCCGCGAGGGACGGGCAGCCAAAGGGGACGTGCTCGCCGTTGCCCGTGTAGCTGGCATCATGGCCGCGAAGCGGACGGGCGAGCTGATTCCGCTGTGTCACCCGCTTCCTCTGACCAAAGTCGAACTCGACCTCAAGCCCAACGAGCAGGACTCGTGCATCGAGATCGAGGCGCGGGTCGAAACGATCGGTCGAACCGGCGTGGAAATGGAAGCCCTCACCGCCGTCGCTGTCGCCGCGCTCACCGTGTACGACATGGTCAAGGCGGTCGATCGCGCTATAACGATCAGCGAGATTGGCCTGGTCTACAAGGCTGGCGGCCGCAGCGGTGAATGGCGTCGTCAGGAGTGAGTTGCTGCGCCTGTAACAGCCAGGTGAGTCGTCCCATCCTCCGCCTGGTCACCGGTGCGGATGACCTCCCCAGCGGTGCCACCACCGACCACGCGATCGTCGACGTAGAGTACGACTGCCTGCCCGGCAGCGAGGGGCGGAGCCGGATCGTCGAAGATGACCCAGTTCCCCTCCAGGCGTGCCGGGATTCGCGGACCCTGATAGCGGATGCGGGCATCGGCGTGGGTGACCGGCTCGTGCCAGATCGGATCGACCAGGCGCACGGCACGGGTCAGGATGCGCTCCCGGGGCGCGACACGCACGACGGCCGTGTCCGGCTCGATCCGCGCGACGTACCGGCGTTCCGGCGTCTGGCGAGCCCACTCGAGGCCGCGCCGCTGGCCGATGGTGACAAAGGCGATACCCGGGTGCGTACCGACGACCTCGCCACGCACATCGATCAGTGGACCCGGTCGTCCCGTTTCGGGGCGGCGCTGGGAGACGAGACGACCGATGCCTCCGTACGTCTTGGCAAAGCAGAGGTCGACAGAGGACGGCTTCTGCGCCACGAACAGCCCCGCCTCTCGAGCGATCGCGCGGACGGTCGTCTTGTCGTACTCGCCGAGTGGAAAAATCAGCCGCTCGAGTTGCTCGACGGTCAAGCGGTACAGGACGTACGACTGGTCACGCTGGAGATCACGCGCCTCGGCGATCCGCCAGCCGCTCGGTGTCGCGACCTTTCGAACATAATGGCCGGTCGCGACGTAGCGGATGTCGAGCGCATCGGCGAGTTCGAGCAAGGCTGGAATGCGGACGCGATGGTTGCAGGAGATGCACGGGTTCGGCGTTTCGGCCCGCGCGTAGTGCTCGACGGTCGGGTTCACGACATTCTGCTCGAAGTGCGGGCGCAAGTCACGGACGTAGAACGGTACTCCGAGCTGCGCGGCTACCGCTCGTGCATCCGCCGCAGCCACGTCACCGCAGCACACACCGTCCAGGTCAGGTGCCGAATCGAAGAGACGCAAATGGATCCCGATAGGCTCCCAACCGGCCTGCTTCAAGAGATACGCCGTCACTGCACTGTCGACGCCGCCCGAGAGGGCGACCAGAATCCGCTCCGCCATCGAACACTGCACCGTCCACTCGGTTCATCCGACTAATTGTAGCGAACCGACCGATTGCCTGCCAGCTCACTCGACCCGATACCGTCCGGTCTGAATCGGCTCGGCATGCGGCACCACGACCGTGAACGTACCTTCGCCCTCGATCTGGCTCTTCGGGCAGGTTCGGACGAGCAGCGCGCCGGGAACGGGTACGAGTATGCTCATCCAGGGGAGCTGCACGGGGACAAGATGCGGCTGCAGTCCGGCGATGGCCAGATCGTCGACGCGGGCATCGGTCGTGACCCAGCGCTGGAGGAGCGGGCTCAAACGTGGGCCGAGCAGCAGGGCAGCGATGAGTCCGACGAGGAACGGGAGAAAAGAGAGGTGGCGCAACAGCAGCAGCGTGATGAGGAAGGCCAAGGCCAGGACGAGCTGGCTCGCGATGAGCGTGGTTCCGCAGCGTGGGTGAATCGCGAGCCGGTGCTCACCACGCTGTAAACGCTGCAGTCCTTCCTGGGCGGCGTCGAGAACCAAAGCGGGTGAAACGGAACCGAAGATGAGAAAGCCGTCCGGCTGTGCTAGACCGGCGAGCCGGCTCGGGCCGTACCGTTCCTCGATGACATTGATCGTCGCGTGTTCCAACGCGTGATTCCGTCGCAAGCGACGGTCGCGGAGCAGCCGGGCCAACTGACCTGGTGCGGTGACGAGCGTCACCAACGACGAGACAGTCAACCCAACCAGAATGGTCGCGGCGAGCAGTCCGAAGACGAGCAAGAACGCGAGAGCGAACAGGGCAAACACGGGATCCTCCGACGATCACTGACGTCAGCAACCCAGTATGCCACACTGGGCGAGGATATCATTCGATGGTAAAAATACCTGCACGTCGAAAGGATCGATCATGCAACGAGAAGCATACCAGGTCGCCGTCGCGGAACTCCTGCTGGAGTTGGCCCGCCACCTCCGTCGCCGGACGCACCCGCTTCAGCAGAGTGACCTCACCCCCGAGCAGTTCTGGCTTCTCAAGCGGCTTTGGGTCCATGGCCCGCTGCGGGTCGGTGAGTTGGCAGCACAACTGGGGGTGACTCCCGGATCCGTTACCGTGGCCTGCAAACGGCTCGAACGTCTCGGTCTCGTGCAACGAGAGCGGGGAGCGAGTGGAGACGAACGCGTGGTAACTGTCAGTTTGACGCCAGCCGGCCGCCAGCGACTCGAGGCTTGGCGCGATGCGCGAAGGGGCTACCTTCTCGAGCTACTGTCGTCATTGAACACGGACGAGTTGGAAACGTTGCGTCAGTTGCTGGCACGGTTGGTGGTTGCTGCCGAGCGCGTCGACCGGGAGGGCAGGGATCTTCATGCCGCTCGTTGAAGTCGAACAGTTGGTGCAACGATTCGGTGACGTCGTTGCCGTCGACGGGCTCAGCTTCGCGATCGAACCTGGTGAAGTCTTCGCGCTCCTCGGGCCCAATGGAGCTGGCAAGACGACGACGATCCGCGTCCTGGTCACGCTCCTCCGGCCGAGTGCTGGACGGGTACGGATCGCTGGACTCGACGTGGTGGAGCACCCGACGCGCGTCCGGCGAGTGCTCGGCTACGTGCCACAAACGCTCTCGGCCGATGGTTCGCTCACTGGATACGAGAACTTGCTGATCGTCGCAAAGCTGCTCCGGCTTCCCCGGGCTGAGCGAGAGCGAGTCATTGCCGATGTGCTTGCACTTGTGCGTTTGGAAGATGCTGCGGACCGCCTCGTGCGGACGTATTCCGGCGGAATGGTGCGTCGCTTGGAGATCGCACAGGCGATCCTGCACCGGCCGCTCCTCCTCGTCCTCGATGAACCCACGGTCGGTCTGGATCCGACTGCGCGACGGGCGGTGTGGGAAGCGCTGACTGCACTGCGTGTGCGTGACGGTACGACGCTCCTCGTGACCACGCACTACATGGAGGAAGCCGATCTCTTTTGTGACCGTATCGCGATCATGAATCGCGGACGCCTGGTTGCGATCGGCACAGCGGCTGAGTTGAAAGCGCAGGTCGGGGGCGTTTCCACGCTGGATGAGGTCTTCACGGCTTTGACAGGAGATACGCTGGAGTCGGGAGGGTCCTATAGTGAGGTCCGGCAGCTCCGTCGGCGTCTCCAACGCTTCGGTTGACCTTTCAAAGCGCCTCGCCGAGGCGATTCGTCCGCTCTCGCCGCGGGAGCACCTCCTGAGTTTCGTGAGTGCCTCGCTCGTCGTCGCGGAAGTCGAGGCGCGCAAGTTGCGCCACGACCCCTGGGAAGTGATCACTCGCGTCGTCCAACCGTTCCTCTGGTTGACGATTTTCGGGCAGGCAGTCGCGCGTGCCCGTCTGATCGGTGGGCAGGAGGACTACTTGACCTTCATGGCGCCGGGAATCCTGGCGCAGTCCGTCATGTTCACCGCGATCTTCTATGGACTCGCGATCATTTGGGAACGCGATGCCGGTATCTTGCAGAAGATTCTCGTGCTTCCGGTACCGCGAGCGAGCTTCGTGACAGGAAAAGGACTGGGTGCCGGGCTGCGTGCGCTGATCCAGGGCCTCGTCATCATCCTCATCGCCCTCTTGCTCCGCGTGCACTTCCGGGTGAACCTGTGGACGGTCCTGACCAGTGCGGTCGCCATCGTCATCGGCGCGGCCGTGTTCGCGACGTTGTCGATGTTGCTCGCGACGCTCCTCAAGACGCGCGAACGGTTCATGGGTATCGGCCAGGTGCTCACGATGCCGCTCTTCTTCGCCAGCAACGCTATCTACCCCTTGGACCTCATGCCAGGCTGGCTCCAGGTGCTGGCGCGGGTCAATCCCCTCACCTACCTGGTCGAGCTCCTGCGCAACGCACTCGTCCATGGGATCGTCCCGGGCGCTGCGCGCGACTGGCTCGTCCTCGTCGCATGGCTCCTCGTCCTGCAAGTTTTGGTGAGCCGTCGCTACGATCGCGTACTCCTGTAATGCGCTCCGGTGCGGGAGGAGACGGGAACCAGTCGCTGCTTTCCCTCGTCAACTCGTTGGGAGACCTGCGAGCGAAGGGGGAGCGATGCGGCACCTCGCGTTCTGGTTGGTTCTCGTCTCGGTCCTCGCATCGGCCTGTGCACGGCCGCAGGGGCGGACAGTGCCCAGTCCTGTGCCCGCATCAGGCGAGGTCGGGAGTGCTGCGCCCGTTCAGTCGGTCGGCATCGAGTGGGCCGGTGGCAGTGGCCGTCTCGTCGTCCAGGAGGCCGAACTCCTGGTCGAGAGTGCCGATATTCGGCGTGCGGCTGACGCGTTCCAATCCCTGACACGTTCCTTCGGTGGCCATGTCAGTGTAGCCGACATCGCCACTGCGACGGAATCGAGCGAGCCAAACCAGGCGAAGCTGACGCTGCTGGTACCGGCGGATCGATTCGAGGAGTTCCTCGCTGTGCTCAAGGGCTCGACGGATGTCCTCCGCGTTCGGAGCGAGATTCGTCGTCAGAACGATGTGACCGATGCCGTGATCGATTACGCGGCGCGCCGGCGGTCGCTGGAGCGAACCGAGGCACGTCTTCAGCAGCTCCTGGAACGGGCCACGACGATCGACGAGGTGCTCCGTGTCGAGCAGGAGCTCACGCGTGTCCGAACCGAGATCGAACGGATCGCGGCACAGCAGGCAGAACTCGAGCGGCGGATCGCCTACGTTGAAGTCCGTGTCCTGGTCGTTCCACCGACTGTGACCGAGGTCCGATCGCTCGGCGAGACAGCGCGAGAGGCCTGGCGGACGTCGCTGTTTCTCCTGCGAATGCTGCTCCACGGCATCGTCTGGGCAGTGATTCTGAGCTGGTGGCTGCTGGCAGGTGCAGCTGTTGCAGCGGCCGTTCTGGTCGGTCTGTGGCGCCGGCGTCGCGCGCTCGGCCGGAGCGCGAGCAGCAGCTAGAACTCCGGAAACCGGACGGATGGTTCCAGGCTGCAAAACGGGCCAACGGAATCAGAGTGACCGCGGGGCATCGAGGACCCTACTCCGAACTGTCTCACAGGGCGATGACCTCCCGCAGTTCCTGTTCGTGGCTATCCGTCGCTCGCGACCTGGGGTGGTGCACGAGTGCTCCACGACGTTAGCCGGTGGCCGAGGTCGCGTATCCCGTGGAGAAGCTCGTTGCGGTCGAGGTCGGGACGTCCTGCCGGCATGCTCGTGTGAGGGGCCGCCGCTGTGGCGATACCGAGGGAGCGCATCGCGTGGTGTAACGATCGCGCAGTGGCCTTCGCTCCGGGGGTACGCTCTACCGGTCGGTCTGGCGAGATTGACGCCTCGGGCTCGCTCGGCGAGGATCGTCAAGTGGTGGCGGATGAGCATAGGGTAAGGTGGTAGGACGTGGACAATCGACGACCGCTCGCTGAATCGCTGCGACAGCAATTGGCGGGAGTGAGCACCGCGACACTCTGGACACAGCTCTACCGCCGGGGATATCGGAATCAGTTCCTGCAGGACGTCCGGCCGCTCCGGCCTGATGCGCGCTTCGTCGGGTTGGCGCGGACGCTCCGGTATCTCCCGGCCCGAGCAGACCTGCTCGCTCTGCTCGAACGAGAACCGGAGCGGAATGCCCAGCGCCAGGCGATCGAAGCGATCGAGCCGGGCGACGTCCTGGTCATCGAAGCTCGTGGGGAAACCGGCACAGGCGTGCTCGGCGACATACTCGCGGCGCGGGTCATGGCACGTGGCGGTGTCGCGATCGTGACCGATGGGGCGTTTCGTGACACACCGGGTATCGTGGCCCTGGGTATCGCTGCATACGCGCGTGGGCAGCACGCTGGTCTCTCGCAGAGTTTGCACGTACCAGTCGACTGGGATGTCCCGACCGCGTGCGGTGGTGTGACGATCCTGCCCGGTGACGTCCTCGTCGGTGACGGCGAGGGAGTCGTCGTCATCCCGCATGACCTCGCCGAGGAGGTGGCAGCGGCAGCCGCTGAGCAAGAAGAGCTGGAAGCGTTCATCCTGGAGAAGGTGCGGCAGGGTGCCCCACTGGCCGGAACCTACCCGCCGAACGACGAGACGAAACGCGAATTCGAGGCCTGGCGCCGGTCACGCGGTCAGTGACGATTGCGGGCCGAGAATCGCGAGACCGGCCAGCGCGTATGCCCGGGCACATTGGACGAGGTCGTCGATCGCGACCCATTCGTCTGGTTGGTGGGCGACACGCGGGTCGCCGGGGCCGTAGATGATAGTGGGGTAGCCCCGCGTGGCGAAGAAGCGACCATCGGTGCCCATGCTGAAGCCGGTGAGCGTGGTATCGAGGCCGAGATAGCGATTCACAGCGACCATCGTGCGGACGAGCGGAGAGTCTTCCGGCTGGACGATCGCTCTTCTCCCGGGCCATTCTGGCGCTGCTTCGACGATGACACGGAGACCGGGCGTAGCGGCGACAGCTCGCTCGGCGATTTCACGGACCTCCTCGACGGCCATCTCGGGCTCTTCGCCCGGGATGAGCCGCCGGTCGATATAGATCGAGCAGCGGTCAGGAACGACGTTCGTCTTGACACCGCCTTCGATCAGACTGATCGTGGCGGAGGCGGGTGCGAAGTAGGGATGGCGACGCTCGGCGAGGCGTGGCCAGAGGTCGTGCTGGAGCGCCGTGATAACCCTCGCCATGCCTTCGATCGCGTTCACTCCCTCCCATGGCAAGGCACCGTGCGCGGTACGTCCGAAGACGGTCACGCGAATGCCGACACCGCCGCGTTCACCAACGCAAACGCGGTTCTGCGTCGGTTCGGCGACCATGACCGCATCCGGGCGGAGATCCTCGCGTGCAGCGATCCTGGCTGCACCGAGCCGGCCACCGACCTCTTCGTCGGCCACTTCGGTAACGATGAGCGAACCGTGCAAGGGAATACCGCTGCGGACGAGGGCAGCGGCGGCCACCAGTTGGGCAGCCACGCCGCCCTTGACATCGCATGCGCCACGGCCGTAGATGCGACCGTCCTGAACGGTTCCCGCGAACGGAGGTACCGACCAAGCCGATTCCTCGCCGATCGGTACGACGTCGAGGTGCGAGTTCCAGAGCAGCGTCGGGCCGGGGCGCGTGCCGTAGCGTGCGATCACGTTCGGCTTCGTCTCTTCACCAGCATCGAGTTCGACGGTGAACCCCGCCTCGGCGAGATAGCGCGTGCAGAGAAAGGCAGCGTCGGTGACGTCGCCGGGTGGGTTGACAGTCGGAATCTGGATGAGCTGACGGGCGAGGTCGACGAGTTCCTCGGCGTGAATCGACTCGAGGACTCGCTCGGCCAGGCGTGGATCGATCGATATCGTCGACATCGTTTCCTCCAGACGGTCGTTCGCGAAAGCGGACCGAACGGAACGCTATGCTATGCTCGGCGGGAGCGAGGAGCTTGTCAAGCGGAGGACAGCTGCTGCGATGACCAGTGTCGTACGAGACCAGTTGCGGACCATTTTGCGACGCGTACGCGGTATCGCCTTCGATATGGACGGTGTGCTCTACCGAGGGGAGCGACCGTTACCGGCAGCGGCAGCGCTGCTGGCAGAGCTCGCTGAACGGGGAATCGGATTCGTCATGGTCACGAACAACGCGACGAAGACGCCCGAGGAGTATGCGGCCAAGCTTTCCCGGATGGGGATGACGGTTCCGCCGGAGCGTATCGTGACCTCAGCTATCGCGACCCGCGACTGGATGCGCCAGCGCTACCGACCGGGCACGACGGTCTACGTCCTGGGGATGACCGCGCTGGAGCGTGCGGTGTACGACGGAGGGTACTTCGTGCGCGCCGAGCGCGATGCGCAGGTCGTCGTGAACGGAGCGGATTTCGCGCTCACGTACGAGAAGTTGAAGATCGCGACGCTGGCGATCCGCGCGGGAGCGGACTGGATCGCGACGAACGCTGACCGAACGTTTCCCTCGGAAGAGGGGCTCATTCCCGGTAGCGGCGCGATCGTGGCAGCGCTGCAGGCGGCGACCGATCGCTCGCCGATCGTGATCGGCAAGCCGGAGCCAGCGATGGTGCTGCGTGCCGCTGACATACTCGGCATTGCACCTCACGAACTCCTGATGGTCGGCGATCGGCTCGATACCGACATCCTGGCTGGTCGACGGGCCGGTGCAGCGACTGCACTGGTGCTCACTGGGGTCTCTTCGTTGACCGAGGTGCAGGCGAGTGCCGTGCGACCGGATATCGTGATCGACGACCTCCAGGTACTGCTCGAAGCCGTGCGAGGTGAAGAAGCGTGAGGCGAGTCGGCCGGTACTGGATCGATGACCCTCGGCTCATCCAGGGACGTGACGACGTTTCGCCAGAGGGGTTCAATCCCGGCGCGCTGCGGCTGCAGTATGCACTGGAAGCACTCGAGGGCGTGGAGGGACGTGTCCTGGTTCCCGGTTGCGGTGCCGGGCGTTACGTACGAGCCCTCGAGCGTGCCCGGCCTGACCTGTGGGTCGTCGGCGGTGACTTGAGTCGGCGGGCCATTCGCGAAGCACGGGCACGCGATCCGGCTGAACACTACGTCGTGCTCGATGCCTGCCAGTTGCCGTTTCGCTCGGGCGCCTTCGACGCGGTCGTGTTCCTGGACGTGCTCGAGCATGTTCCGGTACCGGCTGCGATGATCCGCGAGTGCGTGCGTGTTTTGCGCACAGGTGGCATCCTGCACGCCTTCGTGCCGCTGGAAGCGCAACCTGGGACGTTGTACTGGTTGCTGCGAGCGAGCGAGCGCTGGCCGATCCATCGCTGGAAGCGTGACCACGTCGGGCACATCCAGCGCTTCTCGGATCTAGACATTCTGCGCCTGCTCGGTCGAGTCGGCTTGGAAGTCCGAACGCTGAACTATAGTTTCCATTTGATCGGTCAACTGCACGATCTTCTCGACTACTGGCAGCGCGAGCGTACCGCTGGGGGTTCGGGAGCACTCCCGACTTGGTTGGTACGACTCCTGGTTCGTCTCGTTTTCGTCTTCACCTGGCGGGCCGCAGCTGTGGAAGACCGGCTATACCGCGGCCGCGTGCTCGCGGCAGGTTTGCACGTGACGGCGTACAAACCAACGGACACCGAGCAGGCCACGGTTACCGCGGGGGCGACAGTGCTGGTCGGCTAGTTTCGTAGGAGGGGATCGATGATCCCGATCATCGACGGACACACGGACTATTTGCTATCTCTTCTGGAAACGGGTCGCGATTTCCTCACAGAGAGTGACTGCGGTCATGTCGACCTGCCGCGGGCACGTCGCGGCCACCTCGCCGCGATGTTCAGTGCGGTCTTCATCCGTGATGCGTATCTGCCCGACCAAGCGTTGCTACGGACGATGCGAGCGGTCGACCGTCTGCTGCAGACGATCGCAGCCTCCGGTGGAGCCATGCAGCTCGTCACGACCGTCAGCGAGCTCGAACATTGCCTCCGAACCGGTACCTTCGGTGCCATCTTGCACTTCGAAGGCGCAGAGGCGATCGATCCCGAGTTCGCGGTCCTCCGTTTGGCCTACCGGCTCGGCCTCCGCTCGCTGGGATTGACCTGGAGTCGTCCGAACATCTATGCCGAAGGAGTCGGCCCCGACGATCGCGGTCGAGGACTGACCGATCTCGGCCGGGCACTCGTACGAGCGTGCAACGAGCTGGGCGTTTTGATCGACGTCTCGCACTTGAACGATGCCGGGTTCTGGGACGTGATCGAGCGGTCGACGCAACCGGTCGTCGCGAGTCACTCGAACTGCCGAGCCTTGTGTCCAGTGCCACGGAACTTGACTGACGAGCAGATCCGTGCGTTGGCGGCGAAAGGTGGCCTACTCGGCATCAATTTTCATGTCGGCTTTCTCCGCCCAGGAGCCGAGCGACCGGACGAGGTGAGCCTCGGCGACGTGATCGCTCATATCGACCACGTCGCCGAGCTCGTCGGCATCGACTACGTCGCTTTCGGCTCGGACTTCGACGGTGCGACGATGCCGCACGATCTCCCGGATGCCGCAGCAATGCCGCGTCTGGTCGAAGCTCTCTCCCGGCACGGGTACGACGACGTCGCCGTGCGCAAGATCTGCTACGAAAACTGGCTCCGCGTCTTGCGGACCGTCTGGCGGGCGTGAGCCCGACCGTTCAGACCTCGGTGACCAGCTCGAGCGACTTGTCGGCGACGATCCGCTGCGCCATGGCCAGGAAGCGCTCGAGGGGCATCGCTCCGAGATTCTCGTTGGTGCGGAGTCGCACCGCGATGGTCTCTTCAGCTGCCTCGCGGTCTCCGACGACGAGCATGTATGGCACTTTCTGCAACTGAGCATTCCGAATCTTCGCTTGCATCCGGTCATCGCTGTCGTCGACCTCCACCCGGAGCCCTGCTTCGCGCAGGCGTTCGCGTACGCGGTAGGCGTACGGGAGGTGGCGATCGGCGATCGGGATAACGACAGCCTGCACCGGTGCCAACCAGACGGGGAATGCACCGGCGAAGTGCTCGATCAAAATGCCGATGAAGCGTTCCAGCGAGCCGTAGATGACGCGGTGGATGACCACCGGCGTCTTCTCCGTCCCGTCCCGATCGGTATAGGTACAGCCGAAGCGACGCGGCAACTGGAAATCGAGTTGGATGGTACCGGTCTGCCACTGCCGACCGAGTGCGTCCTCCATCAGGATGTCGATCTTCGGACCGTAGAACGCTCCCTCGCCTTCTCCGATGAGATAGTTTCCGGGCCCAGCATGCTCGTCGAGAATGCGTTGCAATGCCGCCTCGGCCTTGTCCCAGGTCTCTGGGTCACCCATGAAGTCGTCAGGGCGGGTCCCGAGACGCAGCGTGTACCGGAGACCGAAGATACCGTAGAACAACTGGGCGATCTCGAGAATCCGAGCAAACTCTTCTTCAATCTGCTCTTCGGTGACGAAGATATGTGCATCGTCCTGCTGGAACTTGCGAACGCGGAGAAGGCCGTGCAGCGTGCCGGAACGCTCGTACCGGTGCAGGATGTCGCAATCGGACAGGCGCAGCGGGAGGTCACGGTAGCTGTGCTTCTTGAGGTTATAGACGACCATGGCGTTCGGACAGTTCATCGGCTTGACGCCATACACCAGATGGTCGTCGAGCTGAATGAGGAACATGTTCTCCCGGTAGTGTTCCCAGTGACCCGAAGTCTCCCAGAGGCTCTTGTCGTTGATAAGCGGGGCTGCGATCTCCTGGTAGCCACGCTTTTCATGCTCCTGTCTCCAAAAATCGAGGAGCAGGTTGAGAATCTTGAGCCCCTTGGGGAGCCAGTACGGCATACCCGGTGCGGTCGGGTCGAAGTGGAAGAGCTCGAGTTCCCGGCCCAGACGGCGATGGTCGCGCCGCTCAGCCTCTGCCAGGCGGTGGAGATAGGCCTCGAGTTGCTCGCGCGTCGGCCAAGACGTGCCGTAGATGCGCTGGAGCTGTGGGCGGCGCTCGTCGCCGCGCCAGTAGGCACCGGAGACACGAAGAAGCTTGAAGTAGCCGATTTGGGACGTGTCCCGAACATGCGGTCCTCGGCACAGATCGGTGAAGCCGTCGTGCGTGTACGTCGTGATGATCTCGTCCGGCGGGAACTCGTCGATGAGTTCCAACTTGTAGGGTTGATCGCGAAACAACTCGCGGGCCTGCTCCCGTGTCACGATCTGCCGGATGAATGGATAGGCTGCCGCCTTGATCTCTTCCATGCGCCGCTCGATCCGCTCGAGATCTTCAGGCGTGAGCGGCCGGGGCAGGTCGAAGTCGTAGTAAAACCCATCGGCGATCGCTGGGCCGATGCCGAGTTTGGCGCCAGGGAACAGTTCGAGCACGGCCTGGGCCATCACGTGTGCGCAGGAGTGGCGCATGCGGGCGAGATCCAGCTCCTGCTCGCTCTCGGGGGCGACAGCGAGATCCATTTCCTTCGTGACATCGCTCATGCTGTCCGACCTCCTGACTGGCTCACATCTTTCCTCGATCAAAACGAAAGCCTGCCATCCGGTTGGGACGGCAGGCCGAGCCTGACGCGGTTCCACCCAACTTTCCGCCGAGCAGACGCCTCAGCGGCACTCGTTGGCTCGCCCGATAACGGGGGCACCGGATTCGGTTACTCGGTTTCACCGAACCAGCTCACGGGTGGTGCGGGCGACCATCGGTTCCTAGCCGAGCTCGCAGCCAGTGACTCAGCCTCTCTGCAGGACGAGAGTCGCCGCATGTCCCGGTCCTCGCCGTTCTCACGAGAATGGTAGACGTCGAGTGAGATCACTGTCAAATGCGCTCGTCCCGGTGAGCGCTCGAACGATGGAGGAGTTCCGTGTTCCGCGGACAAGTGCTGCGCCTCAACATCCCCACACAGAAGGTGCCCCTGTAGGTCTGCACCGGTCTCGTCTGGATCGACTGGCTGAACGATCCTCCGTGAGTGCAGCGATGCATGCGCTGCCGAGCGAACAGGCACAAAAACCCTCGCCGCACGGCGAGGGTTTCGAAACCAGGTGGGCGGTAGTAGACTCGAACTACTGACCTCCACGATGTCAACGTGGCGCTCTAACCAGCTGAGCTAACCGCCCACGCCGATACAGAGTATATCCACACGGGGGCCGAGCTGCAAGGAGAGCAGAGTGAGAAGGGCACGCGCGGCCGACGACCCCGTCCGCGACTTGCAGGCATCTTCCGGTCTGCTCGAGCGGCGATGCGCCTCGGTTTCTCGCACGAGCGGGCACGATTCCCGCGCATGCCGGTCCTTCGCGACGGTGCTGCGATACCGTGTGTGCACAGATCGTGCCAGGGGGCAAATCCTGGAGTGAAATCCTGATGTTGCCCGAACGAGCAGGTGACGAGATGTCCGGTTGGTTTGCCTGTGGCACGGGTTCAGCACAGTGCGTTCGTCAATGTCCGAAGTGGCTGTATATCACCTCGCGCGGTTGCCACTGGATATCCCAGGTTGCGAAGCGACCGAGAAGCTGACGGGCGCGCTCGTGTAAGGTCCGGAGGATCGGGTTGCGCACCTTGTATGTTCCCCGGAGCTGGTTCACGATGAGTTCGGAGTCGGTGTGGACGTGCACAGCTGTCGTTTCCGGTCGAGCCCCCTGCTGCTCGAGCCTTTCGAGGAGCGTTTCCAGTGCTGTAATGAGCGTCCGGTACTCAGCTTGGTTGTTGGTGAGTTCCTGGTCGAACTCGATGCGCTGCTGTTCGACTGCACCGTTCGGGAATTCGAAGCGGAAGCTCCCGTAACCGGGTCCGGGATTGCCGAGCGATCCACCATCGAAGTAGAGAACGACACGCTCGATGGTTTCCTCCGTCTGCACGCTGCGGTCCCTCCGACATCACAGAAAAACGGGAGAGGCTCTGCGGACATGAACCTCTCCCGAATCGTACCAGCAGCACGCACGCTCAGCTCGCCACAGCGGCGTGGCGCTCGCGCGACTCCTGGATAATGGTCTCCGCGAGGTGTTGCGGAACCGGTTGATAGTGACTGAATTCGGTGCGGAAAGTTCCGCGCCCCTGGGTGAGTGAGCGGAGTTCCGTCGCGTACCGCTGGAGTTCGGCGAGCGGCACGAGCGCCTCGATCGTCGTCCATCCGTTCTCGTTCGGCGTCATGCCGAGCACCTGTGCACGCTTGCCGTTGAGGTCACTCATCACGTCACCCGTGTACGCATCCGGGACGGTGACCTGGAGGCGCATGATCGGTTCGAGGAGGATCGGCTTGGCAGCTGCCTGGCCCTTGCGGAACGCCTGTGCTGCGGCGATCTTGAAGGACAGCTCCGAGGAATCGACCGAGTGGTAGGAACCATCGACGAGCGTCACTTTCACGTTGACGACCGGATAGCCAGCCAGCACGCCGGCTTCCATCGCCTCCCGGACTCCTTTTTCGACGGCAGGGATGAACTGCTTCGGTACGACGCCGCCGACGATCGTCTCGTGAAACTCGAAGTCGGCATCGGGAAGCGGCTCGAGGTCGAGGAAGACGTGCCCGTACTGCCCGTGGCCACCGGTCTGCTTCTTGTGCTTGTACTCGACCCGACGCACCGGTACCGAGATCGTCTCTCGGTACGGAATGCGCGGTAGGCTCCAGTCGACGTGAACGCCGAACTTCCGAGCCATCCGATCGAGTGCGATCTGAATGTGACTTTCGCCGAGTCCGGAGAGGAGCGTCTCACCGGTTTGGTTCTCGCGACCGATACGCAGGGTCGGATCTTCTTCGAGGAGACGCTGCAGAGCGATGCCCATTTTGTCCAAGTCGGTCTTCGTGCGTGGACTCACGGCGACTGTAAAGACCGGTTCCGGGAACTCGATACCAGCGAGCGTGAGCGGTCGGTTGGGATCGGTCAGTGTGTCACCTGTCCGGGCGACCTGAAGTTTCGCGACGGCTCCGATGTCACCTGGTCCGATCTGACCGACCGGCGTCTGTTCTTTCCCGCGCACGACGAACAGTTGTCCGATGCGTTCGGTCTCGCCGCGTTGTGGAACGGCAGCGTGCGAATCGGTGCGCAACGTGCCAGAGTAAACGCGGAAGTACGACAGTTTGCCGACGAAGGGATCCGCAATCGTCTTGAAGACGACCGCGGCCAACGGACCGCTCGGTTCGGGACTGAGTTCGATCTCCGAGCCATCAGGTCGTCGCGCCAGGGTCGGACCAGGCATGGGGAAGAAGTCCACGATCGCATCGAGGAGCGGTAGGACGCCTTTGAGCGAGGTCGCCGCAGTAACGAAGACCGGTACGATGCTCCCGCTGGCGATGGCTGCTCGCAGGCCAGCACGAAGCTCGTCTTCGCCGATTTCCTCTCCCTCCAGGTATCGCAGCGTCAGTTCTTCGTCGCTCTCGCAGGCTGCTTCGACGAGCTGAGTGCGGAACTCGTCGAGCATGCTGACCAGTTCGTCTGGGGCGGTTGTCGGTTCCAGCGCACCATTGTCGGAGTACAGGAAGGCGCGACCTGTCAGGACATCGACGAAGCCACGGAACGTCTTCTCCTGTCCGATCGGTAGCTGCATGGGGACGACGCGGTTTCCGAAGGTGCCGCGGGCACTCGCGAGGGCTCGTGCGAAGTTGGCGTTCTCGCGGTCCATCTTGTTGATTACGATCGCCCGAGGGAGACCGATCGTTTCCGCTAATCCCCACACCTGCTCGGTGCCGACCTCGACACCCACCGTTGCGTCCATCAGGATGAGGGCTGCATCGACGACACGGAGGGCACTGCGGACTTCTCCAGCGAAGTCGAAGTATCCCGGAGCATCGAGCAGGTTGATTTTGTGATCGCGCCATTCGATCGGCACGATGCTGAGGAGTATCGAGATACGGCGCTTGTGCTCATCCGGGTCCCAATCGGATACCGTCGTTCCGTCCTCGACCCGGCCGAGTCGGGAAATCGCACCGGTAACGAAGAGAAACGACTCAGTCAACGAGGTCTTTCCAGCTCCACCATGGGAAAAGAGACCGACATTCCGGATCCGTTCAGGGGTGTACTGTTTCACGGTACCCTCCTCACTAGCCAGACCGGCGACGGGCCCCGTCGGGAGACCGGTGGCTCGAGTCTGGACTGGCGCGAGTTCGGCGCATCCTGCACCTCAGCTCTCGGGAACTGCAGTTGATAGTATAACGTCGCTGCTCGTGCGTGGCACTCGACGTGAAGCCGTAGAGGGGGTCCGATGACCAACGAATCAGCGTCGTCTCGAGCGGGACTCGCTGAGCGGTTGTTCGAACTGACTCGCGAACTGGCTGATCGGGACGGTGTTTCGGGTCATGAGCAAGCGGTCGTTGCTCGTCTCGTGGAACTCTTCAGGCCGTTCGCGGATAGGATCGATGTCGATTCGTTCGGGAACGTGTTCGTACGACTCGCGACATCGGTAGACCGACCGGTCCTGATGGTGACGGCACATTCGGACGAGATCGGGCTCCTCGTGAAGGGGATCGAACCGAACGGGTTTCTCCGCGTCGAGAAGATCGGTGGAGTTATCGAGAGCCTGCTACCCGGTCGGCACGTGCGCGTTCGCGGCCATCGCGGTGTGATCGGTGTGCGCCCCGGCCATCTCATGACGCCTGAGGAGCAGCGGAGCGTGCCGCCAGTTCGGGAGTTGTACGTGGATCTGGGGTTCGACTCGGCTGAGGAAGTGCTGGCGCTGGGCATCCAGGTGGGAGATCCGATCGCATTCGAGGAGCCGGTGGAGCGTCTGGCGAACCCGCAGCGGATCAGCGGAAAGGCGCTGGACAATCGTGTCTCCTGTGCGTTGCTGGTTGCGCTCGCTGAGCGGCTGCGTGGGGCGGAGTTGGGATGCCAGCCCGTACTGGTGGTCACGGTGCAGGAGGAGGTAGGTCTGCGTGGTGCGCAGATGGCTGCCTACCGGCTCGTGCCGGATGCCGCCATCGTGGTCGATACCGTCCCAGCCGGAGGGACGCCGGACACCGATCTCGTGCGCGACCTGGGCATTCGGATCGGTGGTGGGCCGGTCCTCGCACTCGCGAGCGGCATGGGGGGTGTGCGTGGACATCTTGCGCATCCTGGGATGCGCGATTTTCTTCTCCGAGTCGCCGAAGAGCGTGGCATTCGAGTACAGCGGGCATTGTTCCCACGCAGTACCTCCGACGTGGCTGCCGTGCACCTCCAGCGCGGAGGAATTCCGTCGATGGTCGTCAATATCCCCCGCCGGTATGCGCACAGCCCGGTCGAGACGCTCGATCTCGACGACGTCGTCGCGACGCTGGAACTCCTGGAAGCGGCGGTTCGGGCTTTCGACGCCACGGTCAGCTTCGACTTCCTCGCTGGTTATCGGTGATGCGGTTGTGTCACCGTGCCACGGTGGCGTGCCCGCTCGTAGGCTGTCCGTAGCCCGTGCAATGTCAGATCAGGCTCGAGCGCTGTGAACTCGGGAACCAGCGGTGCGACGAGCGTCGCAAGACCACCGGTCGCGATCGCGGGTGCGTCCTGGCCGAGTTCTTCGCGAATGCGGCGAATCAAGCCACGGACGAGTTCGGCATACCCGATGACCGTGCCAGCCTGCAAGCCCTCGCGCGTGTTGCGGCCGATCGTCCGACCAGGTGGCTCGAGTGCGACGGTAAAGAGGCGAGCGGCCCGCTGCGTGAGTGCATCGAACGCGATCGCCAGGCCAGGGGCGATGGCTCCGCCGATGTATGCACCGCGGCCATCGACGACATCGAATGTCGTACCGGTACCGAAGTCGACGACGATGACCGGGGCACCGTACCGCTCGATCGCGGCGATCGCGTTGCAGATGCGGTCGGCACCGACTTCCGTTGGCTGGTCGACATCGAGCACCAGTCCCAAATCTTGCGAACCATTGACCACGAACGGTTCGCTCGCGAGCCGCTGCCGGACGAGTTCCGTGAAGACCGCTGTCAAAGAGGGAACGACACTGGCGATCGCGACGGACCGTACAGCCTGAATGCGGAAGCCTTCGCTCTCGCTCAGCGTGACGAGCTGCACCCACCACTCGTCAGGCATCCGGTCGCGCGCTGTGGCGAGACGCCAGCGCGTTCGCAACTCGGAGCCGTCGAAGAGACCGATCACGACATTGGTATTGCCGATATCGACCGTCAGTAACACGGTGCAAACCCTTTCTGCCAAGGACAAGCGGTCCGTGCAGGGGAGGTTCTCCGACCTCCACGTGTTCTCGTGCAAGTCTGGAATACTGTTGGGAAGAGCGCAACGGTGCGCGACGCTCGATGGAGAGCGAGGTCGGCGATGACGGTGCAACCGCAGCCTCTCGGGAGCGAAGCCGGTCAGGCGCTCCGGGCCGAGCCGATCGAGGGACTCCGGCACGAAGTCAACCTGCTCGGTAGCTTGCTGGGCGACGTCCTGCGTGAGCAGGGCGGCGAAGCGCTGTACGATCTCGTCGAACGGGCACGGCGGGCGACGATCGCAGCCCGGACGACTGGCCGAGTTGCGGAACGCCTACGTGAACTGCAGGAGCGGTTTTCCCGTTTGTCGGACGAGGATCTGTTCGGGATCGTCCGGGCATTCGGGATCTTCTTCCATCTCATCAATCTCGCCGAGCAACATCACCGGGTTCGGACACTGCGGCAGCGCGAGCGAATGGAGCCGGCGCTGCACGAATCGATCGAGGCGGCGCTGGTTGCGCTGCGTGATCGTGGTCTACCACCGGACACAGTGGCGAAAGTGCTGGGCGAACTGCTCGTCTTCCCTGTTTTCACAGCACATCCGTCGGAACCACGCCGCCGAACTGTGCTGCAGCGACTCGCGGCACTCGCCCGTTCGATTCAGCAGTTGGACGATCCTCGCCTTTCGCCTCGCGAGCGTGACTGGCTGCTCGAACGCTTGCGCGAGGAGATCACACTCCTCTGGCAGACGGCGGAGACACGGGTCGCGCGTCCGACTCCGCTCGACGAGGTGCGGAGCAATATCGCGATCCTCGTCGGCCCGGTTTACGATGTCGTTCCGTTACTCCGTCGTGCGCTCGAGCGGGCGCTCCAGCGTTCCTATCCTGAGTTGGTCGGTCGAGAATGGCCCGTCCCGGTGCGCCTAGCGACCTGGGTGGGAGGGGACCGCGATGGCAATCCGAGTGTTACCGCTGCCGTCACGGAAGCGACTGCGCGTCTGCTCCGCGAGGCGATCGTACGCCGGTATCGCGACGAAGTCGTGGAGCTACGGCGGGCTTTGAGTGTCTCGGCTCGCGTACGGCCAGCGAGCGAAACGCTGCTCGACCGGATCGATCGCGAGCGTGAGCGCCTGAATCTCGCACCAGTGCGAGCGTGGGCGGACGAGCCCTACCGGCGGTTCCTCGGACTCATCGAAGAACGCCTGCGCCGCACCGAGGCGGGCGAGTTCGGCGGTTACTTTACCCCGGAGGAGTTCCTGGACGATCTCCGGTTGATCGCCGATTCGCTGGAGTCGGGTAAGGGGCTGCGCATCGCCAGGGGACGCGTTGCCGATCTCATCGCACGCGTTCGGGTGTTCGGCTTCCATCTCGCAGAGCTGGAGATCCGGCAGGATGCGGCGCGACATCGCGAGGCACTAGCCGAGTTGTTCGCGTTGGATGGGGTCTCGAACTATCTCGAGCGCACTTCGGACGACCGGGAAGCGCTCGTCTTGCAGCGACTGGCCGGAAAGCCGTTCGGCTTTCCGCGCGGTGCACTCTCGCCGGAAACGCGCGAAGTACTGGAGACGTTCGAGGCGATCGTCCGCATCCAGCGGTTCAACGGTGAGCGTGCTTGCCACACGGTCATCGTGTCGATGACTTCGGAAACGGCTGATGTCCTGGGTACGTTGCTGCTGGCTCGCGAGGCGGGATTGGTCGATTGCTACACCAACAAGGCGTGGAGTCGTATCGACGTCGTGCCGCTTTTCGAACAGATCGCTGAACTCGACAACTGTGGAGCGATTGTCGAGCGTCTCCTCTCGTTGCCCTTCTACCGTGAGATCGTAGCGTCTCGTGGTGACCACCTTGAAGTGATGGTCGGTTACTCCGACAGTAACAAGGACGGTGGGTACGTTTCCTCGAACTGGCGCATCTACCGGGCACAGGAACAGCTCGCGCGCGCTGCGAGCCGATACGGCGTCACACTGCGGATTTTCCACGGTCGAGGGGGCGCGATCGGTCGCGGTGGTGGGCCGATGGGCCGGGCGATCCGCTCCCGCCCCATGGCCGCGCGGACACCGGTCCTCAAGGTCACCGAGCAAGGTGAGGTGATTTTCACGCGCTACAGCGAGCCGGCGATCGGTCTCCGTCACTGGGAGCAGATGATCCATGCACTCGTTCAGTCGGTACTCGGTGAACCGGAGCCGCCTGTGCCTACGGAATGGCTTTCCACGATGGAGCGACTCGCATCCTTGTCGCAGGCCGCGTACGAAGAACTCGTCAAAGGTCATCCGGAGTTCGTCGCGTATTTCACTACCGCAACGCCCTTTCCGGAACTTGCCACATTGAACCTCGCATCCCGCCCGGTTGCTCGGCGAGCGGGCAGCGATGGCACGGTCCGGTTCGCTGACCTGCGTGCGATTCCGTGGGTCTTCAGCTGGACACAGAGCCGCGTGAATTTGCCGGGATGGTACGGTTTGGGGACAGCGCTCGAGCGCGTCGTCGAGGAGCGTGGTGCGGAAATCCTGCGGTCGATGTACCGGAATTGGCCCTTCTTCGAGACACTCATCGATAACGCGCAGATTAGTCTGGGAACAGCGGAACTCACTGTCGCGTCGCTCTACGCGCAGCTCGCCGAGTACCCGGAGCTCTTCGAACGCATCGCCGCGGAGTACGAGCGCACGGTCCGCCTGGTCCTGACTATAACTGGGCAAGTCGAGTTGCTCGAGCGCTCGCCGGTCCTTTCTCGCCTGGTTAAGCTTCGCAATCCCTACGTGGACGTCCTCCACCTCGCACAGATCGAACTTCTCCGGCGGTACCGTCAACTCGCAGCCGACTCGGAAGGTCGGCGAGCTCGGCTGCTCGATGCGATCCACCACAGCATCAACGCGATCGCGGCAGGGTTGCAGACGACGGGCTGATCGGTGTCGGCGGCGTGTCGAGCAGCCGCTCCAGCTCTGCCCGGACGTGCGGATCGTTTTCGCGCTGTAGCGCCGAGAGGAGTACTGGCTCGCTCGTAGAGAAGTCGATCCGAGCCATGGCCCAGGCGGCATGGCTGCGTGCGAGCGGCTGGTCGTGACTCAGCACCACCTCTTCGAGAATGGCCAGGTGTCGTCTGTCACCGATATTGCCCAAGGCGACCGCAGCGTTCCGAGCGAGCCCGGCGCGCTTGGCCCGGAGGACCGGGCGGCGCTGGTAGACCGTTCGGAATTCCTCCTCGCTCATGCGGAGGAGCCATTCCAGTGAAGGAAAACAGTGTTCGATGCGCTCGGGACGGACGACCGGGTCCTCCGCTGGAAGCGCAGCGGACGTGTAGGGGCACACCTCCTGACACACGTCGCAGCCGAACACCCAGTTGTCCATCAGGGGACGGAGTTCCCAGGGAATCGATCCGCGGTGTTCGATCGTCAGGTAGGAGATGCAGCGCGGTGCGTAGAGCTGATAGGGCGCGACCAGGGCGCCGGTTGGGCAGGCGTCGAGACATCGCTGGCAGCGACCGCAGCGTGGCCGAAGCGGTTGATCCGGATCGATCTCGATGTCGAGTACGAGTTCGCCGAGGAATACCCACGACCCGTGCCGGGGCACGAGGATCATCGTATTCTTCCCTTGCCAGCCGAGCCCGGCCCGCGCCGCCACTGCCCGATCGACGATCCGGGCTGTGTCGACGAGAAACCGTGCCTCGATTGTCCGTCCTACTCGTGCTTCCAGGAAGGCATGGAGCCTGCGCATGCGCTCTCGGAGAACCCGGTGGTAATCGATCCCCCAGGCGTACCGGGCGATCCGGCCACGTGCCACACCGTCGTTGGGGGGCTGGATATCGGGGAGCCAGTAGGAAAGGGCAACGCTCACGATGCTGCGGGCGGTCGGCTGGAGATTCCGCGGGTCCGCAGCGATGTCAGCGCGTCGCTCGTCGAACCAGTCCATTCCGCGCAAGTATCCGGCACGGATCCGTTCCTTGAGCAGGTCGGCGAGGTGCGGAAACGGCTCAGCAGTCGTCACGGCGATGAGTGAGAGTCCTGCTTCGGCGGCGAGTTGACGCAGTTCGTCGCGAGTCAGCTGCATGGCTGAGCCTGGGCGATGAACTCGAGAACTTCGTCGCGTGTCGGTAAAGCGGAACGGGCGCCGAGTCGGCGGGTCGCCAGGGCACCGACGGCGTTCGCGAACCGGCCGAGTTCCGGTAACGACAGGCGCTCGAGCAGTCCGTAGATGAGACCGGCAGTGAAGGCGTCGCCAGCACCGGTCGGATCGACGGGCTCGACTGCGAAAGCTGGACATGACACGATTTCACGCGGCGAAACCAGAACGCAGCCGCCCCGTCCACGGGTGATCGCGGCGAGGCGAGTCGCACCCAGTGGCATCCATCGCCGGAGCGTCTCGACGACACTGTCCAGGTCTCCGCAACCAGTGAGAGCGGAAAATTCCACCTCGCTCCCGACGAGCACGTCGTGCTGGATAGCGAGGCGAAGTGCGCGATCCCTCGGGAGAAGAGCGAGGTGGGTGAGCGGGCCGACCAGCTGGATCCGTGGTGCGATATGCGCAGGCAAGTCGAGGAGAAATTGGCGAAGTGCATGGTCTTCCACGTCGATCACGACGATGCGCGCCTGGAACACGCGATCGAGCGGTAAGGGGTCTCCGAGCTGGAGGTGGGCGCCGGGATGCCAGAGAATCGTGCGTTCCGGACCCGGTGTCACCAGGATCGTGCAACGATCAGTCGGTGTGCCGGCACCTCGTGGGAGGATATGCAGCGTTATATTCTCCCGCTCCAAGTCCGCAAGCAGCGCTGCGCCGTACCGATCGGAACCGACCGTCGTGACGAACAGCGGGCGGACGCCGAGTCGGGCGAGTGCGACGGCCACGTTCGCAGCAGTTCCTCCGCCTGCTTCTGCACGGTGCCGGATGATCGCCCCCGATCCTGGCGTCGGGAGTCGGTCGAGCACCAGGAACTCGTCCCACGACGTCGTTCCCAGGACAGCGACAGGTTCTCGGTGCTCCGCTGCCTGGTGATCTGCCATGTTGAGCGCTCCGCTCGTGGTTACTCACCGACGATCGGAATACTGATCTGGCGTTGGGCACGGTGCTCGGCACCGGAACGCCGCTCGGCGAGGATCTGTTCGATCTCTTCCTTCAGTGCCGGGACGATCTCGTGTTCCTCGACACGCCGTACGATCTTCCCCTTGCGGAAGATCACACCCTTGCCGCGACCGGCCGCCACACCGACATCGGAATCCCGAGCCTCGCCTGGGCCGTTGACGACGCACCCCATCACGGCGACCTTGATCGGCTCCTTCACCGTGCGGAGATATTCGTCGATCTCGTTCGCCAGTCGGAAGAGATCGACTTCCACCCGGCCACAGGTCGGGCAGGCGACGAGGGTCGCGCCTCGCTCGCGGAGGCCGAGGCTCTTGAGGATCTCGTAGGCGACCCAGACCTCTTCGACCGGATCGGTCGTGAGCGAGACGCGGATCGTGTCACCGATGCCCTCTTGGAGCAGTGTCCCGATTCCGATGGCCGAACGGATCGCACCCGACTTCGGTGTACCTGCCTCGGTGACACCGAGATGCAATGGATAGTCGTTCAGTTTGGCCATACGTCGGTAGGCCTCGATCATCACCGGTACCTCGAAGGCCTTGAGCGAGATGACGATATCGCCGAAATCGAGGTCCTCCAGGATCTTTACATGGTGCAGTGCCGTCCGCACCATATGCTCGGCGATCAGCTCGGTCTGCGTTGCGCCCTGGGCAGCCATCTCGTCGACGAACTCGCGGGTCATCGGCGGCAGCGAGCCGAAATTAACGCCGATGCGGATCGGAACGCCTCGCTCCTTCGCCTTCTCGACGACCTCGCGGACCTCTTCCGGCTTGCGGATGTTTCCCGGGTTGAGGCGCAGCTTGTGCACGCCTGCTTCGAGCGCCTTGAGGGCAAGCGTGTGCTCGAAGTGGATGTCAGCCACAACCGGGATCGGTGAGCGCGGAACGATCTCTGCCAGGGCGGCTGCTGCGACACGGTCCGGTACGGCGACGCGCACGATCTCACAACCCGCGTCGGCGAGTTCGTGGATCTGCCGGAGCGTCGCCTGCGGGTCACGCGTATCCGTCGTCGTCATCGATTGCACGACGATCGGTGCATCACCACCGATCTGGACGTTACCGACCCAGACTGGACGTGTCTTCCGGCGCTGGTAGGCCATCGCTTCCTGTTCCCTCCCGATGGGCGTGTCGCGCCCTGAGCCTCTCTGTGTCAAGTGTGCACGATCGGCGACGGTGTCGTCGATGGCAGCCTAACGAAGAAGCGATTCGCCGCTCAAGAGCCGTCCGATATCGACGAAGGCGATGGCGAACATGAGCAGGAGCAAGATGGCGAAGCCGACGAGGTGGATCAAGCCTTCCTTCTCCGGTGGAATGCGCCGTCCGCGGATAGCTTCGACGAGAACGAAGAACAAGCGACCGCCATCGAGGGCTGGGAAGGGGATAAGGTTGAGAATCGCCAGGTTGATCGAGAGCAACGCGGTGAGATGGGCGAGCGTGACCCAGACCGGTTCCGGACTGAGCTGGAGAATCTCCGACGTAAGTTGGCCCATACCGATCGGCCCTGCGATATCGCTCAGCGAGGCTTCGCCGCGCACGAGCATGAGGAGACCTTGGATCATCTGTGCGAGGAGGAGGGCTGTTTGTCTCGCCGCCTCGATCGGAACGTGCCACAGCGGGACACGACTCATGACGAGGGTCGGACGCAACGTGAGGCCGGTGTTGGGAATCCCGCTGTCAGGTGCTGGTGGGGTCGCGAAGGCCAACGTGACTGTTTGTCCAGCCCGTTCGACGACGAGCTCGACGGTGCGCCCAGCGTACGTCTGGAGCGCGAGGCTATAGGCGCCAGCATCTTCGATCGGGTAGTCGCCGATGCGGACGAGCCGATCACCTGGCTGCAGGCCTGCCTGAGCAGCAGCGGAACCAGGTTCGACTGACTCGACGACGAGGCGAGCAGCTGGTTCGATGAGCACGCGGATACCAGTACGACCTTGTCCTGGCGGCGGACTTTCTCGCGGCACGACGATGGTATCGATCCGCTCAGTGCCACGCTGGATCGTCACTCGGAGCGGTCGACCGGCGTTACGTTCCGTAGCCTGAATCAGCCGATCGGCGTCATGAATCGGCTGGCCATCCACGGCGACGAGCCGGTCACCCGGTTGCCAGCCAGCGGCGGCGGCGGGCGAGTCAGGGACGACCTCGGCGACATAGAGGTGAAAGCGTGGCTCGCCGCGAAAGCCGACGAGCATTATCATCAGCAGGAACGCAACGACGAGATTCATGAAGGCGCCAGCACCGAAAAAGACGGCACGCTGCCAGCGTGGCTTGTTCTGGAGGCTATCCGGACCCTCGGTCGCTTGATCTTCTCCGACAACCCGAACGAACCCGCCCAGTGGGATGGCATTGATCGAATACAGCACACCTCCGCGCCGGATACCGAAGAGTCGCGGGGGGAGTCCGATGCCGAACTCGAGAACGCGGATGCCGAACAGTCGGGCAGCCAAGAAGTGACCGAGTTCGTGAGCCAAGATCAGAACGGCGAGGATGGGGACGATATAGAGCGCTTGCATCGGTCTTGCCTTCCACGGCCGGAATGACGGCCGGACCAACTAACTGTATCGGCCGATACGAGTGGACGTCAAACGTCACACAGGATTGAGGTGGAGGGATGTGACAGCCGGTCGGGAGGGCGTCGCGCTGGTCATGGGGAGAGACCAGACCGTTCTGGGAGTCGGTCTTGTAAAGATCACGGAATGTCGGCGACAATAAGCGCGTCCTGCCGGAAGGTACGGCATGGGGCGGCAGGACGGCGAGGATGGCATGGATGGATGGGAGGTCGTGCCTTGATTATCGGGATTCCGCGGGAGGTCAAACCGCGGGAATATCGCGTGGCGCAGCCACCACATGGCGTGCGGGAACTGGTGCGACACGGTCACACCGTACTGGTCGAACGTGGCGCTGGTGTCGGGAGCGGCTTTTTGGACGACCAGTATACAGCGGCTGGTGCGCAGCTCGTCGACGATGCGGCGACGGTGTGGGGCGAAGCCGAACTCGTCATCAAGGTGAAGGAACCGATAGAGTCGGAAATTCCCTTTTGCGGCCAGGACTTCTCCTTTTCACCTTCTTGCATCTGGCTGCGAACGAGCAGTTGACTCGCGTGCTGCTCGAGCGAGGTGTCACGGCGATCGCGTACGAAACCGTGCAGTTACCGGATGGTTCGCTCCCCTTGCTTGCCCCGATGAGCGAAGTGGCCGGGCGGTTAGCTGTACAGGTAGGCGCCTACTACCTAATGGAGCCTTATGGTGGACGCGGCGTGTTGCTCGGAGGGGTACCCGGTGTGCCCCCAGGCAGGGTGGTGATCATCGGTGGGGGAACGGTGGGGACGAATGCTGCCCAAATGGCAGTGGGCCTCGGTGCTGATGTGGTGCTGTTCGACATCAATGTCGAGCGGCTACGGCATCTCGAGTCGGTCCTGCACGGACGGTTTCGTACGCAGATGTCGAACGAGCAAGCACTGGCCGAAACGATCCAGGAAGCGGATCTCGTGATCGGAGCGGTCTTGATCCCCGGAGCCCGGGCACCCAAGCTCGTGACGCGCGCGATGGTGGCCAGTATGCGGCCAGGCAGCGTGATCGTGGACGTCTCGATCGACCAAGGTGGTTGCGTCGAAACGGCTCGACCGACCACCCACGATGCACCGGTGTACGAGGTCGACGGCGTTGTGCACTACATGGTCACGAACATGCCCGGAGCAGTGCCGCGAACGAGCACGTTCGCACTGAGCAATGTGACGTTGCGATATATCGTGGAACTCGCTAACCTCGGTTTCCGTGCTGCCGTGCAGCGCGACCAGGCGCTGGCGAAAGGCGTTAATGTGTTTAGAGGACATATCACACATCCTTCGGTCGCCGAAGCACTAGGGCTGCCGTTCGTTCCGCTCGAGACATTGTTGTGACGCGAGCGGATGCCGGTCGAAGGTCGTTCGATGACACTTGGGAGAGTGGAGGCGAGGCCGATGCAAGAGGTGATCGAGCAGTTCTTAGCAGGGGTCGTCCGCGAGCGGGGTCTGTCACCCAATACCGTGGCTGCCTACCGAAACGACCTGGAACAGTTCGCAGCGTATCTCCGCGAGAGGTGTCACCTCGCCGAGTGGAATGCGCTCCGGAGCGAACATCTCGAAGCCTTCTTGCAGTACCTCCGCGATCGACAGTATGCGGACACCACGGCAGCCCGGAAACTCGCCGCGATCAAGGCGTTCTGTCAGTATCTCGTCCGTAACGGCATTCTCGAGGACAATCCTGCTGATGGCTTACCGGTACCGCGAGTCGGTCGTTTCGCACCGCGCGCGATCTCGCCCGAAGATGTCCGCTCGCTCATCGCGATCGCGTCGAGTGACCGGTCGCCTGAGGGATTGCGTGACCAGGCGATGCTGCTCACGCTCGCCACGACCGGTCTCCGCGTGAGCGAGTTGACCTCGCTCGATCTCGACGATGTCGATCTGGCGCGCGGGGAGCTGGTCGTTCGCCGTCCGAACGGTCGAGAGCGCCGGGTGCCGATTAACTCGGAAGCCGTTCAAGTCCTGCGTGAGTACCTGGAGCGCGCGCGTCCCCTCTTTGCGCCGTCGAAGACTGAGCGGGCCGTGTTTCTGAATCATCGAGGTACACGGTTGACTCGACAGGGATTCTGGCTCATTCTCAAGGGCTACGCGGAAGCGGCGGGCTTGCCCGATGTGACGCCTCATACACTCCGACACTCCTTCGCCGTTCATGCGCTCGCGAATGGCTGGGATCTCCGCGATGTTCAGCGGATCCTCGGGCACGTGAGTCCAGCGACGACGCAGGTGTACCGGCAGCTCGTCGAACAGGTCATCCAGCCGGATGGCCAGGTGCCGGCGCACGCGGAATACTTCGAGCGAGTATCTGATGAGCAGGGGGCGGCCACGAGCCGCGTGACCCAGCATTGAACCTGGACAGAAGTGCCTGTGGCCAGCCCCTCGTCGATGACGAGGGGCTGCGTGTGTCCGGAGGGGGATGAGCACGATGGAGTCGAGTCGAGCATCGACCGTGCGCCTGGAGATGATCGTTTCTCTCGCGAAGCGACGAGGGTTCGTCTATCCGGGTAGCGAGATCTATGGGGGCTTGGCCAACACGTGGGATTATGGACCACTCGGGGCGGAACTCAAGCGTAACATCAAGAACGCCTGGTGGGAGTATTTCATCCAGCGTCGGGAGGACATGGTCGGGCTCGATGGCGGCATCCTCCTGCATCCAAAGGTCTGGGAGGCCTCGGGGCACGTCGAAGAGTTCAACGATCCGTTGGTCGACTGCCGGCGTTGCAAGAGTCGGTTCCGGGCGGACACGCTGATCGAGGAGCGGCTCCATCGGCCGACGGAGGGCCTCTCACTCGATGACATGACGCAGATCATCCAGGAGTCGAGTCTGGCCTGTCCGGTGTGCGGGGCGCGCGATTGGACGCCGGTGCGAAAGTTCAACTTGATGTTCCGGACCTTCATCGGGCCAGTCGAAGAACAGTCGACCCCGGTTTATTTGCGTCCCGAGACGGCGCAAGCGATCTTCGTCAATTTCAAGCAGGTCGTGCAAACCAGCCGCGTCAAGATTCCGTTCGGCATAGGCCAAATTGGCAAGGCATTCCGGAACGAGATTACGCCCGGTAATTTCATCTTCCGCCTGCTCGAGTTCGAGCAGATGGAGATCGAATATTTCATTCGACCCGAGACGTGGGAAGCCTACTTCGATGACTGGTTGGAGGAAATGGCACGATTCCTCCGCTGGATCGGCTTCAAGCCTGATCGCCTCCGCACGCGCGAGCATGGCCCGCAGGAACTGTCGCATTATTCGAAAAAGACCATCGATTTCGAATACCTGTTCCCCTTCGGATGGAAGGAATTGTGTGGCCTCGCCTATCGCACCGACTACGATCTTCGGCGTCACCAGGAGTACAGCGGCGAGGATCTCACGTACTTCGATCAAGAACGGAACGAGCGGTACATCCCGCACGTCATCGAACCGACGATGGGCGTGGAACGCCTCATGCTGGCACTCCTGTGCGATGCCTACGACGAGGAACCAGCAGTCGACGTGAACGGGAACCCCTATACCCGCGTGGTGCTGCGCTTCAACCCGCGCATTGCCCCGTACAAGGCGGCAGTGTTGCCGCTCATGCGGAAGCCAGAACTCGTCGAAGTGGCGAAGGATGTCGCCCGTGAGCTGCGTCAGCACTTCCGAATCGAGTACGACGAAACCCAGAGCATCGGGCGGCGGTACCGGCGTCAGGATGAGATCGGGACGCCATACTGCATCACGATCGACTACCAGACGCTGGACGATCGAACGGTGACGGTCCGCGACCGGGACACGATGCAACAGGTGCGTGTGCCGATCAGCGATCTGGTCGAGGAAATCGAAAACCGCCTGCGCTCAGCTTGAGCGCTCGTGGAGCTCGAGCTCGTCTTGGCCGAGGAGTTCTCGGACAACGCGATGCAGTTCCTCGGCAGAGTAGTAATGAATGACGAGCCGCCCACTCCGTTCCGTCCCGCGGAGCTCGACTTTCGTCCGGAGTCGCCGCTGCAGTGCTTCCTGCAGCCAGGCGTAGTCCGGTGGAGGGGTGGCGCGAGACGACCGACGTGCCGGCAGCGCGCCCGCCGTCCATTGCCGGACGAGTTCCTCCGTCTGGCGGACGGTCAGGTTGCGCTCGCGAACGATCCGGAGTGCCTCGATCTGGGCGGCGGTGTCCGGAAGCGCGAGCAGGGTACGGGCATGTCCCTCGCTGATCTCGCCGGTAGCGAGAGCGTCCTGAATCGCTGCCGGGGCTTCAAGCAAGCGGAGCGTATTGGCGACTGCGGAACGACTCTTACCGACGCGTTCAGCAACTTCTGCTTGTGTGAGCCCGAATTCCTCGATGAGTGCTCGATAGGCCATCGCTGTTTCCAAGGGGGAGAGATCGGCACGCTGCAGGTTCTCCACGAGTGCGATCTCGACGGCTTCACGGGGAGAAAGGTCACGAACGATCGCCGGGATACTGGTCAGTCCGGCTAGCTTTGCGGCACGCCATCGTCGTTCGCCAGCGACCAGCTGGTAGGGTGGGGTGCCACTCGAGCGAGCGACGATGACGGGCTGCACGACCCCGTGTCGTCGGATCGACTCGGCGAGCTCCAGCAGGCTGTCCTCGGCGAACTGTTGCCGTGGTTGCCGGGGATTCGGCGCGATATCGTCGATGGCAATCTCGCGGATTGCCTCGTCACTGATTGCTGTCGTCTGGGGTATCAGCGCGTCCAGACCGCGTCCCAATCCGGTGCGTCGAGCCATCGGAACCACACCTCGCGTCTCGCCCGAGTCTAGCACGAACCAGGGGTATACCTACGCCTGGACGGCAGAAGGAGGCGTTCGATGTGGATTCTCGAGTTGGTGGGAATCGTCCTGATCGCCGCTCTCCTGCGGTATGCGGCGGAATCAGCGCAGCGGTCGGTCTGGGCTCGCCGTGGGCTCGATGTCGTCGTATTGGGCGGTGGAAGCCTGCTTCTCGGGGTTGGCCTTCTCGGTTGGTACCGCAGTATGCACGCACTCCTCGTGTCGGGGGTACTGGGCGGTGTCCTCGTCCTGCTCGCGCGGTGGTATCCGTATCGCACCCGCATCGCGCGGTGGATACCGATCGATCCCGACTCAGTGCCTGATGCGTTCGGTCTGGCTCTTCTGCAGGGGTTGATCGGCGTTCTCGCTGGGGCACTCCTTCTCTCCAGCGCCTTGCCGGAGTTCGAAATTCGGCGCGAGCAGCTGATCGCACAGGGGATCGGCGAGGTAGCGTTAGCGTTCGTTTTGGTCGGCTTCCCGTTCTCGCGTGACTTTCGCGATGCAGTGCATCGCCTCGGGCTCACGCTGCCAGCACGACGCGAGGTGGTGAGCGCTGGGCTCTTCACTGTAGCGCTTTTCCTCGTATCCCTGACGAGTGGAGCGCTGGCGCATATCGTGCAGCCAGAAGTGGTCGCTCGTATCGAAGAACGGATGATCCCGCTGACCAGCGAGTTCGGGGCACCAGGCTGGGCGCTGCTTCTGGGAATTCTCGCCGGAATCGGTGAGGAACTCTTGTTTCGCGGTGCGATCCAACCACGCTACGGGCTCGGATTGACGGCGGTGCTGTTCACGCTCGTTCACGTTCAATACGAACTCTCGGTCGTGACACTCGGGGTCGCAGGGCTCGCGATCCTCCTGGGATTGGAAAGACGCTGGTTCGGTACGACGGCCTGTATTCTGACGCATGCGCTCTACGATATGGTGGCGGTTCTGCTGCAAGCTGCGTCCCGTTGAGCGGAGGGCTACTGGTTCACCGGGAACTGCTGCCACGTGCCGTCCGCGAAGAGTGCATAGACAAAACCGCGGTCACTCAGGATGAGCGTACCGTGCTCGAATTCCTGGATGCGTGCGCCGGTGGACATGACGTGAACGTCACCTTCGGTCGCGTAACCGAGCGACGGAGCCAGCGCCTTTTCCTCCCAGACCTGACCGAACGCCCCGCCCGGTGCCCACAGGTTGGGCTCCACGGAGCGAAATTCGAGAGGCGGATCGACCGGTTGTGGCTCGGGAACACTGGACCAGGTGCCAGTGGCATCGAGGATGTAGATGTGCAAGGTGTCGAACCGCTCCAGCATCATTCCGCGCTGGAAGGCCAGTTCTGCAGCGTTAACAGTGAAAGCGGGTGAAACTGGCTGACCGAGTCGCTTTTGGATCGCCTCGTCAGCCCAATAGACGCGTGCGAACGCACCCGTGACCGGAATCGGTTCAGGCGTGCCCGGTGTCGGAGACGGCACGACCGTCGGACTCGGTGTCGCCTCCGGCGCGGTCGAGGACGGCAGCGGCGTCGGCGTCGGAACCGGAATCGGCGTCGGTGATGGCGTTGGTGGGGGCGGTGGAGCGGGAATCTGCGGCTGATCGGAAGATCGGTTCTGAGAAGGCTCGGGAACGATCGGCGCTACCGTGGGCACTGCCTGCGCGGGTGCCCCAGCCGGAACGGCAGTGGGAGATGATGCAGGCTCAGCGACATTCTCCCTCGGCGTCGCCATCGGTTTCGGCGACGGAGTCGGAGCGGGGGTAGGTGTTTCCTGGACATGAGCGACAGCGCTTGTCGTCTGGAAGGTCAAGACGAACGGAGTGCCGAGCGGGTGGCCCCAGCGATCTTGTGCATCGGGTAGGATCGCGATGCGATACACCGTATCAGGCAGCAACAGAACGCGGCGTTCGGCGTCGGCCCCGATAATCAGGGTTGTCCCATTCCAGCTGATCGGTAGGCGCTGTCGTTCACCGGGTGGCGAAATGCGCAAATTGTTCAGTACTGATTCTTCGTTCATCGGTTTCGAGAAGGTGATTTCGACTGGTTGGTAGATGGGCCACCGCTGCGTCGAGGAGGTCGCTGGGTTCGAAGCGACGACGCGCGGTGGTTGGGTGCGTTGGAATCCGATACTGGCCGTGACCAGGGCGATGAGCAGAACGATCATGCCGAGCGCACTCGTGGCCAGCGCGAGCCGTGTTCGCGTCCGGGGGGTACTCTTCCGTTCTTCGACTAACCGCTTCCACACGTCACGCTGCAAGGAGCGCGGTGGTGGTGGCGATGGGGGCAGACGCCGGAGCTGCTCGCGCAGTCGTTGGTATTCATGGAGGCGGGCTCGGCAGTCTTCACACACTGCGAGGTGCGCGAGCAAACGCTGCCGCTCCTCGTCCGACAGATCGCCGTCGAGGTAGGCTGACAAGAGCGGCCGGTAGGAACGACAGCGCAGCGAGCTCATCCGGATGTCGATGCCTCCATGTCGTGGTACAGGCGACGGAACTCTTCCCGCGCACGGAACAGCAGAGACTTCGCTGCCGAGCGGGAAATGTTGAGCATGTCAGCGATCTCGTCGATCGAATACCCCTCGTATTCCCGGAGGATGAGAACTGCTCGGTAGCGCGGTTGCAGCCGCTGCAGGATGCGCTCGACGAGGTCCTGGGTTTCGGTCTGGAGGAGTGCTCGTTCCGGATCGGCAGCTCCCGCTGCGCGCAGGGAGTTGCCGTGCCAGGGATTGAGCTGGTCGAGGCGGAGCCAACGCAGGCGATTCCGGCGTCGAAGCGTATCCAAACAGACGTTGGCTGCGATGCGGCGCAACCACGCCCCGATATGCAAATCGTCAGTCGTTTGCGGCAGCGCCTTGTAGGCCCGGATGAAACATTCTTGGGTGAGATCACTCGCATCGTCGGCATTGCCGACCATCCGGTAGACAAACTGGTAGATCGTGCGTTCGTATTTTTGATATAGGAGCGCGAACGCTTCCTCGTCGCCCGCCTTGGCGCGGACGACACAGCGTAGCTCATCTACCGCAGACAGGGCGACTGAGCCCGACATCCGCTCTCCTCCAATGTCTATAACGAGCGACGGGTCCTCTGGGTGCGGTGACTTCACGGCAGCACTCCTGACAGGCCGATCGTACACTGTTCCTTGCCGGATGTCAATTCGGTGTTCCTGCGGCGATCGTTGTGCGACACGGAGGGCGCGGAGCTTTCGAGGCCTGGTAAATGCCCTCGGCTTCACGGTGCCGTCCTGAGGCAGCGTACGGGAGACCGTGAAAGCTCGGGCGTGCATCGACCACATAGACGCGTGTTCACGTGTGGATGGGATAAAGGCAAGCGTGCCGAGCTCGTCACTCGTTCCGGCGGTGTGGGGAGCGCCTCGCACGCATGATCGGGGAAGTCGTTCGTGTGCGTAGCCAGGTGAGAACGGGCTCGGAGGGACGTCGCTGGCGCGTCATAGCGAGGGCTCCTGGCTTCATGATCTCGTTTATACTCAGTGCACCACGTGCCTCATGGTCTCTGGGTTCTGTATAGAGGGTTTCAGGAGAAGATCGATGGCTCGCACCTTTCAAGAGCGTTTGCAGCGCGGAATCGTACTGGCTGACGGCGCGATGGGTACGCAGCTGTACGAGCGTGGAGTTCGCTTAGACGAGTGCTTCGAGGCGATCAACTTGCACGCGCCGCATCTGGTTCTGGAAATCCATCGTGCGTATATCCTCGCGGGTGCTGAACTGATCGAGACCAATACGTTCGGGGCGAATCGTTTCAAGCTGGCGAATTTTGGACTCGCCGATCGTGTGCGGGAAATCAACCGAACAGGGGTACGGCTGGCGCGAGAAGCGCGCGAGATTTGTGGCGTTCCGGTGTTCGTCGCTGGTGCTGTGGGACCGACCGGACGGCTCCTTGAGCCATACGGGACAGTGGCACCGGAGGCGGTTCGCGACGCCTTCCGTGAGCAGATCGAGGCGCTTCTAGAAGGTGGTGTGGATGTCCTCGTTTTCGAGACGATGAACCAGCTCGCTGAGATTCGCGAAGCGATCGCTGCGGCGCGAGAGGTCTGCGACCTCCCGATCGTCGCTCAGATGACCTTCGCAGCCGACGGTCGCACACTCGCCGGGCACAGCCCTGAGGAGGTCATCGAAGCACTGGCTGAGCTCGGCGTTTCCGCAGTCGGCGTGAACTGCAGTGTCGGGCCGAGGCCGACAGTCGCGATCCTCCAGCGGATGGCCGCGGTCAATCGTTGGGGTCTCCCACTGTCGGCGATGCCCAATGCCGGTTGGCCGACCAACGTTGGAGGACGGGTGATCTTCGGCGCATCACCTGACTATTTCGCGGATTTCGCGCGGGAGGTCCGCTCTTATGGCGTTCGGTTAGTCGGCGGTTGTTGCGGCACGACGCCGGCGCATATCGCCGCGATGCGGCGTGCTCTGGATCATGACACTGGTCAGGCGTCCCTGGGCGTCAGCGAGCGCCAGCGCACTGACCGTTCGGTGACTGAAGTTCCATCGACTGAGAGTCCAACCCGGTTAGCGCAAAAACTCGGGAAAGCGTTCGTCATCAGTGTGGAGATCGACCCACCGAAAGGGCTCAGCCCGGTGAAGGCGATCGACGGTGCGCGGCTGTTACGCGAGGTCGGTGTCGAGTTCATCAATGTCGCCGACAGTCCGATGGCGCGTGTGCGGATGAGTGCTCTCGCGCTCTGCGTGATTTTGCAGCAAGAGGCTGGAGTCGAGACGATTTTGCACTTGACCACACGCGATCGCAATCTCATGGGGCTGCAGTCGGACCTGCTCGGCGCGCACGCGCTCGGGGTTCGCAATATCCTCGCCCTAACCGGCGATCCGCCGACACTCGGCGACTATCCTCAGGCGACGCCTGTCTACGACGTCGACTCGATCGGCTTGGTGCGCATTCTCCAGCGTTTCCGACAGGGAATCGATGTCGGGGGTGCCTCGATCGGTCGGCCTGCTGCGTTCACGATCGGTGTCGCTTGTGACCCGACCCGGTCGGATCTCGATCACGAGATCGAGCGTCTCCACGCGAAACTCGAAGCGGGTGCCGATTTCATCATGACCCAGCCGGTCTTCTCCTTCGACACCTGGCGATCCTTCGTAACGCGGTACGAGGAGCGGTATGGTCCGATCAGGGTGCCTGTCCTGCTGGGAGTGTTGCCGTTGCAGAGCTATCGTCATGCTGTGTTCCTGCACAACGAGGTGCCGGGCATCACGTTGACGGAAACCGCGCTGGAGCGCATGCGACGGGCTGGACCGAACGGTCGATCTGAGGGTGTCGCGATGGCACGCGAGTTGATCGCCGAAGCATACGACTTTGTGGACGGTATCTATCTCATGCCTTCGTTCGGTCGATACGAAGTGGTTGCCGAGGTGTTGGAAGCATTGCCGAAACAGCGGTTTCGCGCCCGGGCTTCCTGAGCGCGCCTCGTTTGTTATACTGGCGAATGGCCGCGTATCGGCGGCTCTTTCGTAGTGCGCAGCAGCGGGTGACACACAGGTGTGAAGGACAGGAGCGATGCAGGACCTGATTCGCAGCGTCCAGGAGCAATACATGCGAACCGATCTCCCGCCATTCAGCCCGGGGGATACGGTGCGTGTTCACTATCGCGTCGTCGAAGGCAACAATACGCGGGTTCAGCCTTTCGAGGGTGTCGTGATTCGCAAGCGGGGCGGCGGCACCGACGCCACCTTCACGGTCCGCCGTATCGCCTCGCACGGTATCGGCGTCGAGCGCACGTTTCCGTTGCACAGTCCGCTCATCGAGAAGATCGAGGTGCTTCGGCACGGGAAGGTGCGACGGGCGCGCCTGTATTACTTGCGCGAGCGTTCGGGCAAGGCAGCACGTCTCAAGGAGCGGCGGCGGCCTGAGGGAAGCTACCTGCGCTGAGGTGGCAGTATGCCGAGAGGGCTCGCCTCGTCCGGCTCGAAAGCAGGGAGTCGAGGCGAGCGGCCGACGTTCCTGCACGAGGAGCGCTTTTGGCAGGCTGGGTACTCGCGCATTGCTGGCCTCGACGAGGTGGGCCGGGGTGCCTTAGCTGGTCCGGTCGTTGCGGCAGCGTGCGTCTTCGCGCCCGGTACCTGTCTCCCTGATATCTTCGCGGATTCGAAACAGCTCACGCCGGTCCAACGTCGTCGCCTGGCGGAGTGGATCCGCGCCCACGCCCAGGCATGGGCGCTCGGCGCTGCATCGCATCGGGAAGTCGATCGCTACGGTATCGTCTTCGCTACTGCTCTCGCGATGCGGCGTGCTCTGGCGCGGATCGGTCCCGTCGACCACGTGTTCTACGACGGAACGCCATTGCCTGGTTTCGATCGGTCCTCGGCTACCCCGATCGTGCGCGGCGATCGCTGTTGCGCGAGCATCGCTGCCGCGTCAGTTCTAGCCAAAGTGGTACGCGACGATTTGATGGCACGTGTCGGTGCACGGTTCCCAGGATACGGTTGGGCCGAGAACGCCGGTTACGGTACTTTTCAACATCGTGCTATGCTGGAACGACTCGGACCGACACGGTTGCATCGCCGTTCGTTTCGTCTCGGTATCGAAGAGGACAGCTGCGAGTGAGCGACCGGCGAACGCTCGGTACCCTGGGGGAAGAGATCGTCGCTCGCTGGGCAGAACGCATCGGCTGGCGGGTGATCGCTCGTAATTGGCGTTGCCGGTCCGGTGAACTCGACCTCGTGGTTCTCGACGGGGAGACGCTCGTCGCGGTCGAGGTGAAAGTTCGCAGCCCATCTGGACAGGAACCCGCCGAATGGGGTGTCCACCCGCGGAAGGCGAAACGGCTCCTGCAGACATTGAACGCCTTCGTCGCAGCGTATCCCGAGTATGCAGAACGGTATCGTCGCATCGATGTCGTGGCACTGACGGTCGACCGACGGGGGCGGATCGTACGCTGGACGCACTTACCTGGTAGTGTGACCGATGACGGAGTGTGGGAATGATCGACGAGGCCACTTGTGAGCGCTTGTGGGCGGCAGCACGGGCACGGCGAGCTGAACTGGTCGCTTTCGCTCAGGATCTGATCCGCACGCGAAGTCTTCCCGGCGAGGAACAGCAGATCGCAGAACTGGTGGCTGGCCGTTTGCGCTCGCTCGGCTACGACGAGGTCGATATCGACCGAGCCGGGAACGTGATCGGTGTCCTGCGAGGAACGAGCGGCGGCCCCACTGTACAGTTCAATGCGCACCTCGACCACGTACACGAGGGCGACCCGAATCAGTGGCCTTACCCGCCCTACGACGGTGTGGTCGTCGACGATGTTCTGTACGGGCGAGGTGCGTGTGACGTCAAGGGTGCGCTGGCGAGTCAGGTCTATGGTCTCGTGCTCCTGCGCGACCTCGGTCTGCGACCAGTCGGGGACTGCTACTTTACCGGCGTTGTGCAAGAAGAGATCGGTGGGCTCGGGGCCGCAGCGCTCTGCCAGTGGCTCCGAACGGATGCAGTCGTATTGGCTGAAGCGACTGCTCTCGATCTCCGGCGGGGTCACCGCGGGCGCGTCGGGATCGAGGTGCGCTTCGTCGGCCGATCGGCACATGCCAGTGCACCGGAGCGTGGGGCCAATCCCCTGTTTTCGTTTGCGCGATTTCTCGGTCGTCTCCACGAACTGCCACATCTGGCCCATCCCGAACTCGGGCCGAGCACGGTCGCTCCGACACTGGTTCGGAGTGACCAGGTAAGCAGCAACGTGATACCGGGGGTCGTCCAGCTGGTGCTGGACTGGCGCACCGTGCCGGGGGAGGAGCCCGAGACGATCCGGGCGACGGTCGAGCAGCTTGCCCTGCAGTGCGTCGAACCAGGAGTTCGGGCGGAAGTGCAGCTCCAGGAGCGGGTGGCGCGGAGCTACCGGGGATTCGTTCTCGAGCTGCCACCGACGCGCGGGTACGTGCTCCCGGCTGACCATCGTGTGGTCCGAGTCGGGCGATCTGTGCTGGAATCCGTCATGAAGCGACGAGTCGAGGACGGCTTCTGGCAATTCGCGACCGACGGTGGTCACTTCATGGTGCACGGGATGGCGACGATCGGTTTCGCGCCGGGTAACGAAGCGCTGGCCCATACCGTCGACGACAGTGTCGCGATCGCTGATCTCGAGGCAGCGATGGTCGGATACGCAGCGCTCGCGCTAGCCTTGACCCGCGAGGAGGCCGAGCAATGAGTACGAGCCCAGAGCAACACCGGCAGGCGGCGCCACGCAGCGTTCGTTGTGCGGTCATTACGGTCAGTGACACGCGAACGGTGGAGACGGACACGAGTGGAGCACTGATCCGCGAGCGCCTCGAGCGGGCGGGGCACGTTGTCGTGGGCTATGCCATCGTGCCGGACGAGCGAGAGGCGATCGGTCAGGTGGTCGATGAGTTCGTCGCGAGGTCGGACTGCGACGCGGTGCTCCTGAATGGCGGAACGGGCATCGCCCGTCGCGACGTCACGTACGAAGCGATCGTGGAACGACTCGAGAAGCGATTGGACGGGTTCGGCGAGCTCTTTCGCTGGCTGAGTTACCGGGAGATCGGAGCTGCCGCGATGCTATCGCGGGCGATCGCTGGAGTGTATCGTAGCAAGATCGTCATCGCGATGCCCGGCTCGACGGGTGCCGTGCGGCTTGCGATGGACGAGCTGATCGTGCCCGAACTCGCGCATCTCGTCTTGGAAGCGCGAAAGTGAGGGATCGGTGGAATGAGCGAGACGGCGCAGGTGCGGCGTCCACCACAAGTACTCAGGGGAATGCGCGATTTCTCCCCGCGGCAGATGCTCTTGCGCCAGCGTGTCATCGACTTGCTTCGGCAAGTCTTCGAACGGTACGGTTTCGATCCGATCGATACACCGCTCCTGGAGTACTACGAAGTTCTCGCCGGAAAGTACGGCGAGGAGGGGGAGAAGCTCCTCTACCGGTTCGTCGATCACGGTGGTCGGGAAGTCGGTTTGCGGTACGACTTGACCGTTCCGCTGGCGCGCTATGTGGCGGTGCACCGGAACGAGTTGACGCTGCCGTTCAAGCGGTATCACATCGGACCAGTGTTCCGGGCGGAGCGACCGCAGCGAGGCCGGTACCGGCAGTTCTGGCAGTGCGATGTCGATATCGTCGGAACGCGGTCGATGCTAGCTGATGCCGAAGTCCTCGCCGTGTGGATCGACGCGCTTTCGACTCTGCGGATCCCCAACGCGGTCGTCCACGTCAATCACCGTCAGTTGCTCGAAGCACTGGCTCGAACAGCCGGAGTCGATCCGGCGTTGGCACTGCCGGTGTACCGAGCGATCGATAAATTGGCGAAGATTGGGCGCGAAGGGGTACGTGAGGAGCTCATCCGTGCAGGGGTGGATGCAGGAGCTGCTGATCGAGTGTTGGAACTGATCCAGTTGCAAGGCGAGCCGTTCGAGGTCATCAGGGCTGTGCGTGCTCGATTGCAGGAGGATGCGCAAGCGCAACGAGCATTGGACGAGCTGGCTGAACTCTTCACGTATCTCTCTCACTACGGCGCACCGAGCGGTCGCTACGTTCTCGACCTCTCCCTGGCCCGCGGGCTCGATTACTACACTGGGCCGGTGGCGGAAGTCATCGTGAGCGAACCGGCGATCGGATCGCTCGGGGGCGCTGGTCGGTACGACCACCTCATCGGGCTCTTTCTCGATGAAGACATCCCGGCGACGGGTGCGTCGTTAGGGCTGGAGCGTCTGGTCGAGGTAGTCGATGAGTACGGCCTCCTGCCCACACCGGCCACGGTCACGCAGGTTCTGGTCGTCATGGTGGACGAGCGCCACCAGCCCGCGGTGTTGCAGCTTGCCCGATCGCTTCGCTCGGCTGGTCTGGCGACGGAAGTGTATGTCGGTGAGCGGCGTGATCTCCGTCGTCAACTCCAGTACGCGAATCGCAAGGGCATCCCTTTGGCAGCGATCGTGGGGCCGGACGAGATCGAAGCGGGTGCCGTGACCGTGCGCGATCTCGCGAGCGGTGAACAGGAGCGCGTGCCGACTGCAAAAGTCGCGGAGGTATTGTGTGCTCGGCTCGCTCTGCGATCGGGCGCGCTTGAGCAAGAGGGATCGTGAACGATGGGGGAGATGCTGACTCCGCATCAGCGTGTGATGGTTGTCGTCGCTCATCCGGACGACATGGAATTCGGTGCCGGTGGAACGGTTGCGCGGCTCGTGCGTGAAGGCAAGGAGGTCGTACTGGTTCAGTGCACGTCGGGAGATAAGGGGACGAGCCGGCGCGATATCTCACCGGAGACACTGGCGCGCCAACGCGAGGAGGAGGAACGCGAGGCGTGCCGGATTCTGGGTGTCCGCGAAGTGGTGTTCCTCCGGTTGCCCGACGGTGAACTCGAGCCGGATCTTGCTTTCCGCGAGCGTATCGTTCGCCAGATCCGCTCCTTCCGGCCGGATATCGTGATCACGCACGATCCTTTTCGCCCATACGCGTTGCATCCAGATCATCGGGCAGTCGGTATCACGACGATCGATGCCGTTTATCCGACTGCTCGTGACCCGCTGTACTTTCCGCATCACCTCGCTGAAGGTCTGGAACCGCATAAGGTGGCCGAGTTATGGCTGTTCGGTGCACAGTATCCGGATGTCTATGTGGATATCAGTGAGACCTTGGACATCAAGATCGCTGCGCTCGTCGCACATCGGAGCCAGATAAGCGATCCTGCTGAGCTTGCTGAACGTGTCCGTGAGCGAGCAGCCGAGGTTGGTGCGGAACGTGGCATCGCCTACGCAGAAGCATTCAAGGTGATCGCCCTGCGTCGCTGAAGCGATCACGGCGCGTGCAGAAAAGTCAACGAAGGGGTTGCATTTTGCAGACTCGGCTGCTATCCTTGTGATAGCCCACCAGTGTCGCTCGGGTTTCGAGTCCGGGGTACTCCGGGAACCGGAGAAGGGAGTCACGGAGATGGCTGTTCCGGTCATGCAGCGCGCGATTGCAGGCGACGAGCGCGCCGTACCCCGGGCAGGTGAGCGGATCACTCGCGACGCGTATGGCCGCCCGATTACGTATCTTCGCATTTCGCTTACCGATCGCTGTAATTTGCGCTGCGTCTACTGTATGCCAGCGCACGGGATGAAGTTCGCTCCACGGGAGGAGCTGCTGACCGACGAGGAACTGTTACGCATCGTCCGCGTTGCAGCTCAGGTCGGTTTCAGTCGCCTGCGGTTGACGGGTGGCGAACCGACTGTCCGACCGAATGTGGTCGAACTCGTGCGAGCGATGGCGCAGATCCCGGGCGTCGAAGACATTTCGATGACGACGAACGGGCTGCTTCTCGAACGTCTTGCGTACGATCTCGCGGCAGCCGGTTTGAAGCGCATCAATGTGAGCCTCGACACCTTGGATCCCCAACGCTATCGGATCATCACGCGTGGTGGACGCATCGAGAAGGTCTGGGCTGGCATCGCTGCGGCAGAAGATGCTGGACTGTCCCCGATCAAACTGAACGCGGTCGTCGTCCGTGGCTTCAACGACGATGAGGTGCCGGCATTGGCCGGTCTCACGCTCGAGCGTTCCTGGCAGGTACGTTTTATCGAAGTCATGCCGCTCGAAGGTGTCGCAGAGGTGCACGACACAGGTCTGGTGACGACTGCAGAAACCCGTGCCCGGATCGAAGCTGTCTACGGACCGCTCGAACAACTCGAGGCGCCGCTCAGCGATCCAGCGCGCGTGTATCGAATTCCCGGTGCGAAGGGAACCATTGGTTTCATCAGTCCGGTGAGCGAGCCCTTCTGTGCCTTTTGCAATCGCATTCGCTTGACTGCGGACGGAAAGCTTCGTCTCTGTCTTCTGCGCGCTGATGAAGTCGATATCCGCGGCCTCGTCCGCAGTGGTGCGAGCGACGAGGCGCTCATGGAGCGTATTCGGGCGGCTGTTTGGCGCAAACCCTGGGGCCATGGACTGCGTGAGGGTGATCGTCGCACAGGACGAGGGATGAGTCAGATCGGCGGTTGAAGATAGCCGCTCGGAGAAGCGGAACGCCGGGGGACTGAGCCCCCGGCGTTCCTGGTTCCCGATCACCCGTGCCCGTGACCGTTACTGCGGACCTGTGCGACGAGCTGCTCGAGCCGTAACCGCTGGCTCAGCGGTACCCTTCCAGCATGACCGTTCGGTTCCGCATTGCTTGCCGGCTGTGCTTGCATGCTGTCGGTCGGTGCCTCTGCTCCCTCGCCGATCCGGAAGTTGGCGATGAGTTCGCGGAGACGCGTCGCATAGCGTTCGACGATGCCGGATTGCGCTCCGACTTCTTCGATCATCTGCGTCGCTGTGTCGACTTGCCGCTGGACCCGTTCGACGTTCTGCTGTTGCGTTCCGACGATTCGGTCGATCGCTTTCACCGCGTCGGTCACCTGATGGGCCTGGGCGGCCATTTCCTCAGCAGCCGTCGCGTTCTGCTCGATCACGCTACTGATATCGCGCAGCGCAGCGATCACGCGATCGCTGGCGGCCGCCATTTTCCGAGCAGCGGCTGTGATCGCATCGACCTTCTGGCTGGTCTGTTCGACCGCTTCGAGAATCGTCTGCAGCGCTCGACCTGCTTGCTCGGCTCGGTCCGCGCCGCTCGCGACTCGATCGGCACCGGTGCGCATCGCAGCGACAGCTTGCTCGGTCGCCTGGCGAACCTGCTCGATCAACGCCGCGATGTCCTGAGTCTCCCGTCGGCTGCGTTCAGCCAGCTTGCGCACTTCGTCAGCAACCACAGCGAAGCCGCGACCGTGCTCGCCAGCGCGCGCGGCCTCGATCGCTGCGTTGAGCGCGAGCAAATTCGTTTGCTCCGCGATGTTGTCGATCGTCTCCACGACCGAGCTGATCTCCTGACCGAGCCGTCCGAGTTCGGCGACACGCTCGGCAGCCGAGAGGACGACGTTTCGGATCTCCAGCATGGCGTCGATCGTCTGTCTGACGGCATCGGCGCCGCTATCGGCCGAACGTCGAGAGTTGAGCGTCGCCTCCTCGACGGCAGCAGTGTCGGCGAGCACCTGGTGTACGTGACCGGCGAGTTCGTTGGCTGCTGCGTTGATACGTTCGAGGCTCCGTGCTTGTGCGCTGGCTCCCGTGGCCACGGCTTGGACTACTTGTTGCAGCTGTTCCATCGAGACGCGTGCCGAAGCAGCAGCGTGCGCGACCTCACTAGCACCTTGGCCGACCTCGATCACGCTCGCGTTCACGTCCCGCATCGCGTCGACCGAGCCAGTGGTCGCGTGGTTCATTTCCTCCGTCGCGTCGGTGAGACCGTCTGCAGCGGCACGGATATCGGCTACCATCGTACGGAGCTGCTTGACCATCGTGTCGAGTTCGCTGGCAGCATTTCCGAGCTGATGCTGCACTGCATTGAACGACTCGACCATCTGGCCGATTTCGTCTCGCCAGTTGACCGTGACATCGTCGGTCGCGAAGCGGGCGGACTGTGTCAGGTCACCAGCAGCGATGCGGCGCAGCGTTTGGGCGAACGTGGGGACTTGCTCGGTCGCGAGGCGTCGCGCTGCCTGAGCGACCGCGAGCGCGCTCGTCCGCACGCGCTGCGCGATCAGGATGCCGGCCGCTGTTTGCAGCACGACGAAGAAGGCGTGAAGGGACGTGATGGTCCACGATGGACCGTCCTTATAGACGCTGTACGGCCAGAAGGCATTGAAGAGCACATGATGAACAGCGATGAGCCCTGCTGCGAGCACGATCGGCAGCCAGTCGTAGTAGATGATCAGGAAGGCGAGAGCCACGAAGATTTGGAAGTGCATTTCGATGAGCCCTCCGGAGAGATGGATGAGGAGGGCAGCATAGAGCATGAGGAGTCCAGCAGTCAGAAGCCGGTACCAGCGGGTACCGGCGAGGAACCGATAGCCGATCGTGGCGGTACCGCTCAGAACTGTGGCGCCGACGAGCGCCTGCCAGAGCGGATGTTTTCCGAAGAGGAACACGACAGCGAGAGCAGCGAGTGCATGGCCCCAGAGAATCCACAGGCTGATACGGTCACGGCTGCGATCCATCGTCTCTGCTGCTCCGTTCATCGGCACAGTGACCCCCCTGCTCCTATTCCACGCGATCCCACTCCACAGAGGGATATCGGCTGCCGGGTACATTTCCTGAAGAGGGGAGATCATGTTGTCGGATTGATGTGCAAGGGCTGCTTCGTCGAGTGATGCATGCTCGGGGTGGGGGCATGCGAGAGCGCTCAGCCGGATGAGCGCGTACTGAGCCAGGTTCGGCCGTAGTCGCGCATGGCGCGGACGAGTGGCAAGAGTGCGCGACCACGGGTGGTGAGTTCATAGCGTGTGCGTCCACCGTTTTCCTCGATCCGGCGAATCAGGCCGGTCGCTTCGAGGTGCTTGAGGCGTGAAGACAGCGTCTTGGGGCTGATGCCACGAACCGAACGCTCGAGCTCGCTGAAACGGCTCAGGCCACGGGCGAGATCCCGCAAGATCAGCGGTGTCCACCGGTCGCAGAGGATCGCTGCCGTCTGGGCGAGCGGGCACTGTTCCGGTGGCAGAGGTGTGGTCTGCATCGATGAGCACCTTCCCGATGCCGCGCGGTATCCTCCACAGCGCAACGCTCGGACTCAGTGGGTGCGAGCGTCGTACAGTTCCGTCTCACTCGGCAAGTGTACTCTGCCCGCGTTGGCGATGGGTACTGCGATTCGTGGATCGATGATCGAAGTGCAGGCAAATGGGTGATCGGGTGCTGGTATGCGAGAGTTGCGCTTGCCAGTCTGGCCACATACGACCGCGTTCCGGATGCGACCGCCTATCGCCGCGCTGGTCGGGAGTGGAGTCGCTGTTGCGGGTGCACTCGCGAGCGCGTTGCTCCTCGTTCGGTTCGGTCCCGTGCCCGCGCTGGCGGTGTTGATCGCTGTGCTGGCGGGCATCCTCGTCGCCGTCGATCCGCGATCCGGTCTCTGGGTCGTTCTGGCGATCATTGCGCTGCTCCCGTACGCGGTCATCCCGATCAAAGTGGTAATAACTCCCCCGCTCCTCGAGCTCGTGGGGCTGGGAGTGGTGGGGACGTGGCTCCTGCAATCGTTCTTGGACAGGAGCCGATCTGTCCCGTTTCACCCACTCGTCCTCAGTGTCCTCCTATTCGCGGGCGTGTCGTTGTTCGCATTCGTCCTCGGAATCGGTCGTGGATATACAACGCAGACGTACCACGATTATGCGAAGTTTTTGATCAGCCTCAGCTTGTTCTTCCTTGCGTGGTCAGTGCTCCGGCGCCTAGCGGACTATCGTCGGTTCACGACCGTGTTCCTTTCGGCCAGTGGCCTGGCGGCGGTGCTCGGACTCGCGTTGTATGCAGCTGGGCCCGGAATGACTCTCGCGGTCCTCGCTCGACTGATCCCGTATGGCTATCCCGCGACCCGGATCGTCCGCTACATCGAGGACGATCCAGCGAAACCGATGCGCTTGACGAGCACGAGCGTCGATCCCAATTCGTTCGCTGGGCTTCTCGCTCCGGCGTTCGTGATCGCTGTAGCCCAAGCCGTAGCGCGGCGCCCGGTCATCCCGCGCTGGCTCGCGGTCAGTGCTGCCGCGACCATCGGACCCGCGCTCCTGCTCACCTACTCGCGAGCGGGATGGTTGGGAGCTGTGTTCGGCGTGGGATTGATCGCGCTCGCTCGTTATCGCTGGTTGTTCCTCCCTGGTAGTGCTGGACTGGTTACCGCCATGACGCTCGGTATCGGAGAGGGAGTGTTCGAGCGACTGTGGCAAGGCTTCACACTGCAGGACCCGGCGACACAGATGCGCTTGGAAGAGTACCGTACAGCACTGGCGCTGCTCCGGGCCTATCCGGCCTTCGGCGTCGGATTCGGGGAAGCGCCAACGGTCGAGCTCTGGACAGGGGTGTCGAGTATCTATTTGCTGGTGGCGGAGCGGATGGGGCTGGTTGGGCTGATAACGTTCCTCGCAGCAGTGCTCGGTATCCTCGCACTCGGGTGGCGGACATGGCTACGCGAGCGGCGCGAGGACGCGTGGAGCGACTTACTCCTGAGCTGGCTCGGTGCACAAGGTGCACTGCTGCTCATCGGGATGTTCGACCATTACTACCTGAACATCAGTTTCCCACATATGGTAGGAGTCTTCTGGCTGGTGCAGGCGATCGTCCTCCGCCTCGCGGTCGATCGCCGGCGAGCCGAGCGGAACGATGCGTTCGCTGGAAGCGCGGTAAGGAAGAGATGAGCTATGGCGGAAATCGTGCGGAACTTGCGGATCGCAGGACCGACACCGTTGCCGTTACCCGTTCTGGCGGCTCTCCAACGGCCGATGGTTCCACACCGAGGCCAGTGGTTCCGGGAGTTCGTTCGTAACCTGTTGCGACGTCTTCGTGAGTTGCATCGAACAGACGGTGACGTCTTCGTCCTGCCTGGGACAGGTTCGGCTGGCTGGGAGATCGCGGTCGTCAATCTCCTGCATCCCGGTGATCGGGTGCTCCTACTGGTCAACGGGGACTTCGGCGAGCGGTGGCGGCGGGTGGCTGAACGGTACGGTGTGGACGTCGTTGTCCGTGAGATCCCGTATGGACAGGCTGTTCGGCCAGACCACGTAGCGGAGTCTCTCGGGCAGACGCCGGGCATCCGCGCAGTCTTTCTCGTCTACAACGAGACATCGACGGGAGTTCTGAATCCGTTGTCTGAGATCGCGGCGATCGTACGGGATGCTGGTGCACTCCTGGCAGTGGACGGTGTCAGTGCGATCGCCGGGTGCCCGTTCGAGATGGATGCCTGGGGTGTGGACCTCGTGTTCAGCGGTTCGCAGAAGGCTTGGATGTGTCCGCCGGGGCTGGTGATCGTCGGCGTCGGGCCACGGGCCTGGGATGCAGTCGAGGGAGCCGGTTTTCCGCGCGCGTTCTGGGATCTCCGCGAGTACCGGGCTGCAGCTCGCACCGGCGATCTTCCCTCTACGGCGCCGATCAGTCTGATCTATGCACTCGAGGCAGCGGTCGGGATGATCGAGGAGGAAGGGTTAGAACGCGTCTGGAACCGGCATCGAGAGCTGGCGGGCTGGTTCCGTGCCGCAACCGGATCGGTCGGATTCCGCTGCTTCGCCGAGGCGGGCTTCGAAAGTCCGACGGTGACGGCACTCGTCCCGCCCGAGGGGATCGACCCCGAGACGTTGGTGGCCCGCTTGGAACGACGCTATGGCATTGCTGTCAACGGGGGACAAGGCAGGCTAAAAGGGAAGATCATCCGCGTCGGGCATATGGGCTGGGTCGAACGAGTCGACCTGGAAGTCGTGTACGCAGCGCTGGTGCGTGAACTCACTGACGCACGCGAGGGAAGGTGGGACTGAGGACAGCCGCGCGCTCGTGCGGCCACTTGGAGCGAGCATCACGCGTCCGGTTGATTCGACAGGCAAAGTCGAGCGTTCTGACGCTTGTCGTACTGGCAGGGGCTCGTTATACTAACGACGGTGTCTCGCTGACCGTCGGCTCGAACGAGTCGGTAGTGGTTGGCAAAACTACGGCACTCGAGGAAAGGTACATGGTGGGGCAGCAGATCGACGAGAAGCACTACGGTCAAGGGATCGGGAGCGTCCCGGTCATGGATGACGCTGAATTGTTCCGGCAGTTATTGGACGACCCGAGCCACGATTACCGTCTGTTTCGATACGGTGACGTGGTCGAGGGTGAAGTGATGTATGTCGGTCGGGACGAGATCCTGGTGGACATCGGTGGCAAGTCGGAAGGGGTCGTCCCGAGTCGCGAGTTTCAGACGTTGACGCCGGAGGAACTGGGGCGGCTCCGCCCGGGTGACCGGATCCTGGTCTTCGTGTTGCAACCAGAAGATCAAGCAGGCCAGGCTGTGCTCTCGATCGATCGAGCACGTCAGGAAAAGACCTGGCGGCGGCTTCAGGAGATCTTCGAGGCCGGCGGTATCATCGAGGCTGAGGTCGTCAACTACAACAAGGGTGGCCTGTTGGTCAACCTCGATGGGATTCGCGGGTTCGTCCCCGCTTCGCAGGTCGTGGCGATTCGGGGCGGTGACGAGGTGACCAAGCAGGCTGACATGGCCAGGATGATCGGCCAGCGCCTCAAGCTCAAGATCATCGAGATCAATCGGCATCGCAATCGCTTGATCCTCTCGGAGCGTCAGGCGGTTCAAGAGCAGCGTGACGCGATGAAGGCGCAGCTGATCGAGACGCTGCGCGAAGGCGAGACACGTCGTGGTCGTGTGACCAGTATCGCCGATTTCGGGGCGTTCGTCGACATTGGTGGTGCGGACGGCCTCGTGCACCTGTCGGAAATTTCCTGGACGCGCGTGAAGCACCCGAGTGAGGTGCTCCGCGTGGGTGACGAGGTGGATGTCATGGTGCTCTCGGTCAATCCGGAGCAGCGCAAGATCGCGCTCTCGATCCGGCGGACGCAGCCCGAGCCGTGGATGCAGGTAGCGAGCCAGTTCCAGGTCGGGCAGATCGTTCGTGGAACGATCACGCAGCTGGCCGGTTTCGGGGCCTTCGCGCGGATCGAGGAAGGCGTGGAAGGGCTGATCCACGTCTCCGAGTTGGCAGGGTGGCGAGTGGAGCACCCGAACGAGGTGCTGCAGGAAGGTGACGAGGTCATCGTCAAGGTCATCCGCATCGATCCAACCAGGCGTCGCATCGGGCTCAGCTTGAGGCGGGCGCTCGAGGTCGCGGACGAAGAACTCGAGGCGCTCCTGGGTCCCGAGGCGGTTGCGATTAAGCAACGTCTGATCGAGCGCGGTATCACCCCGTACGCTGGCGAGGGAGAAGAGGCCAGCGAGGCAGAGTACGATTCCGAGCCGGAAGGTGATGAGCCGCCGGCCGACGATGGCGGGGAGACCTGATCCCCGCCAGCCCCGCACGTGAAACAACACGCTGGCGAGTTCCGATCCGGAAAGTGATACCTGTGCTCCGGGCCCCCAGGAACGAGCTGGGGGCCCTGGCTTCCTCCGATCCGCTGGGGGTTTGGCTGAAGATGCCCATAGCGAGTACACTTTATCGGTGCCGGAGGCGAGGTGCAGGAAATCGAACGGCTGGATGGAACTCGCCACGACATTTCTCGAACCTTGAGAGTTAGGACGGGCGCATGCCCGGGAGTGTGTGCTATGGCGGATAAGTTCGAGAAGTTCACCGAACGGGCGAAGAAGGTGCTCGCGCTGGCGCAGGAGGAGGCGCGGCGCTTCAACCACAACTACATCGGCACCGAACACCTGCTCCTCGGCCTCGTGCGCGAGGGGGAGGGGGTGGCTGCACGTGTCTTGCAGAGCATGGGTGTGCAGCTGCCCAAGGTGCGGAGCGCGGTGGAGTTCATCATCGGCCGGGGCGAGAGTACAGTCGTCGGGGAGATCGGGTTGACGCCGCGGGCACGCAAAGTCATCGAATACGCTGTCGACGAAGCGCGGCGGCTGGGTCACCACTATATCGGGACCGAGCACTTGCTGCTCGGGTTGGTGCGCGAGGGCGAGGGAATCGCTGCGGGGGTGCTGGAGAGCCTCGGAGTCAACCTGGAGAAGGTCCGCCAGCAGGTGCTGCAGGTGCTGGCGCAGGGGACTGCGTACCAGCAGCGCGCGCAGCAGACGAAGACCCCGTATCTCGATGCACTCGGTTTCGACCTCACCGAGGCGGCACGACTCGGCAAGCTCGACCCGGTGATCGGTCGGCAGACCGAGATCGAGCGCGTGATGCAGATCCTCTCGCGCCGCACGAAGAACAACCCGGCCTTGATCGGCGAGCCGGGCGTCGGGAAGACTGCGATCGTCGAAGGGTTGGCCCAGCGCATCGTCGCGGGTGATGTGCCGGAGCCACTGCAGGGGAAGCGCCTCGTCGCGCTCGACATCGGTGCGCTGGTGGCCGGAACCAAGTATCGCGGCGAATTCGAGGAGCGCCTGAAGAAGATCGTCGCGGAGGTGAAGGAGTCCGGTACGATCCTCTTCATCGACGAGCTGCATACGCTCGTCGGTGCGGGGGCCGCTGAGGGGGCCGTCGATGCTGCCAACATCCTGAAGCCGGCACTGTCGCGCGGCGAGGTGCAGACGATCGGTGCGACGACGCTCGACGAGTATCGCAAGTACATCGAGCGCGATGCCGCACTCGAGCGCCGGTTCCAGCCAGTCATCGTCAACGAGCCGACGGTCGAGGAAACGATCGAGATCCTGAAGGGTATCCGGGAGCGCTACGAGGAGCATCACAAGCTCAAGATCTCGGACGGAGCGTTGCATGCGGCAGCGGTGCTGGCGGCGCGGTACGTGACCGATCGATACCTGCCGGACAAGGCGATCGATCTGGTCGACGAGGCTGCGTCGCGGGTTCGGATGTACCGCTCGGCTTCGCCGCCGTCGCTGAAGGAGGCTCGACGCGGTCTTGAGTCGCTGCGCCGCGAGCTGGATGCCGCGGTGGCGAGTCAGGAGTTCGAGCTGGCGGCAGAGCTGCGCGAGCGCGAGCGACAGCTGATCCAGCGTATCCAGGAGCTGGAGCAGCATTGGCGCGAAGAGCAGGGGCAGGAAGAACCGGTCGTTACCGAGGAGGACATCGCTCAGGTCGTCTCGATGTGGACCGGGATCCCGCTGACGCGCCTGCACACGGAGGAGAGCGAGCGCCTCTTGCACATGGAAGAGGCGTTGCACGAGCGGGTGATCGGTCAGGACGAGGCGATCAGCACGCTGGCTCGAGCAGTCCGCCGGGCCCGGGCTGGGCTCAAGGATCCGCGCCGACCGATCGGAACGTTCATCTTCCTCGGGCCGACGGGCGTCGGAAAGACACTCCTGGCTCGGGCACTCGCCGAGTTCATGTTCGGGAGCGAGGATGCGCTCATCAAGATCGATATGAGCGAATTCATGGAGCGGCACACGGTGTCCCGGCTTGTCGGGGCGCCGCCGGGATACATCGGCTACGAGGAAGGTGGCCAGCTCACCGAGGCAGTGAGGCGGAAGCCGTACTCGGTGATCCTGCTCGACGAGATCGAGAAGGCGCACCCGGAGGCGTTCAATATCCTGCTCCAGATCATGGAGGACGGGAATCTGACGGATGCCAAGGGTCGCCGTGTCGACTTTCGGAATACGATCTTGATCATGACGTCGAACATCGGCGCCGAGCTGATCCAGCGCGAGGGCAGCCTCGGCTTTGCTGTGACCGAGGATCCGAACAAGAAGGTCCAGGTCGATTATCAAACGATGAAGGACAAGCTGCTCTCGCAGTTGAAGCAGACGTTCCGCCCGGAGTTCCTGAATCGGATCGATGCAGTGATCGTCTTCCACCCGCTGACGCCGGAGCACGTGCGGCAGATCGTCGATCTCGAGCTGAAGCGTATCCGGAAGCAGCTGGCGGAGCAGCAGATCACGCTCGAGGTCACCGATGCCGCTAAGGACCTCCTGGCGAAGCGCGGATACGACCGGCAGTTCGGCGCTCGGCCGTTGCGGCGTATCATCCAGAACCTGATCGAAGATCCGCTGGCCGAGGCGATCCTCGCGGGTCGGTTCAAGCCGGGCAGCACCGTCATCGTCGATGTGCGTGACGATTTGCTGACCATCGAGCCGGCGGAGGCACTCAGCACAGTCTCTTGACGTTCGCGCTGGACGCTCTGCGGGACACCGGCAGAGTCCGGTGTCCCGCATCGTTTTTCGCTATACTCGAAGTCGAACCTGTGTTCGCGTTCTTGCATTGGGGGAACAGTGTCGCGAGGAAAGACGCGTCGGAAGACGGTCTGGGTATGCCGCGAGTGCGGGCACGAGAGTTCTGGCTACTTCGGCCGTTGTCCGTCCTGCGACGCATGGGGGACGATGGTCGAGCAGCTGGAGGCGCCAGTCGCAGCGAATCGTTTCGGCGAGCCGAGAAGCTTCCAGCGCCTCACGGAGGTGCGGAGCGCTGAACGTGCCCGGCTGTCGCTGGGATCGGTCGAATTCGATCGGGTCCTCGGTGGTGGACTGGTACCCGGCTCGCTCGTCTTGCTCGGCGGTGATCCGGGTATCGGGAAATCGACGTTGCTGCTTCAGACAGCGCTTCGAGTGGCCGAGCAGGGGCGCACGGTCCTCTACATCGCTGCAGAGGAGTCACCGGAACAGATCAAGCTCCGTGCTGACCGCCTCGGCGCGCCTTCCGAAGGAGTCCTCTTGCTCGCGGAAACAGCACTGGATCGCGCGCTGGAGGAGGCGACTCAGCTCCGGCCAGCACTGGTCATCATCGATTCGATCCAAACGGTGTACCTGAGCGAGTTGGACTCATCGCCTGGAAGCGTGTCGCAGTTGCGGGATTGTACGGGTCGCGTCTTGCAATTTGCCAAGCGAACCGGCATACCGGTGTTTCTGATCGGACACGTGACCAAGGAGGGCTTGATCGCGGGCCCTCGTGTCGTCGAGCACATGGTCGATGTCGTACTGTATCTGGAGGGTGAGCGGTTCCACCAGCACCGTGTCCTGCGTGCAGCCAAGAACCGGTTCGGATCGACGAACGAAATCGGCGTCTTCGAGATGTCCGATGCCGGGCTGATCGACGTCGGGAATCCATCGGAGCTTTTTCTTTCCGAACGAGTCGCCAACGCCGCCGGGAGCGCCGTGGTGGCGGTGCTGGAGGGTACCCGGCCCATACTGATCGAGGTCCAGGCGCTGACCAGTGCAGCTGGCTACGGAACGCCGCGCCGGGTCGCGACGGGTTTCGACGCAACGCGCTTGCAGCTGCTGGTCGCTGTTCTGACGAAGCATGCTGGTCTCCGATTGGCGGATCAAGACGTCTTCGTGAACGTGACAGGAGGTATTCGGATCGTCGAGCCAGCAGCGGATCTTGCGGTTGCACTCGCGATCGCGTCCTCAGCCAGCGGAATACCGCTCGAAACGGACGCCGTGTATATCGGTGAAGTGGGGCTGGCTGGCGAAGTACGCGGTGTACACAGCCTGGAACGCCGACTCCAGGAAGCTGCCCGCCTCGGATTCGCACGTGCCTACGTGCCGGCATCGAGCCGATTCCCGCTGGTTGGGGCTGGACTGCACCTCGTGTCGGTGCGCACGGTGGCTGAAGCAGTCAGTGCACTCGCGGCGCGGGCGGTGCGGGCTCGACCAGATGTGATCGAGCCACTGCCAGAATGAGTCGAGCCAAGCGTTCGGCAGCGTCCGGTACTGCCAGTGTTCTTCCTCGCTGGCCCATCCGTGCGAGCGCGATTGGATCGGCGACGAGTTCGCGCACCAATACAACGAGTTGTTCCGGTGACAGTTCGCGCTGGTCGAGGATCACTGCGCTCCCCGCTTGTGCCAGGAGCTGCGCATTACGGAGTTGCTCGTTACCGCGGGCCCCAGGCAACGGAACGAGGATCGCCGGTTTGCCGAGTGCTGCGAGTTCCGCCACGGTGCTCGCCCCAGCTCGCCCGAGAACGAGGTCGGCTGCCGCCAGCACGTCAGGCAAATCTTCCTCGAGAAATTCGACCACCACGTACCGTCGACGTAACGCTTCGGGTAAGGACGCTCGCCGTTCCAGGAGGCGAGGGAAATCACCGTTCACCTGTCGAGGTCCGCACTGATGGACGACTTGAACGACACCGAGGAGTTCGGGTAGGGCTCGCGCGACGGCTTCATTGATGGCGTGCGCACCCAGCACACCACCCGTGACGTAGAGAAGCGGTGCTTGATTCTCTAGACCGAACCGTCGGCGGGCACGGTCGGGATCTCCGCGGAGTATCGCCTCTCGTACCGGGAGGCCGGTATGCACGAGGTGTGGATGGGTGAGAAGCGCGCGGGTCGCTTCGAACGAAATCGCGACTGCATCAGCGAAGCGAGCTGCAATGCGTGTCGCGAGCCCCACTGCAGCAGTCTGTTCGTGGATAACGATCGGGATTCGATTCAGCCAACCCGCGAGAACGACCGGGACGCTCACGTACCCACCAGTACCGAAAACGACATCCGGCTGAAAAGAACGGATGACCGCGGCAGCTGCCAATGTTCCGATTGGAATGGCCGAAAGGTCCAGCAGGGTTCGCGGTGTGAATTCCCTCCTGAGCTTGCCAGTCGGTACCCAGTGGAAAGCGATTCCCTCACGAGCAGTGAGGCGACGTTCGACGCCGCTGCGGGATCCGATCCAGAGCGGTTCGACAGCGGTGAGGCGGCGAAGTTCCGCGAGTACAGCGATGGCAGGGAGCGTATGGCCGCCGGTACCGCCACCGCCGATCACGAGACGTAATGGTCGCTCTCGGTCAGCCGTCATCAGGCGTCCTCCCCAGCGATCAATAGTACCGAGTCGCTGCAGCGTCCGAACCGGTGCGGGACAGCGGTAGAATAAGGCAACACGAGAAGGCGACGAGAAAAGCCTCGTTGCCTTATGAGTCGGGAGGTGCCACCGGTGCGGTTCGCAGGTTGGGAAGCGCTCGCGAGTGTCGCAGTGGGCACCGTCCTGTGCGATCAATTCACGAAGGCGCTCGTTCTCGCCTATCTGGGGCCGAACGGATCGATCGATGCGGTCGTCCTCATTCCGGGGCTGCTGCGGCTGTTCTACGTCGAAAACACCGGGGCCGCTTTCGGCTTGTTCCAAGGGCGGAATCCGATCCTCGCGGTCCTGGCACTGGGTGTCGTTCTGGTGTTAGTCGTCACGTTCCGATATCTGACGTCGACCAGCCTGGGCGCCGTTGCGCTCGGTCTGCAACTCGGTGGTGCCATCGGCAACCTGATCGACCGATTTCGACACGGCTTCGTCGTCGATTTTATCGACTTATCGTTTTGGCCGACGTTCAATGTCGCTGACAGTGCGATCACGATCGGTGTGCTGCTTCTCCTCGTGCTCCTGATACGCTCCGATCGACTGCCCCGGTCGGATGCGCCGCAAGCGAGCGAACCTGTGGACGCGGAGCAGCAGGCGCGATGAATGCTCGCCAGCACGATGCGATCAGACTCGTCCTGGAGATATCCGAGCGGGAACACGGTGAACGGCTCGACAAGCTGATCGCGAGCCGTGTGACCGGTATGAGCCGAAGCTTCGTACAACAGCTGATGAAGCAGGGCGCGATTCTCGTGAATGGCCAACCCTGCAAGCCGGCCCAGCGCGTTCGCTTCGGCGATCGCCTGGAAGTCTATCTCCCGCCCGTCGAGCCGCCGAGTGACCTCGAACCGGAGTACCTGCCGATTCCCGTGATCTACGAGGATGACGAGATCATCGTCTTCGACAAACCTCCTGGTATCGTCACGCATCCCGCACCTGGGCATGAGCACGGAACGCTCGTCAATGCGCTCAAAGCGATTCGACCGGACTTGCAGGTCCAGCCGAGTCATCGGCCCGGTATCGTGCATCGTCTGGACAAAGACACCTCCGGACTCCTGGTTGTGGCCAAGACGGAACCAGCCCGGCTCGCACTGCTCGAGCAGTGGCAAAGCAGGAGTGTTGTCAAGCGTTATACGACGCTCGTTCACGGCGTCGTGGAGCCGGATTCGGGAACGATCGACGCACCGATAAGCCGTGACCCTCGGGAACGCACGAAAATGGCAGTCGTGGCATGGGGGCGTCCGGCGATCACGCACTTTCGTGTCCTGGAGCGGTTCCAGTGTGCGACGCTTCTCGACGTGACGATCGAGACTGGGCGAACGCACCAAATTCGCGTGCATTGTGCCTTCATCGGGCATCCGGTGGTCGGTGACCAGCAGTACGGGGGAAACCGACCCTTCTGTGTTCCCGTGCCGCGCCAGTTTCTCCATGCCCGGTATCTGCGCTTCCGGCATCCGACGACCGGTCGAGTCATCGAGCTCGAGACCCCGCTTCCGTGGGATCTCCGCGTCGTCCTCGAGCGACTGCGCACTCTCGAGCGTGAGCGTGTCCCATGCCAGGCCCGCGGTTGAAGCCGTTCGTCGAAGAGGTCTTTCGAGAGGCGTTGTCAGCCGTCGATCCGGAGCGATCGGTGCGCGCGTCGCTCCGGCTGGAGGGGGATATCCTCTGGGTGCGGGGGGTGCCGTATCGATTGCTCGAGAACAGTCGTCTGGTGCTCCTGGCGGTCGGCAAAGCGGCTCTCGGTATGGCCGCTGGTGCCCTCGCTCGACTCGGTGCCCGAGTCGACCGATGTGTGGTTGTACCCAAGGCGGAGGGCATCCAGAGCAGGGAGTTTCCCGGTTGCCGCGTTATCCCTGGGGCGCACCCGATTCCGGATGAACGGAGTGTCGAGGCTGGAAAGGCTTTACTTAAGGCCGTACGCGGACTGACACCGGACGATCTCGTCCTCGTTCTTCTCTCCGGTGGGGGGTCAGCGCTCGCCGAGGTACCCCGCTCGCCAGCGACTCTCGGCGATATCGTCGAGACCACGGAACGCCTTCTGCGGGCTGGTGCGGACATCTGGCTCCTGAACAGTGTCCGACGGAGGCTGAGTGCATTGAAGGGAGGGCGACTCGCTGAAGCGGCAGCACCAGCGCGCGTGGTCAACCTGATCCTCTCCGATGTATTGGGCAATCCGCTGTCCGTCATCGCGAGCGGCCCGACGGTTCCACCGGAGCACATCGTGACGGACCTGCCACGCGTTCTTCAGCACATGGGCGTCTGGGACGAGCTACCCGAACGTGTCCGGTCGCTCCTGGTGGCACCGGAAACGACACCGCAACGGTTCGACAACGTTCTGCAATCGGTGGTGTTGGCTGATGCGGCAGCGCTGGTTCGAGCAGCAACCGAAGCCTGTCGTCGGCGTGGATTGCCAGCGGTGACCTGTGGAGCGCGGTTCACCGGCGAAGCCCGTGAATTCGGGCGGTTCTGGGCTACCCTGGCGCGAAGCGTCCGCGAGGAGCACCAACCGTGGATACCGCCGATCGCGATCGTCGCCGGCGGTGAACTCACGGTCACGGTTCGCGGAAGCGGACGCGGTGGTCGGAACACCGAAATGGCTCTCGCTGCTGCGGTGGCGCTCGAAGGAAGCGAGAGGATCACCGTAGCGAGTCTCGCCTCGGACGGCGATGATGGTCGGAGCGGTGCAGCCGGTGCGGTAGTGGATACTGTGACTACCGCGGTGCTACGGGATCGGGGAATCGATCCGCTGCGGGCCCTGCACGAGAATGATTCGGCGACAGCGCTGGCTGCAGCAGACGCGCTCGTCGTTACCGGGTTGACGGGGACGAACGTCAACGATCTCTATCTTGCGATCGTCGAGTGAGAAGCGATCGCGTCAGCGTGTCAGCATCGTCGTGTCGATCGGCGGGCGCGGGAGCCAGCCAATTCGCTGCAGAGCTTCCCGGCCGAGGAGGCCAAGAGTTATGCGCGATTGTTCGTCTGTCGCATTCGGGTTGTATTCGAACCGGGCACGCTCGAAGTACTGAACCGTCCGTCCGTTTTCGACAAATTCCTCGCTGATCGGGTATCCGAAGATCGCAAGTCCTCCGTTGTTTTCCCAGAATTCCTTGAAGCCGTAGGCAAGAGAATGCCCAGTTTCAGGGAAATAACGCCGTTCGGGCGAGTCGGGGAACGGGGCTATCGGTTTGAACGGATCGGCAGCACGGTCTGCGGTCAACTCAGCTCCGAGGCGCCCGATGGAGATCCGCTGATCCTCCGGTGCATCGGGGCGATACTCGAGACGCGCACGCTCGAAATATTGCACCACGATGCGCTCACCGGTTGCAGGATCGGTCATCGAGAATTCTTCGGTCAAGGGATAGCCGAATATTCGCTCACCACCGTGCGTTTGCCAGAACAACTTGAAGCCACCGCTTAGATAGTGCTTGGTTTGAGAGAAATAGACGCGGTCCGGTGAGGGGACAGCTGGCGGCTCTTGCGGATCGGATGGCAGTCGTTGCCGAATGGCGAGCGCCTGCACGCGTCCCTGTCTCCCTGGCAACTCGGTGATCCAGGCGATCGAATGCGATGAGACGGCTGGCCAGACAACGTGCTGGGCCCGTGCGACGGCGAATTCAGTGCCCGACACGAGATCGTATGCATAGATTTCGGGCAAGCCAGAACGCCAGTCTTCCCAGACCAGGAGCCGATCGCTCAGAGCGAGTCGACCGATAAAGTGACCATCAGTGATCGTCTTCTCCGTTCCACTGAGTCGATCGAACACGACCAACTGTGGCGCACCACCGGACCGCCGTAATCGGCGGAATGCGACCAGATTCCCAGCTATGACCGGATCGGTCTCGTCGTCGGTGCTGGCGACGAGCGGTGTGACCTGTTGCGTTGCGCGGTCCCAGAGGAAGATGTCCCAGTTGCCATTGCGGAAGTCCTGCCAGACGATGAGATCGCCACTCACGCTAGGGTTGGCCTGATTGGCTGGATCGTCAGTAATCGTGAATGTTTCACCAGTTGCGATATCGCGTGCTCGGATATCACCCTGGCCTTCTCGGAGTTCACGCCAGGCGACGAGAGTCCCGTCGATGCTCGGCTGTTCGACAGCGCCCGGATTCTCCGTAACGGTAAAGTCGGAACCGCTGGCGAGATCCGTGCCCACGATCTGGGCGCGGGTTGGATCCGCGCCGCTCACCCACACGATGCGCTGGCCACTCACCGTCGGTTGCGAACGAACACCCGGGCTTCGGACTGGGCGAAACTCGCGGGCGTCCTCCAGATCGTAGGCATACACGTCGGGATTACCGGTTCGTCGATCTTCCCAGACGAGCAGCGAACCGCTGGCGTGCAGCGAAGCGAGTTCGAGGCCGATCGACGATGTGAGGGCGGGTTCGAGACGATACTGCTCCGGGGTCTGTGCGGAGACTGGTCGCCACGTGAGGATTCCGAGTGCACTGAGCGCTACTGCGAGAAAGAGCTGGGCGATTTTGGCCATGACTTGCGGTCCCGCCTCCTTTGAATGCTTCCGGCGTCCAAGACGCGACCGCCCGGAGTATACCCTCTGGTGTCGATGGAGGACGCGAGTGCATGGTTGTCGGACAAGGTCGGTGTGGAGGTGAACCGTGATTCCCGTTCTCCTTGATGTCGATACCGGTGTCGATGACGCGCTCGCACTCGCGATGGCTGTCATGTTAGACGAACTCTCGCTCATCGCTGTCACGACCGTCGCGGGAAACGTGGATGTCCAACGTGCAACGAGCAATACGCGCCGCGTACTCGATTGGCTCGGAGCGATCGCGGTACCGGTCGCTCGGGGAGCAGCGCAGCCGCTCCTGCGGCCACACCGCGATGCTCGCGCGGTGCATGGGGAAGACGGGCTCGGTGGTGCGCATTTGCCGGTTGTACGGTCGGGACCCGTCATCGATGCGAGTGCACCGGAAATCATCGTACGTACTGCTCGGCGCTATCGAGGGGCGTTGCGGCTGGTCTGTCTCGGCCCACTCACGAACCTGGCCATCGCCGTGCGTCTGGAGCCGCAACTACCGGAGTATGTGGAGCGCCTGATCGTCATGGGTGGCGCGTTTACCGTTCCCGGGAACGTGACGCCGACCTCCGAATTCAACGTGTGGAGCGATCCCGAAGCCGCTTCGATCGTGGCGGGGGCCGGGTTTCGCATGATTTGGGTCGGTCTCGATGTCACGCGGGAGGTGAGGCTGGAGCGAGAGCACCGTGATGGGTTGGTCGGACTCGAGACGCCGGCGGCCAAGCTGCTGATCGAAACGACGCGATGGTGGCTGGACCGGCCGAATACCGACCACTTTATTCTGCACGATCCGTTGGCTTTGGCAGTCGCTGCTCAGCCCGAACTGGTCGATGGCCCACGCGCACGCGTGATCGTGGATACGCGTTCTGGTCCGACACTTGGACGAACCGATTATACGATGGAGGAGGGGGGTGCATCGGTCGTCGCACGCTCGGTCAACCGGGATCGATTTTTCGCGCTGTTCTGGCGCGCCTTCGCTCCAGAGCGGTGCTGCGAGCACGGTGACCGAGCGTGCGATCCGTCATAATTAGTTCCGTCGTGGGGGAAGCGAATCGGGGGATACCCTGAACGTGGGAGGCGAGAACCGTGTCGGGCGAAGCTGTGGAGCGCGATCAACCTGCCTTGCAGGACATGGATCTCCTCGGTCGGCTCACCCAGTTCTTCGATTCTCTGGATCAGCATGTCCGTGCTGGCCAGGGCTGGTTCATCTTCAATGCACGAGGGCAGCGTGGCGCACGGATCACGGCGTTCATTCTCAGTCGCTTGGCCGAGTACCAGCTCCTGTACACCTACTACTTCATTCCGTGGCGAGACTTCGCGTTGAATGCCTACATGGTCGAAGTGGAGCTGCAAGCGCTGGCAGCGCAGCGGCAAGCCTTGCAAGGTCGAGCGCAGCAGGAGTTCGATATCGCGACGCGTGTGTCACGCGATCATCTCGCCCGGATGATGGTTTCTGACCTTCTCATCATCGCGGGCATCCAGCCGCAGCATCGTCATGAGGTCGTCTTCCTGGACCAGGCGATCGAGCGCCGATATCAACAGCGGTTGTCGACGATCTTGATCACCCCGGCCAAGCCGCACGAACTGGCCTGGCAAATCGAGCGCGCTGCGCCGGGGGAGCAGTTCTGGGACCGGCTCTTCGATCGCATGTACGAGCGGAGTCTCATCGCTCTGTGACGCGTGGGCTAGGTGCGCCGGACGAGCGCATGGTCGGCGAGTGCGGCGAGCATATCGCGGCCGTCGGACGGCGGCAGTTGCGAGAGTAGGAGCTTGGCTTCCTCCACATAGCGGCGCGCGTACTCGAAGGCCTCGTCGATCGCGCCGGATTCTCGAATCAAGGCCACTGCAGTTGCGATCGCGCTCTCGTCAGGGGTCCCATGCTGAATCACTTCGAGGACGAAGTCCCGCTGCTCGCTCGTCGCCTTGCCGTTCTGCAAGAACAGCATCGTCGGGAGCGTGATCGTTCCCTGGCGTAGGTCCTGACCGGCTGGTTTCCCGATCTCGGCTGCGTTTCCCTGTAAATCGAGAATGTCGTCGACGATCTGAAAAGCCATTCCGATTGCGCCGCCGAACTCGCCGAGCAGTTCGATCTGCTCATCGGTCGCATCGGCCAGAATCGCACCGATTTCCGCTGAGGCGGCAAAGAGCGAGGCGGTCTTACCATAAATACGGCGCTGATAGTCATCGAAACTCACGTCAGCGCGACGCGCTGCGAATATTTCGCGGAGTTGGCCGTCGCAGATACTACCCAGACACCGGGCGAATACAGCCAAAACACGCGGATTCATCGTCGAAGCAGCGAGCATCGCCGATCGGGCGAACATATAGTCACCGACCATGATGACGACCGACGGCTCGAACAGCACGTTCAGCGTCGGCTGGCCACGCCGCAGCGATGCTCCGTCGATCGAATCATCATGAATGAGCGATGCCGTGTGAAGCAGTTCGATGCCGGCTGCCGCTGGAACGAGGCGCTCGATGTCGTAGCGAAACGGCTTGGCTGCAAGCAACAAGAGAAACGGACGAAGCCGCTTACCACCCGCACGAACCAGCGCTTGGAGAATTTCGCTCACGAGTGGAAATTCCAGCGCTGTTTCAGCGAGCAGGCGATCCTCGACTCGCTGGAGGTCCGGTCGCATTCGGTCGAGAACGGTCGCGAAATCCAACTGTCCCCCGCGCCCGAGTCCAGACGCACCACCGAGCCGCTGCCGCGGCAGTTGCTAGTATGTCTCAGATGAGGCCGGAAAGAAAGGGTGAGCCAGCGAGCAGCTCGCTCACAACGTTTGCCTCGCACGGACGAGTCCTCGACGGTTCGAGAGCCAGGTTATGGCATACTGCGGCGTAACGGGAGTTTTTCGGGTGGCGGGAGCTGGGACGGAGCGTACTCGGTGTTTCCGGGGAATCGACCGTATCGGTCTCGTCGACGCGCGTTCGCGCTCTCCTGGAAACTGAGTCTGGCGTTCATCGCGGTTCCGCTCCTGCTCGCTGCACTGTCGTTGGCGTACGTTCACTGGTTGCGCGACGATCGAGCGGAAGTGTTGGTCGTCGATCGGGTCACTGGTGCGCCAGTGGCTGGTGCTGCGATCGAAACGAGTTTCGGTACGGTTCAGACGAATGACGAGGGTCAAGCGCGTCTTCCGCGTGAGCCATCGGGACCCTGGCGGGTTGCAGCGCCCGACTACGATGCGATCACCTTCGATCCTGACCTTCGGGCTGGTCGTTTACGGGTGCTCCTGCGGCCGAACGTGATCCGCGGTACCGTCGTACGGAACGGCGACGGCTCGCCGGTCGCAGGTGTGTCCGTCCGAGCCGAGGTCGATGGTATGACCGTCGTCTCCGCTCGAACTGACCAGCAGGGCACGTATGTGCTCCGCGGAGTGCCGGAGGGAGCGACCATCGTCTTCGAACACGAAGACTACGCTTCCGTGAAAGTTCCCCTGGCCACTGACCAGACAGTGGTTGATGCAGCCCTCAAGCGGGATGTGCTGATCGGTGTGCTGCGTGATCCGCAGGGGCAGGCCGTCCAGGGGATTGTCGCAACGTCGTCGGGGTGGGCCCAAGCTGGTCCTGACGGCTGGTACCGCCTCAAAGGTGTTGCGCCTGGGGAACGTCTGGTTGTCAAAGCTCCTGGTTATCGGGTCGTGGAAGCGACGGTGCCGCAGTCGTTCGAGTTCGATGTCACGCTCGAGCCGCTCGTCGTTCGGGCGATCTACATCAATGCTGTTGTCGCTTCTCGCCCGGAGGCACTGGAGGAGCGGCTGCGACTCGTGGATCGGACGGAGCTGAACGCTGTCGTGATCGACCTCAAAGACAGCACTGGTCATGTCTATTACGATACGAAGGTTTCGCTCGCTCACGAGATCGGTGCGGTTCGCCCAGTGCTGCAGCCGGCCGAATTGGTCGAGCGCTTGAAGGCACGCGGAATTTACACGATCGCGCGCATCGTGGTGTTCGAGGACCCGATCCTCGCGGAGGCGCATCCGGAATGGGCGATCAAGGACCGGACGACTGGTCAGGCCTGGCGGACCTGGAATGGTGTCGCTTGGGTAAACGCCTATCGGCCAGAGGTCTGGGACTACAACATCGCATTGGCGCGCGAGGCAGCCAGCTTCGGTTTCGATGAAATTCAACTCGATTACATTCGATTCCCGACGGATGGGCCATTGCAGAAGGCCGACTACGGTGTTCCGCATACGGCTGAAAATCGCACGGCTGCGATCGGTGAGTTTCTCAAGCGCGTACACGAGGCGCTACTTCCGACGCAGGCCTCTCTCGGTGCTGACATCTTCGGTCTCACCGTCTGGGAACTGAGCGACAGTGGCATCGGTCAGCATCTCGAAACGATCGTCGAGCATGTCGACTACGTGTGTTCCATGCTGTATCCGTCGCACTTCTGGGCCGGTTCGCTTGGATTCGAGATCCCGAGTGACCATCCGTACGAAGTCATGCTCTGGAGTCTCGAGAACGGGCTAGCACGTGTACCGGCAGCCAGGAACAAGTTCCGACCCTGGCTACAAGACTTTTCGTACGGACCTGGAAAGCCGTATGGCCCAGCCGAGGTGCGTGCGCAGATCCGCGCCGTGTATGACGCAGGTTTGGAATCTTGGATGTTATGGAACGCCGACAACGTCTACCATGAAGAGGCACTCGAACCGACGACGTCATGAAGAGGCCGATGCAACGCGAGTGGAGTAGCACACTGACGACACTGAGCCTCTTGGGGCGTGATCTTCTGGTCACTGCGCGACCGCGCCAGTGGTTGAAGAATACGGTCGTCTTGGCACCACTCGTCTTCGGTCGACAGCTCCTCAACATATCGTCCGTCATCGATGCGGCCTTCGCGACCTTGTCGTTCTGTCTGGCAGGGAGTGCCATCTATTTTTTCAATGACTGGTGCGATGCAGCAGCGGACCGAGAGCATCCCCTAAAATGCCTTCGTCCCATCGCCGCTGGGCGCTTGGGGCGCCGGCATGTCTGGAGCGCGATTGTTCTGCTCCTGTTCGGCGCCATCGTGTTCGCCTGGGCAGCGGGTGGTGCGACACCGTATGTCGTCAGCGCGTATGTCGGTTTGATGATCGGCTACACGGTTCGGTTCAAGCACGTCGCGCTCCTCGATATCTTCGTCATCGCTACCGGATTCGTTTTGCGAGTTTGGGCAGGAGCAACAGCGGTCGGCGTACCCTTGTCACCGTGGCTATACATCTGCACAGTGCTGTTGGCATTGTTTCTCGCCGTAGCCAAGCGACGGCACGAGGTTTTGTTGCTCGAGGGTGTCGCAGCGAATCACCGCCCGGCACTCGACGAGTATTCTGTGCCGTTACTCGATGCACTGCTGCACATCACGGCAACGGCGACGATCATGACGTACTCCCTGTACACGTTCTTCGCACCGAGCCTGCCAGACGATCATTCCATGATGGTCACGATTCCGTTCGTGCTCTACGGGATCTTTCGCTATCTGTATCTGGTGTACCGGCGGGATCTCGGTGGCGTACCGGAGCAAGTGCTGTTGGACGATCGACCGTTGCTCTTGACGATTGTCGTCTGGGGTCTCCTTGTCCTCGTTCTTCTCTACCGGTAAAGATTGCCACGGCGTGACTCAACTTGATTGCTTGGAGACGTTGTAGAGTCGGGAGCCTGATGGTATACTGGCGCGGAGAACTGTTGAGGAAGACGCGCGCCGTGCCGTCTGGAGCGGCGCGGGCACAGGAGGAGGCAGCGGAACATGCTGATCGTGCGACGCGGAACACGACAGCAAGAGCAGGGGCTTCAGCAGGAAGCTGTGGAAGCCTTCCAAGCCTGGTATGTCAGTTTTTCCCCGCTCCTGCGCATGGCTGCGCGTCCCTGGAGACCTCCTCTCGAGGTCTATGAAGACGAACGGGGGTTAGTCGTTCGAGCGGAACTGGCGGGTCTCCGGGAGGACGATATCCATGTCGTCGTCAACGATTCGGTACTCCAGATTTCTGGAGTACGTCGCCCCCGGGAGGAGGGACAGAGGCGGACGTACCACGAAATGGGTATTGCGTACGGGCCCTTCGAGGCGGAGGTGCGTATTCCTTTCCCGGTAGACCTCGATCGAGTCGAGGCGGTCTATCAGCAAGGTTTTCTCGAAGTCACCTTGCCGCGAGTCCATGCCTCACGGACGGTGCCGCTTCGGACGACGAACTCTTGAACGTGAGGTGCGTGCGATGACTGACGAACTACGGCATATTTCACCGGAGCACGAAGAACACCTGGAAACCGAGGAGCAGACGACGCAGCGGGATCTCAAGCTCTTGCCGGTTCTCCCGCTCCGCAACACCGTCGTCTTTCCGACGACGGTCGTGCCGCTCGCTGCGGGACAACCGCGTTCGCTTCGCTTGATCGACGATGTCGCGTCGGGCGACCGACTCTTGGTACTCGTGCTCCAGAAAGATCCGAAGAAGGAGGGTGCTGGCCCGCAGGACGTGTACCAGGTCGGCACGATCGGCAGCATCCAGCAGATGATGCGGGTGCCGGATGGGACAGTGCGCTTGGCCGTACAGGGACTTCGGCGTGTCCGGATCGTCGAGTGGGTGACCGAGGAACCGTACCTGAAGGCGCTCGTCGAGGAAATTCCGGAGATCGTCGAGGACACGATCGAAGTCAAGGCACTGACGCGCACTGCCCTGGAGCTGTTCCAGCGCTTGGTCTCGCTCGTTTCGAACCTGCCGGAAGAACTGGTGACCGCAGCGCTCAACATCGATGATCCGCTGCATCTGGTGTATCTCCTGGCATCGAACTTGCGGATGGATCCGGAGGAACGGCAGGCACTGCTGGAGCTGGACAGCGTTCGGGACAAGCTCCTGCGGCTCAATGCCTTCATGAGCCGCGAGCTCGATCTTCTCGAGCTGGGTAAGAAGATCCAGAGCGAGGTGCAGGAAGAAGTCGCGCGATCCCAGCGCGAGTTCTACCTGCGCGAGCAGCTCAAAGCGATCCAGCGCGAGCTCGGTGAGACGAGTGAGCAAGAGGCGGAGATCAACGAGTTCCGGGCGAAGATCGAACAATCGGGTATGCCGGAGGAAGCGCGTCGCGAAGCGTTGCGCGAGCTCGAACGGATGAGCAAGCTTCCGCCGGCCTCTGCCGAATACGGTGTCATTCGAACTTACCTCGACTGGCTCGTCTCGCTGCCGTGGAACCGGAGTACGGAGGGCGAGATCGATATCGCCCGTGCTCGCCAGATCTTGGACGAGGATCATTACGATCTCGAGAAGATCAAGGAGCGCATTCTCGAGTACTTGGCCGTCCGGCGGCTTCGCAAGGAGCGCGGTGAAGAGAACGAACCGGGTCGTGAACCGATTCTCTGCTTCGTCGGTCCGCCGGGAGTGGGGAAGACGAGCCTCGCCCAGTCGATTGCGCGGGCCCTCGGTCGGGCGTTCACCCGTATGTCGCTCGGTGGTGTGCGCGACGAGGCGGAGATCCGCGGTCACCGGCGGACGTACATCGGCGCCATGCCTGGCCGCATCATCCAGGCCATCCGTCGTGCTGGGACGAACGATCCGGTCTTCGTCCTGGACGAGATCGACAAGGTCGGTACCGATTGGCGAGGCGACCCGGCATCGGCCCTGCTCGAGGTCCTCGATCCAGAGCAGAACAGCACGTTCCGCGATCACTATTTGGACGTGCCGTTCGATCTCTCGAAGGTGATGTTCATCGCGACGGCGAACGTGCTGGATACCATCCCACCGGCGCTCCGCGACCGGATGGAGATCCTCGTGCTCTCCGGCTACACCGATGAAGAGAAGCTCCAGATCGCGCGGCGCTACCTGATTCCGAAGCAGTTCCGTCGACACGCGTTGAACCCGGAGGAATTCGTGTTCACCGACGAGGCGATTCTGGAGATCATCCAGCACTACACGCGCGAGGCTGGGGTCCGGAACCTGGAGCGGGAGATCGGTGCTGTGGCCCGAAAGCTCGCGACACGGCTGGCGGAGGGACAGGACGTACCGCGTGAGATCACGATCGATGTCGTCCACGAGTTCCTCGGCAAGCGGCGTTACTACTACGAAGAGCTTTCGGAGCGGACATCGCAACCGGGTGTAGCGATCGGTGTTGCGGTGACACCGTTCGGTGGCGACATCATGTTCATCGAGGCGACGCGGATGCCAGGGCGGGGCAACCTCATCATTACCGGTCAACTCGGTGATGTGATGCGGGAGTCGGCGCAGGCAGCGCTGAGCATCGTGCGGTCACGCGCCGAGCAGTTCGGGATCGAGCGGGATTTCATGAAGGATTCGGACATCCATATTCACGTGCCGTCAGGGGCAATCCCGAAGGATGGCCCGTCGGCAGGTGTCACGTTGGTGACTGCGCTCGTCTCGCTCTTGACCGGTATTCCGGCACGTGACGATGTCGCGATGACCGGTGAGATTACGCTCCGCGGGCAGGTTCTGCCGGTGGGTGGCATCAAGGAGAAGGCGTTAGCGGCCCAGCGGGCTGGTGTGAAGACGTTCGTGCTGCCGAAGCGGAACGAAATGGACCTCGAGGAGTTGCCAGCGACGTTGCGCGAGAATATGCGCTTCGTACTGGTTGAAACCATCGACGACGTCCTGCGTGCGGCAATGCCGGAAGAATTCCACCGCTGGGTTGCGGAAGCTCGCGCGCGGCGTGAGCGTGAAGAGCAGGCGGGCGGCCAGGAGGCGGTCGAATCGATAGCGGCCCTCGGGTGAGGGAAGCGACGTGGCAGGGAAGCGGTGGGGACGGGGTGATTCCCCCGTCCCCGCTTTCATCGTTGTGGGAGCGGTGTTCGGTGACGTGTGCGGAAGTGGCGGGCAGCGTCGACGAGCGCAGCGAAGAGGGCGTAATGAAGTGGATGCTGGCGGTAGAGCCGCTCCGGGTGCCACTGGACGGCAACAACGAACGTGGCAGATGGCAGCTCGGCGGCTTCGATGACACCGTCAGGAGCGTAGGCGGTGATGACGAGTCCCGGGGCTGGGCGATCGAGAGCCTGGTGGTGATAGGAATTGACCATGAGCGAGGTGGTGCCGAGGATGCGTGCCAGCAGCGTGTCCGGGATAAGAGTGACCGGGTGTGCTGGTTCGTTGACCGGGATTCCGAGTTCGTGCTGGCGATGGTTGAGGGAGTTGGAAATCGCATCGGGGATGTGCTGGATGAGCGTACCCCCGAGCGCGACGTTGAGCAGTTGAATGCCGCGGCAAATGGCGAGAATCGGGAGATCGCGAGCGATCGCGTGCTGGACGAGCCTGATTTCGAAAGCATCGCGAGCGGGAGCAATGCCGTACGTTTCCGGGTGAACGGCTGGTGCTCCGTAGAGCGCTGGATCGATGTCGCCACCACCGGTAAGGAGTAAGCCGTCGACGAGGGCGAGCGCGTCGGCTGGTTCGAGATTCGGTGGCAAGACAACGGGTATGCCGCCGGCTGCGGAAACCGCGGACGCATAGTCGAGGTTGAGCTGGAGGCGCTCGGTCGGCCCGACATGGGTGTCAGCAACCGTGACATCGGGGGTGATACCGATCGTTGGCTTCTCCATGAGTTGTGGCCTCCGTTCCGTCATCGGTGATGAGGGTATGGCAAGGGCATGGTGTCGGCAAGAGGACAAGAGGAGGAGAAGGGTAGGGATCGGACTCGAGGCGGAGGTGGCGGGGCCCTTGACACGGGAGCGAGTGCTGGGTATAGTATCTGATGCGTCTGGCGGAGCGATGAGCTCCGCGAGCACCTTGACAACTGGAGTGTGGTCGAGTGCGCCAGGCCCTCGTGGCCGAAAGCGGCCGAACGTCTCGGATCTGACGATGGAAGCCCGGCCGAGAGGCTGGGTGAGTGCTGGAGTGATCCGGGATGGAGAGTTTGATCCTGGCTCAGGGGGAACGCTGGCGGCGTGCCTAATGCATGCAAGTCGGACGGGAGCGCGCGATGAGCGTGCCGACCGTGGCGGACGGGTGCGGAACACGTGGGGAACCTGCCCGGGTGCGGGGGATAACCCGGGGAAACTCGGGCTAATACCCCATACGCTCGCTGGGTGGTGGGCCGAGCGAGGAAAGGCCAGGCGGTGAGTCTGGCTGTGCTCGGAGGGCCCTGCGGCCTATCAGCTAGACGGTAGGGTAACGGCCTACCGTGGCGATGACGGGTAGCTGGTCTGAGAGGATGGCCAGCCACACGGGCACTGAGACACGGGCCCGACTCCTACGGGAGGCAGCAGCAGGGAATCTTCCGCAATGGGGGCAACCCTGACGGAGCGACGCCGCGTGCGGGAGGAAGCCCTTCGGGGTGTAAACCGCTGTTCGGGGGGACGAAGGGGATGACGGTACCCCCGGAGCAAGTCCCGGCTAACTACGTGCCAGCAGCCGCGGTAAGACGTAGGGGGGCGAGCGTTACCCGGAGTCACTGGGCGTAAAGGGCGTGTAGGCGGCTGGGCGCGCCGCGTGTGAAAGCCTGCGGCTCAACCGCAGGGGGTCGCGCGGGACGGCCTGGCTTGAGGGCGGGAGAGGCGGGTGGAATTCCCGGTGTAGCGGTGAAATGCGTAGAGATCGGGAGGAACACCGGTGGCGAAGGCGGCCCGCTGGCCCGTTACCTGACGCTGAGGCGCGAAGGCGTGGGGAGCGAACCGGATTAGATACCCGGGTAGTCCACGCAGTAAACGATGCGGGCGAGGTGTGGGTGGAGTTGACCCCATCCGTGCCGGCGCCAACGCAGTAAGCCCGCCGCCTGGGGAGTACGGCCGCAAGGCTAAAACTCAAAGGAATTGACGGGGGCCCGCACAAGCAGCGGAGCGTGTGGTTTAATTCGACGCAACGCGAAGAACCTTACCAGGGCTTGACATGCCGCAGGACTCTGCCGAAAGGTGGGGGTGCCCGGAGAGGGAGCTGCGGCACAGGTGCTGCATGGCTGTCGTCAGCTCGTGCCGTGAGGTGTTGGGTTAAGTCCCGCAACGAGCGCAACCCTCGGGGTCAGTTACGCGGGTGTCTGACCCGACTGCCGGGGAAAGCCCGGAGGAAGGAGGGATGACGTCAAGTCCGCATGGCCCTGACGCCCTGGGCGACACACACGCTACAGTGACCGGGACAATGGGCTGCGAAGGGGTGACCTGGAGCCAATCCCGGAAACCCGGTCGTGGTGGGGATCGCAGGCTGCAACCCGCCTGCGTGAACGCGGAGTTGCTAGTAACCGCCGGTCAGCCATACGGTGGTGAATACGTTCCCGGGCCTTGTACACACCGCCCGTCACGTCACGAAAGCTGGCTTCACCTGAAGCCGGTGGGCCAACCCACGGTACGTGGGGGGTAGCCGTCGAGGGTGGGGCTGGTGATTGGGACGAAGTCGTAACAAGGTAGCCGTACCGGAAGGTGCGGCTGGATCACCTCCTTTCTAGGGAGCGGGAAGCTCCTTGGGTCAACCGGGTGGGGCGCGGAGCGAGGAGCTCGGGACGGGGCGTGGGAGCAGGGGGCGCGCCTGAGGAGGCGGCCGGAGGCCGCGGAGGGCGGACGCCCGCTGGTCTCCGTACCCGGAGTCGTCCCACTCGTGCTGATGACGTCGGTCGCGGGCGTACTCGGCCATACTCCAGTTGTCAAGGTGGCGCGTGGGCGTTTAGCTCAGTTGGTTAGAGCACACCCCTGATAAGGGTGAGGTCCCTGGTTCGAATCCAGGAACGCCCACCTGGCGCGGCGATTATGGGGCTGTAGCTTAGTTGGGAGAGCGCCGCCTTTGCACGGCGGAGGTCAGGGGTTCGAGTCCCCTCAGCTCCACGTCGTTCGCGCAGCACCTTACCAAGCGAGTGGATGCGTCATCGCAGTGATGATGCGGGTTCAGATCGCCGAGGTAGTTCTGCTGTGCCCGCTTGCCGGTGTCGAGCAGGAAGGAGTGGACTGGGGAGAGGGGCGCACGGTGGATGCCTAGGCGGCCAGGGCCGAGGAAGGACGCGGCCGAGCGGCGAAACGCCCCGGGGAGCTGCGGGCGAGCGGGGATCCGGGGGTCTCCGAATGGGGCAACCTGGCGTGGTGGGGAGCCACGTCGCCCTCTTGGGAAGTGCGGGGTGAGGAGCCCGGTGCGACTGGGAGGGTGGGTACCGGGGGAAGTGAAACATCTCAGTACCCCGAGGAAGAGAGAGCGATTCCCGGAGTAGTGGCGAGCGAAACGGGAGGAGCCCAAACCGTCGTCGCCCAGAGGGCTGCCGTCCGGAAGCGGCGACGGGGTTGGACGGCCTGCTCGGGCCAAGCGGCAGTGCGGCCGCGCGGCGTGGCGCTGGGAGCCGAACGCTGCTGGAAGGGGCGACCGGAGAGGGTGAGAGTCCCGTAGGCGGACTGGCGGCAGGTCGCGTGGGGCAGGTGCGTGAGTACCACGGGGCACGAGGAACCCTGTGGGAAGCTGGGGGGACCACCCCTCCAAGGCTAAATACCCTGGCCGACCGATAGGGGAGAGTACCGTGAGGGAACGGTGAAAAGGACCCCGGCGAGGGGGGTGAAAGAGCGCCTGAAACCGTGCGCCCACAGGCGGTCGGAGCTGCGTGGAGCGGTGACGGCGTGCCTATTGGAGCATGAGCCGGCGAGTGGCCGGGCGTGGCGAGGCGAAGGGGGAGGCACCTGGAGCCGGAGCGAAAGCGAGTCTGAAGAGGGCGTGGAGTCGCGCCTGGCCGACCCGAAACCGGGTGAGCTACCCCTGGCCAGGCTGAAGCGCGGGGGAGACCTGCGTGGAGGGCCGAACCGGTGTCCGTGGCAAAGGGCTCGGAGGAGCTGGGGGTAGGGGTGAAATGCCAAGCGAACCCGGAGATAGCTGGTTCTCCCCGAAATGGCTTGAGGGTCAGCCTCAGCGTGGAGGCGGCTGGAGGTAGAGCACCGTTTCGGTGCGGGGGCGTGGAGCCTACCAAGCCGAGGCGAACTCCGAATGCTGGTCGCTGGTCGCTGGGAGTGAGACCTGGGGCGAAAAGGTTCTGGGTCGAGAGGGGAACAGCCCAGACCGCCGGCTAAGGTCCCGAAGTCCGGGCTGAGTGGGAAAGGTGGTGCGGGTGCGGAGACAACCAGGAGGTTGGCTTAGAAGCAGCCATCCTTGAAAGAGTGCGTAACAGCTCACTGGTCGAGCGCCCGTGCGCCGAAAATGACGCGGGGCGAAGCCCGGCACCGAAGCCGCGGGTCCGTCTGGCCGCGTGGGGTCAGGCGGGCGGTAGGGAGCGTCGTCGTCGGCGGGGAAGGTGCGGCGGGAGCCGTGCTGGAGCGGCGACGAGTGCGAATGCCGGCACGAGTAGCGGAAGGGCGGTGAGAATCCGCCCCGCCGGAGAGTGCCGAAGGGTTCCGCAGCGATGGTCGTCAGCTGCGGGTGAGGCGGTCCTCAGCTGAGGGCGGCAGCCGTAGGCGAGGGGCAGCCGGTGAAGATTCCGGCCCCACCGGCGCCTGGTTGAGCGAAGGGGGGACGCCGCGTCGAGGGTCCGGCGGTCGGAGGGACCGTCCAAGCCTGGGTCGTGGGCCGAGGGAAAGCCCGGCCGGGGAGCGGCACCAGGCGAGTGCGAGGTGGGGGTGAGGCCCTGCCGAGCGGATCTGGCGGCGTGGCCGAGAAAAGCCTCTAGCGAAGGGCGGCGGTGACCGTACCGCAAACCGACACAGGTCGGCTGGTGGAGGACACCGAGGCGAGCGGGAGAACCCCCGTCAAGGAACTCGGCAAATTGCCCCCGTAACTTCGGGAGAAGGGGGGCCCCGGTAGGGTGGGGAGCCCGAGGGGGTTGCAGAGAGCAGGCCCGCGCGACTGTTTACCAAAAACACAGGTCTCGGCGAAGGCGGAAAGCCGACGTATCGGGGCTGACGCCTGCCCAGTGCCGGAAGGTGAACCGGAGGGGTGGAGAGCCCCGAAGGGAAGCCCCGGTGAACGGCGGCCGTAACTATAACGGTCCTAAGGTAGCGAAATTCCTCGTCGGGTAAATTCCGACCCGCACGAAAGGCGTCACGACGTGGGCACTGTCTCGACGGGGGGCCCGGTGAAACTGCTGGACCCGTGCAGAAGCGGGTGACCCGCGGCGGGACAAAAAGACCCCGTGGAGCTTGACTGCAGCTTGCCACTGGGTGCGGGCCCGGCCTGTGCAGGATAGGTGGGAGGCGGGGAAGCGGGGCCGCCAGGTCCCGTGGAGCCGGCGGTGAGATACCACCCTGGTTGGGTTTGCGCCCTCACCTGGGCCGTGGGAACGCGGCCAGGGACCGTGGCTGGTGGGCAGTTTGACTGGGGCGGTCGCCTCCTAAAGGGTAACGGAGGCGCCCAAAGGTCCCCTCAGGCCGGATGGCAATCGGCCGGAGCGTGCATGGGCAGGAAGGGGGCTTGACTGCGAGGCGGACGTGCCGAGCAGGGCCGAAAGGCGGGCCAAGTGACCCCACGGTACTGCGTGGGCGGGCCGTGGATCAACGGATAAAAGCTACCCCGGGGATAACAGGCTGATCGGGCCCAAGAGTTCACATCGACGGCCCGGTTTGGCACCTCGATGTCGGCTCGTCGCATCCTGGGGCTGGAGGAGGTCCCAAGGGTTGGGCTGTTCGCCCATGAAAGCGGCACGTGAGCTGGGTTCAGAACGTCGTGAGACAGTTCGGTCTCTATCCGCCGCGGGCGGTGGACGGTTGCGGGAGCTGGCCCTAGTACGAGAGGACCGGGCTGGACGGACCGCTGGTGTGCCAGTTGTCGGCCGACCGGCAGCGCTGGGTAGCCAGGTCCGGACGGGATAACCGCTGACAGCATCTAAGCGGGAAGCCCACCCCAAGATGAGCCGTCCCACCCCGTCACGGGGGTAAGGCCCCGGGGAGATGACCCGGTAGCGAGGCGGCAGGTGGACAGCGGGTAACCGACTGGAGCCGAGCCGTCCTCATGGCCGAGGCCAGTCCGTCTTCCTTCTGCTCGCAGGTGAGCGGGCACAGCAGAGCTAGCTTCGTCGATCCGAATCACCGCATCATCAGATCGACCTTTCCCGTCAGGTGTGCGCGTGGCCGAGAGCGGTGTGGAAACACCCCGAACCATTCCGAACCGGGTCGTGCCCCGCACCAGCGCCGGAGAGTACTGCGCGGGCAACTGCGCGGGAGGCGAGGCCGCTGCGCGCACACCTGACGGGAAAGGGACGATGATGCATCCGCTCGCCCTGCCGCGGGGTGGAGCAGTGGCAGCTCGCTGGGCTCATAACCCAGAGGTCGTGGGTTCGAATCCCACCCCCGCTACCAACGAGGAGCCCCCGGGAAGAAACCCGGGGGTTCTGGCATTTTTGCCGTGAGGTCGTCTGTGGACAGCATCCAAGTATCCGCTCGGCTACTCCGAAGACTCCTGAAGATCAGCGAACGGATACTCGGAGTTGTTTTCTTCGCCGCTATTCTGCTTTTCCTTTTGCGCCATCATCAGGAGCTCGACGCGTTACGTCACCTCCGTTTGGTGGCGCCGCAGTGGTTAGCTGTCGCGCTGCTCGCGCAAATCCTGGCTCTGCTCGCAATCGCTCGGCAACTTCAGCGCCTCGCGCACATCTTGGGATATCGCTTATCCCTCACGAGACTGCTCCGCGCTGATCTTCATCGCGTCGCTATCAGTACCGTGACTCCGGCTGGCGCAGCAGTCGGTGCGGCGGTCTTTGCGCGAGACCTCGAATCTGACGGTGTCCCACTGGACACCGGGCTGACGATCACGCTGCTCTACGGCGTGATTGGCTTTCTGTCTTTCATGCTTCTCTTTCCTGTTTCCCTCCTGTCCGCGGTGACCCTTCCGTCAGCCGTCCAAGGCGATTTGCGGTCAATGCTTGCGAGCCCCCGCACGCTTGGTGCTCTGGCAGTCGTTCTCGCTGTGCTTCTCGTGGGGCTACTGATGTGGGGACGCTCACGGCGAGCACTTCCTCGCCCCCTACACGTCATGCTCACTGTTGACAAGCGGAAACTCCTGCCCGTCATGCTCTTGGCTCTCTCGGTTGATCTCTTGAATGTAGTCCTCCTTTTCGCGGCCTTCGCTGCGCTGGGGCGACCGCTCCCCTTACCTGAAGTGCTGATCGGTTACCAGGTTGGCTATCTGTTCGCGTTCGTCGTGCCCTTTGCCCAGGGAAGCGGCGCGGTCGAGCTGGCGGGTGTCGCAGCATTCCGAGCATTCGGGGTGTCGCCGCCGATCGCGGTTGCTGCCGTCCTGCTCTGGCGAGCGTACGAACTCTGGCTTCCCTTCACGCTCGGTAGCCTGCTCTGGTTACAGCGCGAACCGCTCATCCGCCGCGGGATTGGCCGTCTACCTGCCTTGCTTCTCCTGTGGTCGGGTTTCATCAGCATTTTCGGCCTTCTCGAACCGCAGCGGCATCGAGTGCTGGTGCGTGGTCTGGAGAGGGTAGGGCTCCTGGAACCTTGGGAAGTGTCCCGAAACCTGGAATTGTTACTCGGGTTTCTTTCGATCATCATTTCCATCCACCTCTGGCGCTGGAAGCGTGCGGGATGGTTCGCGGCCGTGGGCTTGCTGCTTGTCTCGATCACCCAGCAGGTGGTCGGGCGACGTGATCCGGTCGTTCTCGGTCTGTCTCTTCTCGCTTTGCTCCTCGTGTTTGGCTGGCGCGAGTTTCGCGTTCGCTCCGACACGCCGACCGTGCTCCGTGGGCTTGGCACCGCTGTCGCAGGAATCGCTGTGGCGGTCTCTTACGGTGCGTCAGGGCTCGTCATCCTTAGTCGCCATGCACTTGCACCCGGACCCCTCAGCTGGGCAGAAGCGGTTCGGCTTCTTGTCGCTTCGGGTTTCGGTTTTGGAAACTGGGAAGTCGTCCCTCTGTCACGTTATGGTGCCTGGTTTCTGGACTCGATCCCGCTCGTCATCGGTGGAGCTCTGCTCAATGCCGCCTGGAGTTTAGGACAGCCCGTGGTCTGGCGGGCGATCACTCACGAGCGCGAGCGACAACAGGCACGCTCGATCATCGAGCGCTGTGGCAACTCGTCGCTCGACTTTTTCAAGTGGTGGCCAGATAAGTGGTTCTTTTTCTCGCGAGAAAGCGAAGGCGTTGTGGCCTATCGGGTATATGGTCGTGTCGCGCTGGCACTGGGCGATCCGAACGCGTGCAGCCAACACGGGTTTACGCACGTCCTCAGGGAATTCCTCGATTTTTGTTCGCTGAACGACTGGGAACCGGCATTCCATCAAGTCACAGAGGCGTACCTGGACAGCTATCGTGCATGTGGCCTGCGCTGGTTGAAGATCGGGGAGGAGGCCATCGTCGATCTGCGTGACTGGTCGTTGCAGCGTCCCGGATTCAAGGATTTTCGGTATCTCGTCCGTCGTTTCCAGCGAGAAGGGTATGTCTTCGAGCTGGTTCAGCCACCGCTCAGTCAAGCGTTGCTCGACGAGCTCGAAGCAGTTTCCAAGGAATGGTTGACGGTACCGGGAAGGCGAGAGCGTTTCTTTACGCAGGGGCAATTCTCGAAGGCGTACCTTCGGAGTACCCCCGTGACGTTGCTTCGTCACCCCGCGATCGGAGTCGTCGCTTTCGCGAATCTCATACCGAGTGGTGTTCCGGGGGAAGCGACGATCGACCTCATGCGGAGACGCCACGAGCCGTACGGGGCGATGGATGTTCTGCTCGTCCATCTCCTCGAGTGGTGCCGTGAGCAGGGATATCAGCGGTTGTCGCTCGGGCTAGCACCGTTGGCTGGGGTGGAAATTCCCGGCCTCGCGACGGATACCCTGCGCCAGCGCTTCTACGGTTTGCTCGACCTCTTTTTCTCCATCGAGGGGTTGCGCCACTACAAGGCGAAGTTTCATCCACACTGGGAACCGCGCTTTCTCGTCTACCGCTCGGCAGTCGCCCTACCGGCCATTGGACTGGCACTGCTCCGTGCCACGGGCGGTGGCACTCCAAGCGAGCGACTGAGCGAAGAGCTGGCACAGTGAGGTGTACCTCGATTCCTGAGCTTGAATCCCCCGAATGGGCTAGTGCTTCCGTACGCTGACCCCATTCAGAGATGCTCTAGACAAGCCGTTCTGATTTCAATGAGCAACAGGGGTGCACGATGCTGGGGGTCGCATGCTCCGTGGCGGACGACTGTATCTCGTGACCGGCCTCGTCCTGGCTGGTCTGGCACTGATTCTTGCCTTCGTCGCTCTCCAGCAGCAACGCGCTCCGGCTCCAACAGAGCCGACTGCGACGCCAGTAGTGCCCGTGGTGGTCGCGGCACGCGATATTCGCGCCGGCACGGTGTTGACCCTGGATGACGTTCAAGTTATCGATGCGGATCCGAGTTCGGTGGCTCCCGGTACCGCTCGTCAACCGGACCAGGTGGTCGGTCTAGTCGTCGCCGGTGACCTGGTAGTAGGGCAACGGATCCTGATGGCGAACCTCATCGTTCCCTCGGTCTCGAATCTCTTGCAACCCGGGAAACGCGCGGTTGCGATCCCGGTGGATCGTATCAATGCCGTCGGAGGGCTGATCCAACCGAACGATCTCATCGATCTTGTGTACGCGGGCCGTGTCAATCTGGTAAGGGTGCTGCCGACAGAACCGATAGAAATGCCGGATGGTGGGCAAGGCTTCAGCCCACCCCCGGAGTCGGTAACCTTGCTGCCGCCCGGCACCAAGGCAACCTCTTATCCGTACGCAGGGGCACCCGGATCCCGGGTCATCATCACGGATACTGGTGAGGGGCAACCAGTCGCAAAGATCGTCTTGCAAAACTTGCGCGTCCTCCAAGTCATCGCCGGGACGACGGTGGTCGGAGCGACGCCCGGTGAGCGCTCGCAAGCCGAAATCAGTGCGACTGCGAGCGCGACCCCGACGGCGGAAACCGAAACGACATTGCCGCCGGTCGACTTGCTCGTCGTCGAGGCTGACCCGAAGCAGGCAGAACTGATCACGTTCCTTCTCGATCAAAATGTCCGTTATCAAGTCCTCCTGCGTGCTCGGGGCGATACCACAGAGGTGACGACGGACGGCGTGACGTACGATCGATTGGTCACTGACTTCGGTCTTCCAGTTCCAGCGCCCGTGGAAGTGGGTGGAGGGCCACAGTGACGGGGAACGTGACCATCCGCATCCTCATCGTCGATGATATCCCTGAAAGCCGGGACAACATCGAACGTCTCTTGAATTTCGAACCCGACTTTCGCGTCGTCGGCAAGGCGGGACGAGGCGAGGACGGTATCGAGCAAGCTCTGCGCTTGCAACCGCATGTGGTCCTGCTTGACCAGACGCTACCGGATCGTGACGGCCTCGAGGTTGCTGCCGCGATCACGGCACGCGCTCCCGGTATTGGGATCATCTTGCTGGGCCTGGCTCAGAACCCCGATATGCTACGACGGGCGATGGCGGCCGGTGCGCGGGAATATCTCACGAAGCCATTCAGTTACGAGGAACTCGTCGAGGCAGTTCGCCGTGTGGGACGGTTGGCGAATCCTCACGTCACTGTTATGAACGGTGCCGTCGCCTCTCACCCCCCAGTGGCCATGAGCAATCCACCGTTGCCTGGTCGGTCGGGGGAAGTCGTTGTCGTGCTCGGCAGCAAAGGGGGGATCGGGCGGACCTTTCTCGCGACCAACCTCGCGATCGTTCTCGGTTGTCACCTGGAACGCGACGTGGTGCTCGTCGATGCCGACGTCATGCGGGGTGACGTCGCTGTCCTTCTCAACCTGCCACCGCAGCGTACCTGGACCGATGTCTCCCGTTTACCGGCCGGGATGGTAGACAGCGAGATCATACGCGAACTGCTCACGCGTCATGCCAGTGGCATACGGGTGCTGCTGGCACCAGCGAGCCTGGAAGAGGCCGAGCACGTTCAGCCGTCGCGCGTGCAAGAGACCCTGCACGAGTTACGACGCATCGCCGATTTCGTCGTCGTGGATACTCGTGGTGGTTACGATGACATCACACTGGCTTGTGCGGATGCGGCGACAACGCTGGTGTGGGTGCTTTCGCTGGAGATGACCGCGATCAAGGATACGAAGCTGTTTCTCGAGCTCGCGGCACGGCTGGGGTATCAAGAGAAGCGGCAATTTTTCGTCTTGAATCACATTAGCCCGGCAGGTGGACTGACTCCTGACGAAGTCGAAGAGACATTACGCGTGCCGATTCCGGCTCGTATTCCGTCCGACCCTGCAGCTGTTGTGCGCAGTATCAACGAGGGGAGCCCCTTGGCCTGGAACAACCGGCAGCACCGCATCGTGGCGGAACTGGAGCGGCTCGCTCTGCTGATGCTAGAGGAGCGAGAAGAGAGCACGCGAGAACCTGTCCGTCGACGACGTTTCGCCTTGCCGCGCTTCCGCAACGGTTCCACACGGTAATGCGGAGGGGGTGAAGCATGTCGCTTCTCCGCCGACTGGGTTCAACGAACGAGACCGGTCCGCTCGCGAACGATCTGGCTTCGTCGCCAGCGGACAACAAGGGCGAGAACACTGGGCTCGGGACGCCGCAGCTCTCGCAGACGCTCAAGCGACCGGCACTCCGCGCTTCAGCAACGCCCACTCCGGATGATGCGTTCCATCAGTTGAAGAGTCGTGTCCAGAACCGCGTCATCGCAGAACTCGATCCCCGGATGGACTTGAGTGATGCTGAGAGGGTCCGGAGGACACTGGAGGAAACCTTCCTCTCAGTACTCGAGTCCGAAGGGATCGTCCTCAGTCGCGTGGAGCGGCATCGTCTGTTCGAGGCTATCGTCGCGGAGATTCTGGGTTACGGCCCGATCGAACCGCTCCTGAAGGATGACACCGTTACGGAGATCATGGTGAACGGGCCGAAGCAGGTTTGGGTCGAGCGGAACGGTAAGCTGGAGAAGACGACGATTCAGTTCGATGACGACGAGCATGTGATGCGGATCATCGACCGGATCGTCTCACCGCTCGGTCGTCGGATCGACGAAAGTTCGCCGATGGTGGACGCGCGCCTTCCGGATGGCTCGCGTATCAATGCAGTCATCCCACCGATCTCGCTCGTCGGCCCCTGCTTGACCATCCGAAAGTTCAGTCGTGACCCGCTGACCGTTGACGACCTCATTCGCTTCGGGACGATGACACCGGAAATCGCACAATTCCTCGAGGCGTGTGTGCAGGCGCGCTTGAACATCGTCGTTTCTGGCGGCACGGGCTCCGGGAAGACGACGCTCCTCAACGTCCTGTCGTCGTTCATTCCCGGCGATGAGCGGATCGTGACGATCGAAAATGCTGCTGAGCTTCAGTTGCGGCAAGAGCACGTCGTGACACTCGAATCGCGTCCGGCGAACATCGAAGGAAAGGGCGAAGTTACGATCCGCGATCTGGTGATCAATGCCTTGCGGATGCGACCAGATCGCATCGTCGTCGGTGAGTGCCGCGGCGGTGAAGCGCTCGACATGCTCCAGGCGATGAATACCGGTCACGACGGTTCGATGACGACGGTACACTCCAATAGCCCGCGTGATACGTTGCATCGACTCGAGACAATGGTCCTCATGGCCGGCATGGACTTGCCGGTTCGGGCGATCCGTGAACAGATCGCCTCCGCGCTCGACTTGATCGTGCATATGGCTCGTCTCAAGGACGGATCACGAAAGATCGTTGCGATCACCGAAGTTCAGGGGATGGAAGGTGACGTCATCGTTCTGCAAGACGTTTTCGTTTTCGAGCAAACCGGCTACGAGAATGGCAAGGTGCTCGGCCGTATCAAGCCGACGGGTGTCCGGCCGAAGTTCGTCGAAAAGTTCGAGGTGGCGAACATCTATTTGCCGCCTCAGATCTTCGGTGTGACGTACACCCGTGCGCTCGGGAGGTAAGGCGTGCTGCAGGAGCCGCTCGTCCTCATGGCGTTGTTCCTCGCTGGAGCGGCAGCAATCCTCCTGCTGGCAGGCTTGCGTACTCGGACGGGCGATGCAGCGGTCGAACGACGCCTCGAGCAGTATGCCGGCGAGGAGCGCTTGGAACCCGAGACCGCCGCCGGGACGAACCTCGTAGCGCGGCGAGTCGATCGAGCAGTACGCGGACGTCCCTTCGCTGAGGCGATGCGAACGAATCTGTCCCGCGCAGATCTCCGCTTGACAGTCGGTGAATTCTTGCTGTTGCGATTCGGAACGCTGATCGTCGGTTTTGCACTCGGTTTCGTGGCCGGGCGCGGCTTGACGCGGCCAGTACTGGGACTCTTCGTCGGCCTGCTGTTCGCGATCGCTGGCTGGCTGTTGCCGCACTACTACGTGCTGTGGCGCGCCCGTCGTCGCTTGCAGCAGTTCATCAATCAGCTGGGCGATACGATCGGCCTGATGGCCAACTCGTTGCGCGCCGGCTATAGCCTCCTGCAAACGATGGATCTGGTCGCTCGCGAGTCCTCTCCCCCGATCGCGGACGAGTTCCGGCGGGTCGTGCGAGAAGTCGGACTGGGAGTGCCGCTGCAAGAGGCGCTCGAGCACATGCTTCGACGGGTTCCGAGCGATGACCTGGATCTGCTCGTGACTGCGATCGCGATCAACCACGAAGTGGGGGGAAACCTCGCGCAGATCCTCGACGTCATCGGTGAAACGATCCGCGAACGCGTGCGCATCAAGGGTGAGATTCGCGTATTGACTGCGCAACAAAGTCTTTCCGGTTACGTGATATCGCTCCTACCGGTGGGGTTAGCGATCGTCATCTTCTTGCTGAATCCGGACTACCTCGGAAGCTTGTTCACCTGGCCGTGGATTTGTATGCCGATCGGTGCGGTTATCTCGATGGTCATCGGCTTCTTCGTCATGCGCCGGATCGTCGCCATCGAGGTGTAGGGGATGGCAATGATGGTCGTTTGGGCCAGCTTCATCCTCGCGATCGGGAGTGCGTTGCTGTTCCTTCTCGGGCTGCGTGCTCAGCGGCGCGCAATGGTGCTCGAGGAGCGACTCGCTCGCTTCGGACATCGCCCGCCGTCACTCGACGATCTCGAACTGCAGCTCCCGTTTCGCCAGCGCGTCCTCTACCCGTTCTTCGAGCGTCTCGCGCGGCTCGTGGTTCGATTCACTCCTGGTGCTTCTTTAGAGCGAATTCAGCAGCGACTCGTCGAGGCCGGTCTGGCCGGTTCGATGCGGCCAGGAACCTTCATCGGGATCCAGGTCGTACTGACACTCGGGCTCGGCGTGCTGGGAGCATTCCCGTTTGTCTCAGGCAGTGGCCCAGCGCTCTATCGGGTCGGTTTGCCATTCGTCATGGGAGCGCTCGGCTGGGTTTTGCCACGTACCTGGTTGAGCCGTCGAATCGCGCAGCGCAAGCGGGCGATACAACGGGCGTTGCCGGATGCGATCGATCTGCTGGTGATCAGTGTGGAGGCCGGATTGGGCTTCGACCAGGCGTTGTTACGTGTCGTCGAAAAATGGGACAACGAACTCACGAAAGAATTCGCACAAACCCTGTCCGAAATGCGCATGGGCCTACCGCGACGCCAAGCGTTACGGGATCTGGCGCGTCGGGTCAACGTCGACGAGCTGAACGTGTTCATCGCTTCGCTCGTCCAAGCCGATCAACTCGGTGTCAGCGTGAGCCAGGTGCTGCGTGCACAAGCCAACCAGATGCGGTTGCGGCGTCGGCAGCGCGCGCAAGAGCTGGCCCAGAAAGCGCCGATCAAGATGATTTTCCCGATGGTCTTCTTGATCTTCCCTGCTCTGTTCGTCGTGATTCTCGGACCGGCTGTTCCACGGATCATCGAAGCATTTCGCTAGGGAAGCGAGGCTGCGCCGGACAGACTGGGCGGTGCGATGGTGATCGTGGGATCGTCGAAGCGGGCGAACTCACCAGTCATGTAGTGGCCCGGACCCATCATGACGTATCGACGAATGCGGAGATCGTTGATACCGACCCACAGTTGGTAGTAAAAGCCGCTCGCTCGATCGCGAAACGTGATGTGGTAACAGCTGATACCGTCGATCGCCTGGATACCGAGGATGCGGACATCCTCAGCGGTCTCTGCATAGCGGTACGTTGGCCAGCGGAACGGTTGACTGCCAGGCCACGGTTGTTCGGACCAGGGTTGCCCTGAAGTGCGGTCGTAGCGGGTCCGGTCGATGATGATCGTCTCGGTCGATGGTCGCCCAGGTATCGTATTCGTGTAGGCGGCACGATCGGGGGCTTGGTAGCGAACGATCGTCTCCACGACTGGGCCACCGCTCGTGAGATGCGTGCGTTCCTCGACAGTGCGCAACTCGTTCATCGCTGCATCGACGGCGCGCAGGAGAGTTAACCCGTCCGGGATCGGAATAGGTATCGTGAACAGGGCAGGAGGCGACTCTTCGCCTGCTCTCCTGACGTATACGGCGAACTCCCAGGTCTGGGCAGCGAGCGTGAGGGTGCCGTGGTACGTCGTGGACTCTCGCTCGAGCCGAACCAGGCGTGGTCCTTCCGCGGTTTGCACTGCCACGGTCACTTCGGCATCATCGACCTCGGTGCCGTTGGGAGCTGAAGCTGCAACCGTGATCTCGTTGATTCCAACGCTGGCCGGGTGAATCGCGAACTCGACTAGATACGGGCCTGCATTCTGTGCCAGGACGAGACCAGGTTTTTCGGGAGCACGTTGCACTGCTGTGCGGGCGGGAGTCAGCAGAGTCAGGGCACCAGCCACGATGAGCGTGATCGTGGCTGGAAAACCACCGAGTCGGAGGAGCGACCAAGGGAGATCGCGGCGACGGAACCAGGAGCGTATGCCGAGCAATACCGGAATGCCCAGAAGGAAGAGTAGGCCGAGTTTGACGAGCAGCAGCCGGCCATACCAGCTGGATCCCAGTGCGACGGGCGAGGGCACGTTGACCCACAAGCTGTAGGCGCCGGAGAGGAGGAGCGGTTCGCTCACGGCGAAGAGCGCGATAAACCAGCGGCGCAAGTGTTCTTCAGCCCTGCCGAGGGAACGCTCGGAACCGTGCAATGCCTCCCGCAGGGCCACGGGCAACAGCACGAAACTCCCGAGCAGCGCAGCACCGGTAGCCGTGTGGACGGCTGCGATCGTGACGCTCAAGGCGGAGAGCGGGGCAGTAACGGCGTGTCCATCGAGAACACGGAGCGCGACGAGCGCTCCTGCGCTGAGGATGGAACCGGCTCCGCGAACTCGCCACGGCACCGGCAACGTCGCCATTCCGAACACGACCAGTCCGACGAACAGATTGAGGAGCCACAGCGAAGCTGGACGGGAAAGCGCGAGCGCTCCGATCGTGCGGAGGAGATGGTCACTGCCTGCCAGGGAGAGCAGCGCACTCAGCTGAGCGACCGCGGCGACACTGACCAGTATCGCGCCAGTGCGCGTAGCCCGACGCAGTGGACGTTGGACGGAGGGCATGACACGATTGCCGCCGGCGAGAGCCAGGAAAACACTCCCGAGCACCAGCGCGAGGCCCAGTAGGTGAAGCAGTCGGGCACCACTCTGCAAGACGATGGAGGGTTCGACTCGGGGAACTCCCGGAGATTGCGTCGATGACCCGACCGAAAACGAATAGTGCCCGCTGACGAGGTGGCCGTCGACACCGATGACGGAGTAGCGAACCGTGTACGTACCCTCTTCGTCCGAATTTTCGAGTGGAATGAGAATCGTCGTTCGCTGCTCGTCGAAATGTATCGTTCCATCGAGCTGGACGGGACGGCCGCTCGGCGCCAGAACGACGATGCCGTTCCCGATGACATCGACGGGTTCCGAAAATGACAGCGACAGGATTGTCGGGAACTGCTGGAGAAGGGCATCGGGTGGTGGATCGGCGCTGAAGAGTTCAGCATGAGCTGAAACCTGGCGGGGAAGGGTGAGGATGCCGATCGATACGAGTAGGAGTACGAAGAGGTAGTGTCGCCCACGGAAGGATCGGGTACGGTGTGACATCGTCCAATCCATCTCCCCGAACGAGTAATGGTAACAACCGGAGTGCCTGGGAGGTGCGGACACCAGGAGGAGCGGATGAACACGTCTTACTCGAGGTATCCTCTGGTGCAGTCGTCGCGGATCGCGTCGAAATCGCCAGCACCTGGTGGCGCCGGCTGCGGGGCTTACTAGGGCGGTCCGCTTTGCGCCCAGGAGAGGCTCTCGTCCTGGTGCCGTGCTCGTCGATTCATACTCTCGGCATGCGCTTTTCGATCGATGTTGTCTTTCTCGACAGTTACTGGCGTATTCGCTGTCTAGCTGAGTCGGTTTCGCCGTGGCGGGTCGGGCCGATCTGCCCGGGGGCTCGGTACGTGATCGAGTTGCCAGCTGGGACCATCGCACGATGCCGCCTCACGCGAGGACAACTCTTGCGACTGGTGCCGAACGAAGGGTCGTGCGAACGAGATGATGCCGTTTCGCCGTGAGACCAGGACTCTTCGATTGCTGCACTGGTTGAACCAGCAGCTCGAACGCCTCCTGTTCACGCCGACCTGCGGCGGCTGCGGTTGGCCAGGAGCCTGGTGGTGTGCGCGGTGCGCTCTGTCCATTAATCAGGCGCGACTGATGGGATCGCGGTGCGCGCGATGTGACTTACCGGGTTCGTCCGCGGATCGCTGTCGGGAGTGTTCCGCGTGGCCTAGTGTCATCGAGGCTGTCCGGGCGGCCTATGTGTACGATGGAGTGGTTCGCTCAGCCCTCCATCGCGTGAAGTATCGGGGCGAGCGGCGGCGTGGTGAGGTGCTGGCTGCCGACGTGGCTGCGGTTGCTCCCGAGCTGCTCGCGCACTGGCAGGGAGCGTTCAGCTGTGTCGTGCCGGTTCCCTTGCACAGAACACGGTTGCAGGAGCGCGGCTTCAATCAGAGTGCGCTCATCGCGCGGGCTATCGCACGGACGCTCGCTCTGCCCATGCGAGAAGAGCTGGTGCGCGTGAAGTCGACGCTCTCGCAAGTTGGGCTGACACAAGCCGACCGTATCCGGAACGTGAGCAATGCGTTTCGCTGGATCGGTTCACCGCTGCAGGGTACCGTTCTCCTGGTCGACGACGTCGTGACGACGGGCGCAACGATCAGTGCGGCGGCTGAGGCACTGGAATCGGCAGGCGCACAGTCGGTCGTCGTGCTCGCGCTGGCGAGGGCGCGATTCGATTAGCGGTGTACGGCCAAGCGCGCGATTTCCTCCTCCGTGACACAACGAGCCCACTGGTCCGCCTCCAGGATGGCGTCAAGCGTGAGAGGGGCACCGAGGGGGCGGTGCTGCTCCACGACCCGGCGAACCAGTGGCACGATATCGGTGAAACGGATGCGTCCTTCGAGAAAGGCCTGAACTGCTACCTCGTCACTGGCACTGAGCACGGTGGGATAGGTGCTTCCCGCCCGACCGACCTCGCGGGCCAGCTCGAGTGCCGGGAAGCGTGCCGGATCCGGAGCGAAGAATTCCAGTTTGCTGATGGTAGCGAGATCCAGCGGCAGAACCAATCCTGGTGGTCGTTCCGGATAGAGAAGCGCGTATTGGATCGGCACGCGCATATCTGGGTAAGCGGCGTGGGCGAGTGTGGAGCCGTCACGAAAGCTAACGATGGCATGGAGAATGCTTTGCGGGTGGATAACGACATCGATGAGCTCGAAGGGAAGGTCGAAAAGCCAGTGCGCCTCGATTATCTCGAGCCCCTTGTTCATCAAGGTCGCGGAGTCGATTGTAATCTTCGGTCCCATCCGCCATGTCGGATGGGCTAGCGCTTCCGCGGGAGTCACAGCCTCCAACCGCTCGAGGGGTGTTGTGCGGAAGGGTCCACCGGAGGCAGTGATGATGACTCGGTCGAGTTCCTCCCGGCGGTGGGGAATATGCAAGAGCTGCCAGAGCGCACTGTGCTCGCTGTCGATCGGTCGGATCGTGGCTCCATGCTCACTGGCTGTACGCATGAGGAGTTCGCCAGCGCAAACCACACTCTCTTTGTTGGCGAGCGCGATGCATTTCCCCGCGGCGGCGGCGGCCAAGGTCGGACGCACGCCAGCTTGACCAGCCAGGGCGATGACGACGATGTCCGCCTCGGTCAGGGTCGCGGCGGCGACCAGACCTTCCGGTCCACTCATCACGGTTGGTGCGGACACAGCCCGCTGCTCGGTCGGTTCGGCGACAACGACCAGACGTGGGCGATAGCGAGCGACTTGGCTCGCCAGGAGTGCGCTCTCACGCCGAGCAGCGAGCGCCACAACCTCGAAGCGGTCTGCGTGCGCGTCGACAACCTCGAGCGTTTGCCGCCCGATCGACCCGGTCGATCCCAAGATGCTGAGCCGGAGTCGCATCAGTTCCCTCCGGTGAGGAGTGTAGCAAGAAGCAAGGTGGCAGGAATGGTCACCAAGAGTGCGTCGATACGATCGACCACGCCGCCATGTCCCGGCAGGAGGGTACCGAAATCCTTGATTCCAGCTGCGCGCTTCATGTATGACTCAGCGAGATCGCCGAGTTCGGCAAGAAGAGCGATGATGACGCCGAATGCCGCACTCGCCCACGGTGACAGTGGGAGACCGAAGAGCATTCCAGTTGCCAGACCGATAACGAGACCGGTCACGCACCCGGCGACGGCGCCCTCCCAAGTCTTGCCCGGACTGACTCGAGGCGCGAGCTTCCGTCGGCCGAATCGCCGGCCGACCAGGTACGCAGCGATATCCGTGAACCAGGTGACTGCGAGGGCCCAGGCCAGCCATGCGAGACCGAGGGCAGTCGTCGAGGAGCCGGTGAGGTCAGCGATGGTCGTGATCCACAGTGCGCTCGGCCGCCCCTCCATCGCGCGGAGTACTTGACTCGCTGCCAGAGGGATGCCGAGGTAAGTCGCCGCGAAAGCTGCCAGCGTGCCTGCCTGCATCCCGTGTCGGAATTCGGTTCCCCACGTATGCCAGGCGAACGGGAGGAAGATCGAGAGGCTCACTGCTGCCGGAAAGAGTGTCTCCGGAAGGGGCGACGCTGCCAAAAGAATTGGCACGCTCCCGGCGAGGACGATACTCGGTACCGAGAGCGGCCTCTCGACCAGGTGACCCAAACCGGCGGCTAGTTCACGTGCACCGAGGAGAAGAACCGAAAGAAGCAGCATGAGCCAAGGATATGGCCCCAGTGCGAGCGGCACGACAGTCATCAATAGGACGATCGTTGCACTTATGGTGCGCTGGCGCACGGTTCCGAGGCCTGGTTCGATCGTTGCGTATCCCAGAGGCCCCCGAAACGGCGCTCTCGCCGTTGATAGTCTCTGATCGCTGCCTCGAATTCCTCGGGGGTAAAGTCTGGCCAGAGAGTAGGGGTGAAGTAGTACTCAGCGTAGGCTGCCTGCCAGATGAGGAAGTTACTCGTCCGCAGTTCGCCGGACGTGCGGATGATCAGGTCAGGATCCGGCATGCCGGCCGTGAAGAGGTACCGCTCGACGGTCGCTTCGTCGACCGCTTCGGGTGGAATGCCATCTTCGATGATACGTCGGATAGCTCGGACGATTTCGGCGCGGCCACCGTAGTTGAAGGCGATCGTCAAGATGATCCGATCGTTGTTCTTCGTTCGCTCGATGGCGTTTTGTATCTGCTTTTGAAGCTCGGGTGAGAGACCGTCGAGACTACCGATATGACGGAGTTGGGCGCCGTGGCGGTGCAACTCGTCCGTTTCGCGCTCGATGACCTCGCTGAGGATCTGCATCAATCCCTCGACTTCTTCTCTCGGACGGCGCCAGTTCTCCGTCGAGAATGCCCATAACGTGAGATAGCGAATGCCGAGTTCAGCGGCCTTGAACGTAATCGGTCGGATGTTCTCGGTACCAGCCCGGTGCCCAGCCAAGCGAGGCAACCCTCGCCGGGTCGCCCAGCGACCGTTCCCATCCATGATGATCGCGACATGCGTGGGGACAGGACCGCATGGCGAGTCGCGAGTGTCTTGGGGATGGCGATCAGACTTCGAGGATGTCATGCTCCTTCTGCTTTCCGAGTTTGTCAGCTTCGGCTATGTACCGGTTCGTCAGATCCTGGAGCCGTTGCTCGGCGCGTCGCTCGTCGTCCTCGCTGATCTGCTTCTCTTTGAGAAGTTTCTTGATATCGGCGAGGGCATCGCGGCGGATGTTTCGGATGGCAACCTTGGCCTCCTCGACGTGCTGGTGGACCATTTTCACGAGCTGTTTGCGGCGTTCTTCAGTCAGCGGTGGCAAGAGCACACGCAAGGTCTGGCCATCGACAGAGGGATTAAGACCGAGTTCCGATTGGCGAAGCGCCTTCTCGACTGCGCTGACGGCGCTACTGTCCCAGACCTGAATGACGAGGAGACGCGATTCCGGGGCGGTAATGCTGGCGAGCTGATTGAGCGGCATCGGGGTGCCGTAGTAATTCACTGCGAGATGCTCGATGAGACTGGGGGATGCACGACCGGCACGGATGCCGGACAGTTCGTTTCTGAGAAGTTCCAAGCTCTTCTTCATGCGATGTTCAGCATCGCGGAGAATGTCGTCGATCATCGCCCGAACTCCCTTCGATGACCGACCGTTCGATTACGCGTAGGCCGACGTACCGGAACAAACGAGCGTGCCGACTTCGTGGCCAAGTGCTGCTTTCTCAATATTACCTGGCACGAGCAAGTCGAAAACGATGACTGGGAGGTCATTTTCACGACACAAGGCCAGGGCTGACTGGTCCATCACCCGGAGATTCTTCTCGAGCGCTTCTTGATGAGACACGACTCGATACTTGCGCGCGCGTGGATTGCGACGAGGATCATCGTCATAGACACCGTCGACGCGGTACTTGCCCATCAAAAGGACGTCACAATTGAGTTCGACGGCGCGCAGTGCTGCGGCAGTATCGGTGGTGAAGTAGGGATTCCCGGTTCCGCCGGCCAGAATGACGATACGCCCCTTTTCCATATGTCGGATCGCGCGCCGGCGGATGTATGGTTCGGCGACCTGGTGCATTTCGATCGCAGTCTGGACGCGCGTCGGCACCCCTTGTCGCTCGAGTGCGTCCTGGAGGGCAAGTGCATTGATGACGGTTGCGAGCATACCCATGTAGTCGGCGGTAGCTCGATCCATACCGCGTGCACTCGCGGCCAGTCCGCGCCAGATGTTCCCACCGCCGACAACGAGCGCGATCTGAATTCCCCTCGCCGCGACCCGCGCGATCTCCTCGGCGAGGCGAGCCACCACGCCCGGATCGATGCCATAACCGACGTCACCCATCATCGCCTCGCCGGAGACCTTCAAGAGCACGCGTCGGTACGGTCCGCGGGTGCTCGAGTCGTTCGCTCGCATCATGCCTCGTCGCTACCGAGCTCGAAGCGTGCGAAGCGCCGGACACGGATATTCTCTCCCAGGCGTGCGATCGCCTCCTTGATGACCTCCTCGACCGTGCGCGAAGCATCCTTGATGAAGGGCTGCTCGAGGAGAACAACCTGCTGGATGAACTTCTCGGCAGACCCAGCCTGGCGTGCCCCTTCCTCGAGTACCTCAGGTGGTACGTCCTCGACGGCCACGTAGCGCGGTGCAGTAGCAGCAACCTGCATTGCGAGGTCGTGAACGAGTTGCTTGAACTCGTCGGTACGCGCGACGAAATCGGTTTCGCAGTTCACCTCGATGAGCGCGCCGATGCGCCCGCCACCATGGATGTAGGCGTGCACCAAGCCCTGGCTCGTTGCGCGACCGGCCTTACGCGCAGCTCGCGCCAAGCCCTGCTGCCGGAGGATCTCGGCGGCACGCTCCATGTCACCGCCCGCCTCTTCGAGCGCCCGTTTCGCGTCCATAATGCCAGCACCAGTACGCTCGCGCAATTCTTTGATCATTTCGGTCGTGATCGTCACGCTGTCCCTCCTCGTCACCGCGGTCCTTCGGACACAAAGTGGCCGGCTTGTCGATGCCGGCCGATCGGAAAACCGTCATCAATACTTGTGCTTCGGCAAACGCGCCTCGAGCGAGCTCTGCTCCTCTTCTTCGAGTTCCTCGTCGAAATCTTCTTGCAATTCCACGTACTCCTCGTCGAAGAGTTCGTAGGTTGGTGCCGCACGTTCTTCGAGTTCCTCCCGGAGGCCCTCCACGCTCTCGTACTGCGTTCGACCAGCGATGATCGCGTCCGCGATCCGGCTGGTGATCAAGCGAATAGAACGGATAGCGTCGTCGTTCGCCGGGATCACGTAGTCGACGACATCCGGATCGCAGTTCGTATCGACCATCGCAATGATCGGAATCCCCAAGCGCCGAGCCTCCGCGACCGCGATTGCCTCACGGCGCGGATCGACGACATACAGTGCGTCGGGCAGACGGGTCAGTCCGCGAAGTCCGCCCAAGGTTCGCTGGAGCTTTTGCAGTTCGCGGAGCTTTCGCATCTGCTCCTTCTTCGGCAAAAGCGGGAAGTTCGCGCTGTGGACTTCCTCCTCGAGCTGCACGAGGTAGCGCAAGCGCTGGCGGATCGTCACGAAATTCGTCAGGGTACCGCCGAGCCACCGCTCGATGACGTAATACTGCCCAGAGCGTTCCGCTTCCGTGCGCATGATCTCCTGGGCCTGCTTTTTTGTCCCGACGAAAATGAAGATACCACCACGAGCTGCGATCTCGCGAGCGAAGGTTTCTGCTTCACCAAGCAAACGAGCGGTTTGGCGCAGATCGATGATATGGATTCCGTTGCGTTCCCCGAAGATGTACGGGCGCATCTTCGGGTTCCAACGCTTCGTCTGGTGCCCGAAGTGCACCCCAGCCTCGAGAAGAGCCTTGAGAGGAAGCTGTTCCGTTTCGTGTTCGGTGACCGACACGGCTCCTACTCCCTACTTATAGCGAACCGGTGTTCGACTTCCGCACCCTTCGTCCCACGTATCGACCGCGCCGAGCACTGGCACGGCACACCGAACGTGGTCCAGGCACGTGTTGATTCCGGCACCAGGGCCGGCGCCACGAGTATACCATGCCAGCTCCGTGGGCTTACCGGGCAAGTTCCAAGTAATCGGCGACCACGTACCCGTTCTGGTCGCCGTACTTCACTGGCCACCAGACATAGCTGTCAGCCGATACCGAGTCGCCGATCACCGTGAGTTCGGTGCCCTCCGGCAGCTGCGCGACGATATCGGCGTTGGTACTCGGAGCTGCCCGCAGGTTGACTCCTGCGCCGTCGGTGTTCGTGACCACGACCGTTGCACCAGGTCCGATTGTGGTGCGCGCTGTCGGTGATGCGACCGCGGTCGGCGTCGACGCTGACGGAGGAGTGACGACGACCAGTCCGGACGGTGTTCCAGCCGGTGTGGGAGTGGGCCCGGTGATCACTTGTGAGGTGGCAGTTGGGATGACCTCTGAAGCGTTGCGGCCCAAAAGTTGGTTGAGCCAAAACCAGGCCAGGCCGAGCATCAAGATGACGCCGAGTACGGGGGCAGCGATGCGAAGATAGTCCGTCCAATAGCGGTCATCTGTCTGGTACGTGAAAGATCGTTCGCTGCCGAAAGGTGTTCCTCCGGTCGGACGACTACTGTACGGTGGAATTGTTGGTTCCTCATGCTCGGGTTGGTGGCTCGTCGGAGGCTCGTCCCGGAAGAAACTCATGGTTATCCCTCGCTCTCGTCCTGCATCCGACTGGCCACTTCTCCCGACCCCCCCTGTCGTCGCCCACTCGCGCACGACCTGGAACTCGTGCGTTGCTTCCTCGGTGGGTTCGCGTGGTGGTTGCTCGGCAGGTTCCCAGTAGTTGGTCATCCCGCGGTCGCAATCGAGGTCGTCCTCACTGACGAGATGACTCTGGTGCGGTGCATACAGGAGCGGGTGACGGCACCAACCTTTTCGCCACAGCGGCGCTGGCTCGAAATACCTGCATGTTCCGCACTTGCGCTCGATCGACATCCTCGTACCGTCTTTCCACCCGGAGGCGTCCACGTCGCCTTCGTCGCCTCAGTATAACGCAGCGTTCGCCAGTCCTTTACGACTCGAGCGATTCGGTTTCCACCATACGTCCACTCGTCGAACGGGAATCCAACGGTGAACTCGCAGTGGGAAGAAGATTCGGATCGACGGTCATCGAAAGTTCGCCTTCACAGCGGCCGCCCTCCTCGATGACGAGCAGTCGTGTTGTAATCGTTCCTGCGACGAGGCCGGTCTTCAGAACGTGGAGTTTCCCGCGGCAATCGATCGTGCCGCGCAGCGTCCCGGCCACCGTGATGCCCCCCGCTTCGACCGTCGCATCGACACGCGCTCCTTCGGCGATCTGCACCGATCCCTCACAGCGGAGCGTCCCCCGCAATTCTCCCTCGATGCGAATGTCACGACTCGAGGACAAGGTGCCATCGACCGATGTGTACCGGTCGATCAACGTCAAGCTCTCAACCATGCGAGACACCGGGCCGGTCATCGGCTCGAACATAGACGACCTCCCGTCTAACGATCGCTGGCATCGGCTGCGCCCATCTTCAGCTTGCCGGACAGTCGTGCTCCCTCATGGACCACGAGAGTCGGCGCCTGGACTTCCCCGATCACCTGCCCACTCGCGTGAATCTCGAGTCGTCCGCGTGCCTCGATTCGGCCCTGAACCGTGCCGTGCACGACGACGTTCTGTGCGGAGATTTCTGCGTCGACCGAGGCACCTTCGGCGATGGTCACATCGTGGCTGGCGCGGATCGCTCCTTTGACCTGACCGTGGATGATAAGGGAACCTTCGGTCTGGAGTGTCCCCTCCCATCGTGCATTGGCTGCGACGACGCTGAGCGCTCGGTCCATGGCTGCAAGCGATGAGCCACGGGGCACGGCCTCCGTTTGCGGATACGCCGGTGGACGCTGGTAAGTAGGCAGCACGGGTTCCTGTGCCGCTGGTGCCGGTAACTCCTCGTCGGGGGCGATCTCCTCATCTTCGAGGGACGCCTGCTCGAGGTGCTGCCGAAACTGTGAGAGCGGTCGCTCGATGGGATCGCGTGACTCGCGTCGGAACATCATCGTACTCCTTTCGTTCCCCGGTTCGGACAGTGCGGTGGCCGGTTCGGCGTTCAGTGTACACTCACAGTCGACGGGAACGGTTCGTGCTGGCCTTCCCCATGACGTGGGCAGTATAGCAGGGGTGTACGGACACTGTCAGCACCGATCAATGCCGGGAGGTCAGACCGATGCCGAGGAGCGGCATCGCGGAGTACACTGACGCCATGGAAGAGCGCAGTAACCTCCGTCGCATCGCATGGTGGTTCGGTGGAATCGTCGTCGGATTCAAGGTGTGGACGGTCCTGCTGGTCATCGTGTTTTCAGTCGATTGGCCGACGGCCTGGTATCTGATCTTCAGTCATCTTGCTTGGTTTCTCGGATTGCTGGTGCTGGGTTCGGGGCCTTTCCTCTTCTGGTATCGCCTGTTCCGGGTACGGCGCCGTCGTGAACAGTTGCTGCGAGCGGAATGGGAAATTTCCGAACCGACCGAGTACCGTCGAAGTCGTTCCTGAGGACAACGGTGCGCCCGGCAGGACTCGAACCTGCAACCTTTTGCTCCGGAGGCAAACGCTCTATCCATTGAGCTACGGGCGCTCGTTCCAGGATCCTACTATAGCACGTGAGGCCCCGTAGGGACAAGGGGAGTGGGGACTCGCCAGCAGGAGCGGTGTGGTCAGAACGGCCGTTCGGGGCGACCGCGTGTCTGCGCAGGGAGATACGATGCTACCAGCGGTGCTGGGGTGGTGCGCGTCTGCCCTCGGTTACACCGTCTCGCGCTCAGGAGTCGTATCCGAGATGTACTTGACACGGGGCCCGCAGCGTGGTACGCTGGCGTTTTGCGAAGAGGTGGCACGCGCGCATGCGGCGGCGTGACGCACAGCGAAGCGATCGATGGGGCCAGCCGAGCGGCTTGCGGCTGCTCGGGTTCTGGTTTTTCGCGCGACTGCAGCGCGTTCTCGGGCGGTTCGTTGCCGCCCGTGTCTCGTGATCTCGCTGCGTGTACCCCATCATCCCGGTAGGACATCGGCAATCCGTGGCAGCGAAGGGGAGTGAAATGGCCGTGACGACAGGGACGACCACGACGGTATCGTCCGGAATCCGTCAGGTGCGGTCGAATCTCGGTATCGGCCGGATTTCTTTCTCGCGTATTCCAACCGTGCTGGAGATGCCCAATCTCATCGAACTCCAGCTCAAGTCGTTCGAATGGTTCAAGAATGAAGGAATGCGGGAACTCCTGGAAGAGATCTCACCGATCATCGACTACAACGGGAAGCTCGAATTGCACTTCCTGCGGCACTGGTTCGAGAAGCCCCGCTACTCTCCCGACATTTGTCGGGAGCGGGACATGACGTATGCAGCCCCGCTGTACTTCCGTGTCCGGCTCGTTATCCGGGATACGGGCGAGGTCAAGGAAAGTGATATCTATATCGATGATTTCCCGATGATGACCGAGACGGGCACGTTCGTCATCAATGGTGCCGAGCGTGTGGTCGTCTCGCAACTGGTTCGCTCGCCAGGAGCGTACTTCGAGCTCGAGACCGATCCTGCCACAGGCCGGCAGCTTTGTATGGCCAAGCTCATCCCCTCGCGCGGGGCGTGGCTGGAGTTCGAGACCTCGAACCGTGACGTCCTCTCGGTGAAGATCGACCGGAAGCGGAAGCTGCCGGTTACAGTCCTGCTCCGGGCAGTGGGCTATGGCACGGACGAGCAGCTCTATGACTTGTTCGCCGATGTCGACACCGATCCGGATCACCGGTACATCGCGGCGACGATCGAACGCGACCGAACGAAAAGCCGCGAAGAAGCGCAGATGGAGATCTACAAGACGTTGCGTCCGGGCGATCCGCCATCCCGCGAAAATGCAGCGGCCCTGATCGAGCGTCTCTTCTTCAATGCGCGCACGTATGACCTTGGAAAGGTCGGTCGCTACAAGCTGAATAAGCGACTCGGCCTTTCCGTGGCGCCGGATGTCCGCATTCTCACGCCGGAAGACTTCGCTGCGGTCGTCCGCACGATGATTCTCGTCAATCGTGGCCTCGACCGACCGGATGATATCGACCACCTGGGCAACCGGCGCGTGCGGACGGTCGGTGAGCTGATCCAGATGCACTTGCGCACCGGACTGCAACGGCTCGAGCGCGGCATCCGCGAGCGGATGACGATCGTCGATATCGAAACGGTCACCCCCGCGAGTCTGATCAGCAGTACGCGACCGCTGCGCGCTGCGATCAAGGAGTTCTTTGCCGGGAGCCAGCTGTCGCAGTTCATGGATCAGACGAATCCGCTTGCGGAACTGACGCACAAGCGCCGCGTGTCGGCGCTCGGTCCGGGCGGCCTGAACCGCGAGCGGGCTGGTTTCGAGGTGCGGGACGTCCATGACTCGCACTACGGTCGGATCTGCCCGATCGAGACACCGGAAGGACCGAACATCGGACTGATTACGTCGCTCGCCACCTACGCGAAAGTCAACGAGTACGGTTTCATCACGACCCCGTACCGGCGGGTGTACCGAACGCTCGAACTCCCGACGCAAGCTGATCTCGTGGTCGGGCAAGTGATCCGGACTGATGTCGTCGATCCAGCAACTGGCGAGGTCTTGGCTCTGCGGGGGACGGCGGTCGACCCGGCATTGCGCGACCGTTTGCTCGCAGCCGGCGTGACGCGCGTGGACGTCGTGCCGTTCGTCAGCGACGAGGTGGAGTACCTCACTGCCGATCAGGAAGAGCACTACACGATCGCTCAGGCGAATACCCCGCTGGACGAAGGGATGCGCTTCGTCGCGACGCGTGTCGAAGCACGGCGAGCGGGGAAGTTTGTCATCGAGGTGCCGGAGAAGATCGACTACATGGACGTCTCGCCGAAGCAGGTGGTTTCGGTGTCGGCAGCCCTTATCCCGTTCCTCGAGCACGACGATGCCAACCGGGCACTGATGGGCGCCAACATGCAACGGCAAGCCGTACCGCTGTTGCGTCCTCGCGCGCCGATCGTCGGAACCGGTGTGGAATACCAGGCGGCACGCGATTCGGGTCAGGTCGTTGTAGCGCAGAAGGGTGGCATCGTCAAGTCCGTCACAGCCCGCCGCATCGTCGTGCTGGAAGACGACGGGAACGAGCGCGTCTACGAGCTCCGGAAGTTCGTGCGCTCCAACCAGGATACGTGCATCAACCAGCGCCCGATTGTTCAGAAGGGACAGCGTGTCGAGGCGGGCGACGTGATCGCCGACGGCTCGAGCACCGAGAACGGTGAACTCGCGCTGGGCCAGAACGTACTGGTGGCGTTCATGTCCTGGGAGGGCGGCAATTTCGAGGACGCGATCCTCATCAGCGAGCGCCTCGTGCGCGACGACGTGTACACGTCGATCCATATCGAGAAGTACGAGTGCGAGGCGCGCGACACCAAGCTCGGGCCGGAAGAGATCACTCGCGACATTCCGAACGTCGGCGAGGATAGCTTGCGCAATCTGGACGCCGACGGCATCATCCGCATCGGCGCTGAAGTCCGTCCGAATGACATCCTGGTTGGGAAGGTCACGCCGCGTGGCGAAACCGAACTCTCGGCTGAGGAGCGTTTGCTGCGCGCGATTTTCGGTGAGCGAGCGCGCGACGTGAAGGATACGAGTCTGCGCGTTCCGCACGGAGTGCATGGCATCGTCATCGACGTTAAGCGGTTCCGCCGCGACGACGAGAACGGTGTGGAGCTTCCGGCGGGCGTCAACGAGATGGTGCGCGTGCTGATCGCGCAGAAGCGGAAGATTTCCGAGGGTGACAAGATGGCGGGTCGGCACGGAAATAAGGGAGTCGTCTCCCGTATCGTGCCGATCGAGGACATGCCGTACCTGCCGGACGGCACGCCGGTGGACATCATTCTGAACCCGATCGGCGTTCCGTCGCGGATGAATCTGGGGCAGATCCTGGAGACACACCTCGGCTGGGCAGCGCACACGCTCGGGATCAAGGTGGCGAGCCCGGTGTTCGACGGGGCGAAGGAAGAGGACATCCGCGAACTGCTCCGCAAAGCTGGTCTACCGGAGGACGGAAAGGTCGAACTGTACGATGGTCGGACGGGCGAAAAGTTCGATCGACCAGTGACGGTCGGCATCATCTACATGATGAAACTGGTGCACCTGGTCGAGGACAAGATCCATGCTCGCTCGACCGGCCCGTACTCGCTCGTGACGCAGCAACCACTCGGCGGGAAGGCGCAGTTCGGTGGTCAGCGCTTCGGCGAGATGGAGGTGTGGGCATTGGAGGCATATGGCGCTGCCCATACGCTGCAGGAGATGCTCACTGTCAAGTCGGATGACGTCGTCGGACGCGTCAAGACGTACGAGGCGATCGTCAAAGGCGAGCCGATCGTCGAGGCAGGCGTTCCGGAGTCGTTCAAGGTGCTCGTCAAGGAACTCCGGAGTCTCGGCCTTTCGGTCGAGGTACTCAACGAGGACGAGGAACCGATCGAGTTCGGCGAGGACCACGGTCGAGAGCGCGAGATTCTCTCGCACCTCGATCGTATCAATCTGAGCGGCTTCGAACGCACGGAAGAGTGACGAGCAGGAGTGAGAACGCATGAGCACCGTCGCACGACAGCGGGACACGCGGAAAACCGTCGACGTCAACCACTTCGAGGCGATCCGGATCGGCCTGGCCTCACCGGAGGCGATCCGAAGCTGGTCGTACGGTGAGGTAACCAAGCCAGAAACGATCAATTACCGGACGCTCAAGCCAGAGCACGGCGGCCTGTTCTGTGAGCGGATCTTCGGCCCGACTAAGGATTTCGAGTGCTACTGCGGCAAGTACAAGCGGCAGCGCTACGCCGGAACGATCTGCGACAAATGCGGCGTCGAGGTCACGCGTTCGAAAGTCCGCCGCGAGCGGATGGGGCATATCGAGCTGGCGGCGCCGGTTGCCCATATCTGGTACGTGAAGGGAACGCCGAGCCGACTCGGCCTCTTACTCGATATCACGCCACGGAATCTGGAACGCGTGCTCTACTTCGCCTCCTATCTGGTCACACGTGTGGACGAGGCGAAGCGCCAGGAGCTCATCGAGCACATCCGGCAGGAACTCGAAGCGGAGCTCGAGGAACTCGATCGCCAGCTCGAGGCGAAGCGTCGCGAGTTAGAAGAGGCGCAGTCGGCCGAGCTGACGGTGCTCCGTGAGCGACGCGTCGGGCTCGAGCGCCAGGCGCGCGAGCGTGCCATGGCCGAAGTCGAGCGGGTTCGCCGGCAGGCGGCCGAGGTCCGCGAGCGCTTGCAGCAGTTGCTGGGGGCAGTAGCGGAGAACGATATCGAGTTCGCGGGACGCCTGATTGTCGCACAGGGTGAACGAATTGCGGAGCGCCATCTCCTCCTGCTGGATGAAGTGGAGCAGGAGGCGGTCAGCGAGGCCGAACGCCTCGGTCGCAGCACGGTGAGCGGAGAACAGGCGCTCGTGGAGGCTGAGCAGGAGTTGCTCGCCGCGCGCCTTACCGACCAGCTTGCGTCTTTCCAATCAGAGATCGAGCGCCAAAAGCAGGATCTCCGTGCGGAAGCCGACGAACTGATTCGCCAGGTTCAGGAGATCCGCGAGCTTCAGGTCCTCACCGAACAGCAGTACCGCGATCTCCTGGAGATCGCGCCCGGTGTGTTCGAAGCGAAGATGGGTGCCGAAGCAGCATACGAGGTCGTCTCGCGAATGGACCTCGACCAGCTCTCGGCTCAGCTCCGGGCCGAACTCGCCCAGTCGAGTGGTCAACGGCAGAAGCGGATCGCCAAGCGTTTGCGCTTGGTAGAAGCGCTGCGGAAGAGCGGAAACCGTCCGGAGTGGATGCTCCTGACGGTGTTGCCCGTCATACCGCCGGATCTGCGACCGATGGTCCAGCTCGACGGGGGGCGTTTCGCGACATCCGATCTCAACGATCTCTATCGCCGCGTCATCAATCGGAACAACCGGCTCAAGCGGCTCATCGAGCTCGGTGCGCCGGACATCATCATCCGCAACGAAAAGCGGATGCTGCAGGAGGCAGTCGACGCCTTGATCGACAACGGCCGGCGTGGACGTGTGGTCTCCGGCACCAGCAAGCACAAGCTGAAGAGCTTGTCCGACATGCTCAAGGGGAAGCAGGGGCGCTTCCGCCAGAACCTGTTGGGCAAGCGGGTGGACTACTCCGGCCGTTCGGTGATCGTGGTCGGTCCGGATCTCAAGCTCCACCAATGCGGTTTACCGAAGCGGATGGCGCTCGAACTCTTCAAGCCGTTCGTGATGCAGCGACTCGTGGTCCATGGGCACGCCCACAACATCAAGGCCGCCAAGCGCCTGGTCGAGCGTATGGACCCGCGGGTGTGGGACGTGCTCGAAGAGGTAACACAGAACTATCTCGTGCTCTTGAACCGTGCGCCGACGCTGCACCGACTGGGTATCCAGGCATTCGAGGTCAAGCTGATCGAGGGGTCGGCGATCCAGCTGCACCCGCTCGTGTGTGCAGCCTTCAACGCCGACTTCGACGGCGACCAGATGGCCGTGCACGTGCCGCTTTCGGCGGAAGCACAGCGCGAGGCGCGTGAGCGCATGCTGTCGACGCGGAACCTGCTCGACCCGTCCGACGGCGAGCCGGTCATCGCACCGACGCTCGATATCGTGCTCGGCTGCTATGTCATGACCTTGCCGGACCCGAGTGCCCGCGGCGCTGGAAAGACATTTGCCAGCCGCGATGAGGTCGTGCTCGCCTATCAGAGCGGGATGGTCGACCTGCAAGCACCGATTCGAGTCCGGATGGAGGTCGACGGCAGTGGTCCGCAGCTCGTCGAAACGACAGTGGGGCGGGTTCTCTTCAATGAGATCCTGCCGAAGGAGCTAGGCTTCTGGAACGAACTGATGGACCGGAAGGCGCTCCGACGCCTGATCGCTGAAAGTTACCAGAAGCTCGGTCCAGACGAGACCGCGCGGCTGGCCGACCGGATCAAGGATCTCGGCTTCTACTATGCGACGAAGAGCGGCATCACGATCGGCGTGACCGACGTGCACATTCCGCCGGAGAAGAAAGAGATCATCGCCCGCGCTGACGAACGGGTTGCCGAGGTCGAGCGGCAGTACCGCCGCGGTCTCATCACCGATGCCGAGCGGTACCGAGAGATCGTGGCGATCTGGAACGAGGCACGCGACGAGCTGGCGCAAGTCGTCGAGCGGAGCTTGGGCGAGCAGAACAGCCTGTACATGATGAGCAAGTCCGGAGCCAAGGGTAACATCAACCAGATCAACCAGATGGCCGGAATGCGCGGCCTGATGCTCGACCCGAAGGGGCAAATCATCGAGCTTCCGATCCGCTCGAACTTCCGCGAAGGACTCTCCGTCCTGGAATACTTCATCTCGACGCACGGTGCGCGGAAAGGACTTGCCGACACCGCGTTGCGCACGGCTGACTCGGGATACCTGACCCGGCGTTTGGTCGACGTTGCCCAGGACGTCATCGTCACGATCGACGACTGCGGCACAGAAGACGGCATGTGGGTGCGACTCGAGGACGTGCCGGATCGCGAAACGTACGCCGACCGCATTCTCGGGCGAGTCGCGGCACGGGATCTCATCGATCCGGCAACCGGCGAGGTGTTCGTCCGGCGGAACGAGGAGATCACGGAACCGATCGTCGCGCAGGTTCTGGCTTCACTCGAGCGGGCGGAACCAACGCACCGGATCACTTCGGTCATGATCCGGACTCCGCTGTATTGTGCGGCTGATTACGGTGTGTGCCGCCTCTGCTATGGCCGGAACCTGGCGACCCGGCAGATCGTGGAACTGGGTGAAGCGGTCGGGATCATCGCTGCCCAGAGTATCGGCGAGCCGGGTACGCAGCTCACGATGCGGACGTTCCATACCGGTGGTGTGGCAGGAGAGGACATCACGACCGGTCTGCCGCGGGTCGAGGAGCTGTTCGAAGCACGGGAGCCGAAAGGCAAAGCGATCCTCGCGAAGATCGACGGTATCGTCCAGGTTATCGAGGACGAGTTCGGCCGAAAGGTCGTCGTCCACGACGATCGGATCGAAACGGAAGCCTACCGAGTGCCTGCTGGGTATGCGGTCCTGGTCGGAACGGGCGACCAGGTGGTTGCGGGTCAGGTGCTCGCCCGCCCGGCCGAGGGCGAAGGTGAGCCGATCGTCGCGACGATGGACGGCGAGGTCTTCGTGGATGGGGATGAACTGATCGTTCGGCGCGAGGAGCAGCGTCGGGAGGAGTATCCGCTCCCGGCAGCAGCGCACCTCCTGGTGAGCGACGGCGATCGGGTGAAGGCGGGGCAGCCGCTCACCGATGGGAACGCCAGTCCGGAGGAGCTGCTCTCGACGCTCGGACGCGATGTGGTGCAGCGGTACATCCTGGACGAAGTCCAGAAGGTGTACAAGTCGCAGGGTGTGGTCACGAACGACCGCCATATCGAGATCATCATCCGCCAGATGCTGCGGAAAGTTGCGGTCACCGATCCTGGTGACACCGATTTGCTGGTCGGCGAAATGTTGGATCGGGCGCAACTCATGCGGATCAATGAGGAGGTGATCGCGCAGGGTGGCGTGCCGGCGACAGCGCAGCAAGTGTTGTTGGGTATCACCAAAGCATCGCTGGCGACCGAGAGCTGGCTGTCAGCGGCGTCGTTCCAGGAGACGACGCGGGTGCTGACGGAGGCAGCGATCCAGGGGAAGGTCGACTACCTGCGCGGACTGAAGGAGAATGTGATCATCGGTAAGCTGATTCCGGCCGGTTCAGGTTTCTGGGAGCGGAAGCGACGGCGGGAGGCAGCGCTGAGTGCGCTGGATGAGGTGACGCTCGCCGGGTTGGCAGCAGTGGGCCTCGGCCCGAGTGGAGAACCCCTGGCTGAGCTCGGTCGGGGCGACGTGCCGAGCGGGGAGCAGCATGATGGCGAGCACGCGGAGGCGTCGCGCACCAGCGAGCAGGCATGAGCGACGAGGGAATGGCCTCCCGAGAGGTAGTCGCTTCCTGACGATGCCGACGTTGGTTGACTTTACGGGCAGAGTCCTGTACACTACACCTTCGTGACCCGGGTTCGGGTCACGAAGGTGTGTTATTGTTCAGTGTCCTGGTCGAGCTCGTAGCGGACGGTTGTGGGAGAGTGAGGCTCGACGGTGCCGACAATCAATCAGCTGGTGCGCAAGGGGCGGCAACAGCGGCGCAAGAAGTCGAAGGCGCCGGCGCTCCAGTTCATTTATAGTCGAGTAGGCCGGAACGCGGGCAAGCTTCGGCAGGTTCCCAAGGGGAATCCGCAGAAGCGCGGAGTTTGTATCGCGGTGCGCACGATGACGCCGAAGAAGCCCAACTCGGCGCTGCGGAAGATCGCCCGTGTCCGGCTGACGAACGGCATCGAAGTAACCGCCTATATCCCGGGTGAGGGACACAACCTCCAAGAGCACTCGGTGGTGCTCGTCCGGGGTGGGCGCGTGAAGGACTTGCCTGGCGTGCGCTATCACATCGTGCGCGGCGCGCTGGATGCGAAGGGTGTCGAGAATCGCCGTCAAGGGCGCTCCAAGTACGGGACGAAGAAGCCGAAGGAGTAGTCTCGCGCACGAGTCGGCGCCCGTCAGGTTGACGAGTTGTTGGCAGACGAAGTGCGGCATTGGGAATTCGCTCCAGGGTTGCCGCCTTCGTCTGTCTCGTGCCGAGAAGGACATCGATGAAGGGGGCGGCGAGAGATGCCGAGGCGACCGAAGTACGAGCGACGAACGATCCCGCCGGATCCGAAATACGGGAGTGAACTCGTCCAGCGCTTCATCAATAAGGTGATGCGCAACGGGAAGAAGTCGCTAGCCGAGCGGATCGTGTACAGGGCGTTCGATATCGTTGCTGAACGCACTGGGCAGCATCCGCTGGAGGTGTTCCAGCGAGCGATCCACAATGCCTCGCCGCTCTTAGAAGTCAAGCCACGACGAGTCGGCGGTGCGACCTACCAGGTTCCCGTCCAGGTCGAGCCACACCGGCGTGTCTCGCTGGCGATGCGCTGGCTCATTCAGTCGGCGCGTAATCGCAGTGGATACAACTTCGTCGACAAGTTAGCGGCAGAGATCATCGACGCTGCCAACAATACCGGTGCGACCATCAAGAAGCGTGACGACACGCACCGGATGGCCGAAGCGAACCGGGCGTTCGCGCACTACCGCTGGTAACCAAGTCGAGAACGGACGACAGGGGTCGAGATCTATGAGTACCGTGCAACCACAGATGACCGAACAACGAAAGCTCTTGTTGCAGCGGACGCGCAACATCGGGATCATCGCCCATATCGACGCGGGCAAGACGACGACGACGGAACGCATTCTCTTCTACACAGGGAAGGTCCATCGCCTCGGTGAGGTGCACGAAGGTACCGCGACGATGGATTGGATGATCCAGGAGCGGGAGCGTGGCATCACGATCACTGCTGCGGCCACAACCTGCTTCTGGCGCGATCACCGTATCAACATCATCGACACGCCGGGTCACGTTGACTTTACGGTGGAAGTGGAGCGTTCGCTCCGGGTGCTGGACGGTGGTGTTGTCGTCTTCGACGGGGTGCACGGTGTCGAGCCGCAGTCGGAGACGGTGTGGCGGCAGGCAGACAAGTACCGTGTGCCTCGTATCTGCTTCATCAACAAGCTCGACCGAGTAGGGGCGAATTTCGTACGTGCTATCGACATGATCCGCGATCGGCTCCGGGCGAACCCGGTGGCGATCCAATGGCCGATCGGTCTGGAGGCGGAGTTCCGCGGCATCATCGACCTCATCGAATTCCGCGCTCGTATCTATCACGACGATCTCGGCCAGCACATCGAGGATATGGACGTGCCGGCTGATTACGTGGAGGTCGCACAGGAGTGGCGGCACAGGTTGATCGAACAAATCGTCGAGACTGACGAAGAGTTGATGATGCGCTACCTCGAAGGTGAGGTGATCGCTCCGGAGGAGTTGCGCCGGGCGCTCCGTGCTGCGACCATCCGGGGTCAGCTGGTGCCGGTACTCTGTGGTTCAGCCTTGAAGAACAAGGGTGTCCAGTTCCTGCTCGATGCGATCGTCGATTACCTGCCGTCACCGCTCGACATTCCGCCCGTCAAGGGGACACATCCCGTCACTGGTGAGGAGTTCACGCGCGAAGCGGACGACGAGGCGCCGTTCGCTGCACTGGCTTTCAAGATCCAGTCGGATCCGCATGTCGGTCGGTTGACGTATGTGCGTGTGTACTCTGGCCGGTTGCACAGTAGTTCTTATGTTTACAACTCCACGAAGGGCGAGCGCGAGCGGATCTCGCGACTCCTGCGGATGCACGCGAATCACCGGGAAGAGGTGGAGTGGATCGGTGCCGGTGATATCTGTGCTGTCATCGGTCTGAAGAAGACGTTCACCGGTGATACGCTGTGCGATCCGGACAATCCGATCCTGCTCGAGCCGATCCAGTTCCCCGAGCCGGTCATCTCGGTGGCGGTCGAGCCGAAGACCCGGGCGGATCAAGACAAGCTCTCACTCGCTTTGCAGCGGCTAGCCGAAGAAGATCCGACTTTTCAGGTACGCATCGATCCGGAGAGCGGCCAGACGATCATCTCGGGTATGGGTGAGCTCCACCTCGAGGTGATCGTCGACCGTATGCAGCGCGAGTTCAAGGTGGCTGCGAATATCGGTCGGCAGCAGGTCGCCTACAAGGAGACCATCACGCGCCCGGTGCGGGTCGAGGGACGCTTCGTGCGCCAGACCGGTGGTCGAGGCCAGTATGGCCATGTGTGGCTGGATCTCGAGCCACTGCCGCGCGGTAGCGGCTTCGTGTTCGAAGATCGCATCGTCGGTGGTGTGATCCCGAAGGAGTACATCCCGGCGGTCGAGGCCGGTATCCGCGAGGCGATGCAGAGCGGCGGCGTCTTCGGTTATCCGGTCGTCGACATCAAGGCGATCCTGTTCGACGGGTCCTATCACGAAGTCGACTCCTCGGAGATGGCCTTCAAAATTGCCGCGTCGATGGCACTTAAAGAGGGTGTGCGACGCGGTAATCCGGTGATCCTGGAGCCGATCATGCGGGTGGAGGTGGTCGTGCCTGAAGAGTTCACCGGTGACGTCATCGGCGACCTCAATGCCCGCCGAGGTCGGATCGAGGGCATGGAAGTTCGGGCCGGTGCTCAAGTCATTCGCGCCATGGTGCCTCTTGCAACGATGTTCGGGTACGCGACCGATCTGCGTTCGATGACGCAGGGGCGCGGGACCTACACCATGGAGTTCGACCACTACGCACCGGTGCCGGAGAGCATCGCCCAGGAACTCGTGGCCAAGGCAGGCAAGGCGGGATGAATGCGTTGGACGCGCAGGACCGGTTTGATCGAGAAGCGGGACAGAAAGGGGTTCAGCG